>JANRLE010000377.1:0-16076 GCA_033762895.1 Bryobacteraceae bacterium | reverse complement strand
CAACCGGTGCGGCAGGGAATGCTGGATCTGTTGCGCGACGCCTTCAATAACGGGTGGCGGGTGAGCATCGACCATGTGATCGATCCGCCGAAGACAAAAGGCCGGATTATCCGCGTGTCGATCACCAGGGATCCGCCGAGGCCCGTGCCGCCGGTGATCGGGCCGGTCTTCACGGGTCCCGTGATCAACCCTTAGCGGGGCTACATCTCTTCGTCAGGCGATCTCCTGCGCGGATCGCCCATCCAGACCTGCCAGTCATACAGGCGGCGGCGCAGTGCGCGCATGTTGGCGGCGTGTTCCGGGCTGCCGATGAGGTTGCGGGTCTCACCGGGGTCCTCCTGCAAGTCAAAGAATTCGTGCTGCACTTCGCGGCTGGAGTGCGTCACCAGCTTCCAGCGGCTGGTGCGGATCATGCGCATCGAATCCTCGTAGTAGTGATACATGTCGTAGTCGCCGTAGAGCGTATCGCGCCAGGGGATATTCTGCCCGCGCAGCAGCGGGGCGAAATCGTAACCACAGGGCAGGTAGTTGTGCGGGACCGGCGCTCCCGCGATGCCGGCCAGGGTGGGAAAAAAGTCCAGGTGCGATACCATCTGCGCGATGCGCCGCCCGGGGCGCACCACGCCCGGCCAGCGGATAATCAGCGGCGTACGCATGGAATCGTCGTAGAGATTGGGGCGGCGGCCGGTTCCCGCTCCCGGGGCGGCGGTGGCATTGCCTTTCCCGCTTGCGCCGTGATGGCCGATCATGTAGCCGTGATCGGAGGTGAAAATCACGATGGTGTTGCGGTGAAGATCGAATTGTTCCAGGGCGGCGAGGATGCGGCCGATGTTGCGGTCCACCGAGGCCACGCTGCGGTAGTAGGCCAGCAGTGACGATGAGGCCCACTTCCGGTCGAGGCCTTTCACATCGGGTGTGGAGGGCGTCACTCCGTTGAGGGCGGTGGAGTCCGCCTCCGGAACCGGACCGTAGGGACCATGCGGGGCGCGGAAGTGAACACTGGCGAGCAACGGGCCGTTCCTGTGGCGGCGCAGAAAGTCGATGCAGGAATCGGCCAGCAGATCGGGCAGGGATCCGTTGACGCGGCGCGACTGGCCGTCCACTTCAAGGAACGGATCCATGGGCGTATTGCCGCCTTCCAGGAATCCGAAGAACTCGTGGTAGCCGCGGCGGGTGGGGTGATGTTCAGGGCGTGTGCCGAGGTGCCACTTGCCGAACAGGCCGGTCCGGTAACCGCGATCCTGGAGCAGTTGGGGCCAGGTGGGAAAGCTGACGGGCAGGCCGAGTCCGGGCTCGCGGCGCACGTCGATGAAATCGCGGATGCCGGTGCGGAAGCTGGGCTGGCTGGTGAGCAGAGCCGCGCGGGCCGGCGAGCAGACGGGTGTGGAGACGAAGGCGCGTTCGAACAGCGCGCCTTCAGAGGCAAGGCGGTCCATGTTGGGCGTACGGGAGTCCTTGTTTCCGTAGGCGCCCACGGACCAGCGGGCCTGATCGTCGGTGTAGAGAAATACGATGTTGGGCGGCCGCGCCTGGTCTTGCGCCAGCGCAGCCGCCGAACCGAGGAAGTGCCGGCGAGTCATCAGAACCAGAATTTCAGACCCAGTTGAATGGTTCGCGGCAGGCGGGCGCCGGTAACGCGGGCGAAGTTGGGCGTACCGAAAACGCCGCTGGGCGCTGAGAAGTTGGTGCGGTTGAGGACGTTGAAGAAGTCGCCGCGCAGTTCAAACTTCATCGTCTCGCGCAGCGGGATGGGGAAGAAGCGGATGAGGGAGACATCCAGATTGGCCAGTCCGGGACCCTGGACGTTGGGGAACTTGGCGCTGGTTCCGAGGTTCAGCGGAGCGGGCGCCTGGAAGGCCGCGGTGTTGAACCAGCGGCCGATGACGCGGTCCGATTCTTCGAGTATGGGGTTGGCGATAAGGTTGGGGCGAAACTGGCGGCTGAAGGTGCGGGCGGTGTTGGCGGCCTGGGTAATCCACACCTGTTCGCCGCTTTCAAGCGACAGGATATTGGAAAGCTGCCATCCTCCGGCCACCCATGCGGCTGGTCCGGATTGCAGCCACTGCCGGCCTTTTCCGAATGGCACGTCCCAGACGGCGGCGGTGACGAAGCGGTGCGGGAAGTGAGACTGGCTGAGGCCGCGTTCAAGCCGCAGGTTGTAGGGGTCCATGGGCATCATGGAGGAGAAATTGTCCTCGTTGTAATCGAGGAATTTCGAAAATGTGTAGGAGACGGAGAAGAACAGGCCGCGGCTGTAGCGTTTCTCCATGCCGAGTTGCAGAGCGTTGTAGCTGGAGTTCTGCAGTTCGCAATGGCAGAGGATGAAACCGTAATCCGGGTACGGCCGCATGGCCTGCGTGCCGGTGCCGGCGCGCTGCACATCTTCAATCCGGATCACGTTGTGGTCCTGGTTCATCAGCAGGTGATGCGCCACGCTGCCGGCGTAGGAGGCTTGCAGCAGCATGCCGGCCCATTCGTGCTGGATGTCGAAGTTCCATTGCTGGAAGTCGCCGGTCTTGGGGCGTTCGATCTTGGTGTCGATGGCGAAACCCTTGCCGTCGACGCTGGGGATAATGGGCGGCGTGCGGGACAGGATGGCGGCGGGATTGAGGCCATCGCTTTGCAGCCCGAGCCGCTGATCGGCGGGGAAACGCGCGAAGGCGGAGGTGGCGCGGCCGGTGAGGGGGATGTAGGAGATGCCGTAGTGGGAGCGGATGACCGTGTTGCGCAATCCGGGCGGACGCCAGGCGAAGCCGACACGCGGGCCGAAGTTGACGCGGTCAGTGAACTGGATGAAGTCGCGGTTGAGTTCGTTCATCGTCACGGGGCGGCCCTGGGCGAGATCGAAGTTCGAACCCTGGCGGCGCGTTTCGCGCGGGTTCTGCTCCAGGTCGTAACGAAGGCCGATGTTCAGGGTCAGGTTCGGAGTGATCTTCCAGTCGTCCTGGACAAAGGTTCCGAAGTAAATGGACCGGTAGTAAAAGCGGCCGCGCAGGGTGCTGTTGTTGAAGGTATCGGCATGGCCCAGGGCGAGGCTGGCCAGCGGATGGCCGGTGCGGCCGGCGTTGGCGGGATCGGCGGTTTGCACGGGGCTGAAAGTGTACTCGCCGGTGAACTGGAGCTGCAGGTCGTTGATGGGGAAGCTGCGGAAATCGGCACCGGTCTTGATGATGTGCTTGCCGCGGACGAAGGTGAGGATGTCCTGGATCTGGCTGCCATTCTCGACAGGCATGAACGCCTGGGCGTCGCCGATGCCTTCAAATCCCGGCATGGTGAAGCGCGGCAGGCCGATGATGTTGAGGTTGGGAATGCCAAGATCGCCAAAAGTATTCTCGCTTAGCAGCCGTTCGTTGATGCCGCGGAAATAGGAGACGCGGGCGTCGTTGATTGTGGTGGGGTTGAGGGTGCGTGTCCAGGAGATGGCGCCGGTGAGGTAGCGGTTGAAGTTGCCGCGGCTGCCGCCGGTGACGGCCCCGGGGAAGGGCTGCGCGGTGTCGGAGTATTGATGATCCCAGGAGTAGCGGCCGAACACCAGGTCGCGGTCCGAGGCCCGCCAGTCCATGCGCACATCGAACTTATTGTTGTCCACGCCGCGCGGGATCAGACGTGTGAAGTTCTGGGCGATTCCGGGCAGGTTGGGGTCCGGATAGATGGCGAGGATCTTCGGTGAAGGCGAATCGAAGCGGTTGGTGGGGATGCGGTTGTTGGGGAAAGGATCGCGGGTAGGGCGGCCGTTGGCGCCGGTGCGCTGGGTGGCGGGGTCGAAGATCTGGTTGAGGCCGCTGAAGTCGCCGCTTTTCATCGCCGGGGTGGGTAGAGTGCGGTTGAACAGGGACTCTTCGGCCTGGCGGAAGCTTTCAAAGTCTCCAAAGAAGAAGAGGCGGTCCTTGATGATGGGGCCGCCAATCATGCCGCCGAACTGGTTCTGGATCAGCTTGGGCGTGGAGGCGGCGAAGAAGTTGCGGGCGTTGATGCTGTTGTTGCGGTGGAATTCGAAGAGGTTGCCGTTGAAGCGGTTCGTGCCGGACTTAAGGGTGGCGTTCACGACGCCGCCAACGGCGCGGCCGAATTCCGCTGAGAGGCCGCTGGTCTGCACCTTAAATTCCTGGATGGCGTCGAGGTTGGGCTGGGTGAAGACCTGGCCGCGGCGGGGTGTGGTAATGGATCCGCCGTCAAGCACGAACTCTCCGGTGCGGGCGCGGCCGCCGCCCAGACGCGGCTGCTCATCGGCACCGCGCTGGACGACTCCCGGCGTCAGCAGCACGAGTTCGAAGGCGTTGCGGCCACGCAGGGGAAGCTGTTTTATCGTGTTCTCCTCCACCACGCGGCCGATGGTGTTGTTCTCTGTCTGCAGGAGCGGGACGCTGGCCTCCACCTCCACCGATTCGCTGACTTGGCCGACTTTGAGTGCGAAGTCCACGCGCACGCGGTCTTCGATGCGGATGGGGACGTTGCGCTGCACGGACTTGCTGAAGCCCGCAGCCTCCACTTCCACTTCGTAGGCGCCGGGGCGGAGTTCGCCCAGCAGGTAAATGCCGGCGGCGTTGCTCTGCGTTTCGGTCATCACGCCGGTGGCGGTGTTGCGGGCCAGCACCTTGGCGTTGGGGATGACAGCGCCGCTCTCATCGCGAATGGTGCCCTGAATGGCGCCGAAGATCACCTGGGCGATGGCGGGCGCGGCGGCCATCGTGAGCAGGAACAGCAGGCAGACGTGGGTTCGTTTCATCCTTGAGTCTCCGCCGCCCACTATATTGAAACGCGGCGGCAGAGTCAAGCGAAGAAACTGAAACTCATTTCATTTTTCTGAATCGATGTAGGAGCGATCGAAGTAGTAGAAGAATCCGTCCTCGGCTCCAACGATCAGGTCCAGGCGGCCGTCACCGTTCCAATCAGCGACGTTGGGCGTGGGGCTATGGCCGGCGAGGCTGGCATTGCGGATGAGCGGGCCGCGCAGGCGCATGACGGGGCGCTGCTGGGAGCCGGTGTTTTCGTACCAGGCGGGGCCGCCGTCGGAATCGGTGATGAGGTCGAGGTCGCCGTCACCATCCCAGTCGGCAAGTTCGACCTTACGGCGTCCGCTGGCGCCGGCGCGGCCCGCGGCAAGCAGCAGGAATCGGCCGCGGTCATTGAGGAAAATCCGTTCCGGTGGCAGCAGAATGAGCGCGCCGTTGCGGCGTGTTCTGCGGAACAGGGAGAGATAGCCCTGGTGGTTGAGCATCACGAGGTCGGGGAGACCGTCACGGTCCCAATCGATGGCTTTGGGTGTGGTGCGCCACTGGGTGAGCAGTTGCTTGCCTTTTGGTTCCCACCAGACCCAATCGGGCTTGGGCGCCCGGCCGGTCCATTCCACGTCGATGGGCTGGGCGGGAGCGAGTTGGGGTTGCTGGCGCGTGCCGGTATTGCGATACCACAGGACGTCGCCCCAGATGTCATTGACGAGGATGTCGGGCTTGCCGTCCAGATCCCAGTCGGCAACCGAGGGGTTGGTGTAGCCCCACTTCTCTTCAGCGGGACCCTGAACGGAGCCATTGGGTCCGGCGATCCTGCGGATAATCTTACCGCCGGCTTTGAGATAGCCGCGATCCTCGAAGGCGGGCCGGGCGGAAGTGCCGGTGTTCTCGAAGTATTGAATGTAGCCGGCGGAGTTGCCGGTGATGATGTCGAGTTTGCCATCTCCGTTCCAGTCAAAGGCGACGGGGCGGGAGAGTGCTCCGCTTTTGAGAAAAGGATCGATCTGTTCCAGGTGGCGCGGGGGCGCGAGTTTGGGCTCCTGGCCTTTGGGTGCAAGGTTTTCAAACAGGCTGACGGTGCCGTCCTCTTCGCCGATGATCAGTGAAGGCCGGCCGTCGGGATGCCATTTGACAACGCGCGGCTGGATCATACAAAGGTCCATGCGAAGCGGGCGGCCGTTGACATGGAGTAACTCGCCCTGGCTCAGTTCGCTGTTGGCGCGGCGGAAGATGGTGACGGTGTCGATGAAGTTGGAGGCGATGAGATCGAGCCTGCCGCGGCCGAACCAGTCGACGGGATTGGGAATGGGGCTGCCGTACTGATCGATGGGCTTTCCGCCGGCCAGCACCTTTACCGGCGGCGCGTATTCGGGGGAAGCGTTGGATCCGATGTTGCGGTGGAAATAGACGTAGCCGTGCAGCGGGCCGCGGGTCCACTTGCCGGTTTCGTCGAAGGCGTCGTCCCAGCCGTAGTCGGTCCAGTCACTTACTCCGGCAAGGATATCGATTCTGCCGTCGCCGTCCCAGTCGACGGGGTGCCAGAGATCGTCGCGGCCGATGTGATAGTCGCGGCGGAGTGTGATGGTTACTGGCTTTGAGAGCCGGTTGGTGGCGGGATCGCTGTAGTAGCCGCCGCTGAAGACGAGGTCGGTGGCGCCGTCGCCGTTAAAATCGGCTGCGACGAGGTCCTTCTTGCCGGGACCGAGCCATTCTGCGCGGTCGAATAGCGGTTTGGCGTTGGTGCCGAGATTGCGGAAGTGCCAGATGCCGTTGTAGGGGCGGTCCGGGCAGCCGGCGATCATATCGATGTTGCCGTCCTTGTCCAGGTCGAGCGGAGCGGGGTGAGCCCAGAGGCCGACGGCGAGTTTGCCGCGCACGTTGGGGCGGCCGAAGGTGACGCGGTCGCCGGCGCCGATCATAGCTGGTTCGGGGAGCCGCGTGGTTTCGCCGGCTTTGTTGAGATCGAAATAGACGTAGTAAGTGGGTGAATGATCGGAGATCCAACTTATGCGCGCTTTGGGGACGCGCCAGTCGGTTTTGGCGGGAAGGGGCTGTGCGCCGCGGCCGAGCACGCGCACCGAGTCCGGGTTAAAGCCCGCGGGCAGTTCCACGTCGGCCCACACAGGTTTGTTCGGCGGCGCGCCGCCGGGGTGAGAGAAGCGGAAGTGGTTGGCTGTGGGCCAGGAAGCGGGACCGCGTTGTTCGATGTTTGGGGCCGCGTTGAGGGTGGCGGCGGCGAGGACGAGAATGACAGGCTTCATGAGTTCCTCCGGAGGGAAAGGCGTTTGGCGATGCGCCGGGCCGCGTCCATCACCAGGCCGGGAATGGTCTTTTCCAGTTTGCTGTTGAAGCGGGAGGTGGGGAGCGAGATGCTGATGGCAGACCGTACCGCTTCGTTGAGCGGACGGATGGGAGCGCCGAAGCAGCAGCCTCCGGGCACGGTCTCTTCGTATTCAAATGAGTAGCCGCGCTCGCGGATGTGCTCCATTTCCGCGCGGATCTGCAGGGGTTCGGTAATGGTCCGCGGCGTGGTCTGGTAGATCCCGTAAACCTGTAACAGTAACTGGAGCCGTTCCGGCGTCTGGAATGCGGCGATCGCTTTGCCGAGAGAGGAGGCGTAGGGGGCCAGAATGCGGTTTGGGTAGTTCGACATGCGAATCTGGCGGGGGCTTTCGATGGAGTGGACAACGCGGATGTGGTCGTCAAACAGGACGGCGAGGCTGACGGTCTCCGCCGAGTCCTCATTGAGGCGCAGCATTTCGGGTGTGGCGGCCTCCAGCAGGCGGCCTGCCCATTGATCGCCTGCCGGGGCAGCCGGCCGGGTTGATTCGTAGTTGCCGGCGGCATCCTGGGTGGCGAATCCGGTTGCGGCGAGGGTGTGCAGCAGGCGCAGCGTGGAGGGTTTTCCAAGGCCGATGATCCCAGCCAGTTCGCCAAGAGTGAGCGGGGCCTTTGCCGCAGAGAGTGTGTGGATGAGTTGGAGGCCTTTGGCGAGGGCTCGGCTCTGAATGGCGTGGCTCTTGGCCGGCATGGTGCACTGTCACGCTAGCGAAAAAAGTGAAACAAGTCAACAGGAAAGTGAAATGGTGGAGTATGATGAGGGGCAACGTGCTGAGACGAAGTTTTCTACAGACTGCTGCTCTGCTGCCCGCCGCAGAGGCGGCGCGGCCGAACATCCTGCTGATCCTGGCCGATGATCTTGGATGGGCGGATACCGGCCCGTATGGGAACCGGGTGATTGAAACGCCGAACCTGGACAGACTGGCCGGGGAGTCCATGCGGTTCACCAATGCTTACTCATCGGCGCCGATCTGTTCACCGGCTCGGGCGGCGCTGCTGACGGGGCGGTCACCGGCGCGGCTGCACTTTGAATTCGTCACCAAGTACGCCGATTCGAAGCCGACGACGGTGACTCCGCTGCGGCATCCGCCGTTTACCTTGAATCTGCCGTTGGAGGAGGAGACCATCGCCGAAGCGCTGGGCGGGGCGGGGTACCGGACGGGGATCGCGGGGAAGTGGCATTTGAACGCCCACCACCAGCAATACCTGGGATACAGCCCCGAGTATGGTCCGGGCCGGCAGGGCTTCGATTTCGCGGCCGAGGACCGGGGGAGCCATCCTTACAGCTACAAGGAACGGACCTTTGACGGATGTGGGGACGGCGTGTATCCGCAAGATACGCTGACAAAAGGGGCGACGGGATTCCTGCGGGAGAACCGGGCGCGGCCGTTCTTTCTTTTCGCTTCGCATTATTACGTTCACACGCCAGTGCATACGCGATGCCGGTGGCTGGTGGAAAAGTACCGCAACAAATACGGCGGGGACGCGAAACGGGCGATGTACGCGGCTTTTGTGGAGACTTTCGATCACTATGTGGGGCAGCTTCTGAAGGAGGTGGATGATCCGGGACTCCGACGGAATACGATCGTGCTGTTTACTTCGGATAATGGCGGAAATCCGGAAGTGACTTCGAACGCTCCGCTGCGCGGCAGTAAGTGGAATCTGTATGAAGGCGGCGTGCGGGTGCCAATGCTGGTGCGATGGCCGGGGCGGGTGAAGGCCGGGTCGCAATGCGATGTGCCAGTGATCGGGCATGACGTGTTTCCCACTCTGTGCGAAATCGCGGGGGTGGCGAGGCGGGGCCGGTTGCCGTTGGACGGGCGGAGCTTCGCCCGATTGCTGCGGGCTCCGCGAGGGCGAGGGTGGAATCGTGATGCGCTGCACTGGCACTTTCCTTACTACATTCCGGAACATACGGCGACGCCCGATTACCGGCCGCAGTCGTCGATCCGGAAAGGCGATTGGAAGCTGATCTACTACTACGAGGACGACCGTGCGGAGTTGTTCGATCTGCGCGCGGACCCGGGCGAGCAACATGACCTGGCCGGATCGATGCAGCCGAAGGCGCGGGAGTTGGTTGGAGACCTGAAGGGGTACCTGCGGTCAGTGGATGCGCGCCTGCCGGTGCGGCGTTGAGGAGAGCTACCAGCCTTCCTGGCAATAGCACGGGCCGCGGGCGGGGCGATAGGCGACGGCAAGATCAGGTGTGTCCAGCCGAATGTGGCCGCGGGAGCGGGATTCGAGGGCGAAATCGAGGATGCCGCTGGTGAGCAGCGTACGTTCGACGGGGTAGGGCGGCGTTCCTGTTTCAAACATTTTCTCGATGTTTTGTACCAGGCAGGCGAAGTGGTGGCGGGCGCCGAAGCGCTGCAGTTTGAACAGGACGGAAAAGGGATCCGCCACCCCCGCGAGTTCAACCGCGCCAAGCCATTCTTCAACGAGGCCGGGCGCCTGGAAGACGACGCCAGTGGCGCCATCGCGATAGTGGACGAGGAAGGCGGCGGGTTTGGCGACAAGTTGCCGCGGATCGCCGGGCTTGCGGGTTTCGCTGCGGGCAAGGGCGGCGGCGAAGAGTTTTCCGGCCCAGGCGTTCTGATCGAGGTACTGCCAGCAGGACGCGCCTTCCAGGCACTGCACCGCGGCGACGCCGGTTTCTCCGCCCGCGCGGCGTTCCATCAGCGCCTGCAGCCCTTCCAGGCCGTGGAAGCCGTAACCTTCCAGTCCTCCAAAGGAAATGACGAGGCCGTGGCGGACGGGCGTGCCATAAGGAACATCGTGGGTGGGGACGCGATAGGCGACGGGAATGGAGGAGCCAGCCATCAGCGGGAATCGCAGTTCGCGCGCAATCTCCACCATGCGGCGGGCCTGATGCCAATTCCAGGAGAGATGCTTGTCGGTGTAAACGGGCACGGCGCGGCGGCTCTCGCGGAACACGTCAGTGACTTTCAGAAACATCTCATAGCGGGGATAGAGTTTCTGGCCCTTTTCGTTGGTGGGGTAGTCACCGTGTTCGCCAATGAGGATGACGCCGTCGACGGCCAGTTTGTCTCCGCCAAGCGTAAGCGCGGCGCGGACGGTGGGGTAGATGGGGACGCCATATTTCTTTGCCTTCTGACGGCTGAGGTCGTTGGCGGGGACCTGCTCGGTGTGCAGGGCGACAATCTTCGACCGCGGGTACGGCGGTTTCTCATCGTGCCGGTAGCCTTCCAGGTACTTACCCACAACGACATCGGCGTGGGAGAGCGGGCGGTATTCGGTGACCACGGCGGCGATGCGTTTCGACGGGGCGGTCTGGGCCAGTAAGATGGGGCTTGAAAGCAGGGTTCTTCGTAACATGGCGTTAGCGGAATACGATGAGGCGTTCGATGGCGACATCAGCGGCCTTGGCGCCGGGGCCGGGTTCGCCCTTCACCACGATACGCAGGTTGTGCTTTCCTGGCGCGAGTCGAAAGGCATGCCAGAGGGATTCGGCAATGCGGCGGTCGCGCTCGTCGGAGACAACGTCGATGGTTTTGTGCAGCCTGCCGTCGAGGTAGACATCGGCCGTGCCGCCGTCGGGCAGATAGGGCCCGCGGAGGATCGCGCCGGTACCTTCGAACTCGAGGGCGGCTTCGGCGCCTTTCTGTGATGCGATGCGTGTGACCCATTCCGGATTGCGGTTATCTTTCTGCACGTCCTGCTTCCAGGCGCCCTTCCATTTCCAGGCGGGCGCGGATTGGGGAATGCCTTCGGCGGGCGCACCGTAGTCATCCCACAGGGGCAGGTCGAGGGGCGCCGGCTTCTGGAATTTGACAAGCAGGTTGTCACCTTTGCGGCTGCCTCCGTTCTTTTCGGCCAGGGCGATGGCGCGCTTCACGGTGCTGTCCACGATCTGATCGAAGGTGAAATCGGTGTACTCGAACTTTTCGTGGGCGATGGCGGGGATGCCGCCCTTCCACTTTTCGGGAATGTTGCGGTAGCCGAGCATGACGCCGATGATTCCGGCGGCGCTGGAGGGATTGCAGTCGGAGTCCTGGCCGGCGCGAGTAGAGATTAAGATCGTTTTTTCCATATCGCCGCCACCGTAGAGAAGGCCGAGGGCGATGTAGGCGCCGTTGAGTTTGGCATCGATGTTGAAGGGACGGCCGGCGCCATTGGGGCAGGCTTCGCGGTTGTCCCACTTGTCTTCGATGCGCTGCCAGGTGCGGGTCCAGTCGGCTTCTTCTTTTGACCAGGCGAGGACGTCGGCGATGATCCTGGCGTAGGGGCTCGAAGGCGGCAGGCTGGCGAGTCCGGCTTCCACCACGCGGCGCGGGTCCTTTTCGAAGAAGGCGGATGAGTACATGCCGGAAACGAACGCGCCGCCGAGGATGCCGTCGCCGTAGTTCATTACGCGTCCGGCGCGGAGGCAGAGGTCGTTGGAAGCCACAGGGAGGCCGGGGGCCATCAGGCCGATGAAGTCGGACTCGATCTGGAAGTCGATATCGTTGGCGTGTGCGTTGTAAGCAGGGGTGCCGGTGAGACTCGCGGGGACACCGCGGCGCAGCAGGCGGCGGGCGGCGAGGTTGGCGTGCCAAAGGCGGTATTGGGCGCCCTTGAACATGGCGCCGAAGTCTTCGGTGGTGGCGTCCAGGCCCTTGTCATCCAGGACCTTGGCGAAGGTCATGTCGACGTAGAGGTCATCCTGGCGCAGGGCGTTGCGCACCTTTTCCGGCTTCCATTCGGGAAGTTTGTCCTCGGGGATGATGACGGCGTTGAAGCGGAATTCGGTGGGGGCGCCGAAGCTGACGCCGATCATCTGTCCGGCCCAGCCGCCCTGGATACGGTCGCGGAGTTCGGGGATGGGGATGGTGCGGAGGGAAGGGTCGCCGCAGGCCGCCAGCAGCATGGATAAGATAACGAGGTAGCAGCGCATGGATTTATCCTGCGCGGCTATTGTAGCTCCGTCAGTGCGCGCCTGGCGACGCGACTATCGGGTTTGGCCAATAGAAGCCTTTCCATCACTTGCCTGGCCTTTTGGCGGTCTCCGCTTTGAATGTGGATGCGGGCCAGGTTCAGAAATAAGGTCTCATCCGCGCCGATCTCCTGAATCCCGGCCTCAAAGGTAGCGATCGCCTTCGCCCATTCGCGCTGCTCACCGAACAATACGCCGAGGTTGTTGCGCGCCCCCGCATGCTTGCCGTCGATGGCGATCGCTCTTTCGAACCAGTCCCGGGCTTCTGCTCTTCGCCCCTGGCGAGCGAACATCAGGCCCAGTCCGTTTGCCGCTTCGGCGTTCGGCTGCCGCTGCAAGGCGTCGTTCCAGTAGACTAACGCCGCGTCGGGTAAACTTTCCATGTAGAAGGCGGCGCCCAGTTTTAGAAAACTCCGCTGCGGGAGCGTGACATAGCGGCCGCCAAAGGGCAATGCGGAGTCCGCGCGTGGTCCGCCGATGGAGACATCGGTCAAGTCGCCGCGCTCATTCAGGTGAAACTGCGCGCTGGCGGGCAAGGGCATGCGCCAGTCTCGTAGGAAGCGGCCCAGCACGGCGCGTTCCCGCTCGCCGCGCACGGCAGCAGGGTAGGGCAGAGGATCGAGCAGACGGAAGGAGACTGAAGCAGGCGCATTGTCGATCTTCATCTCCGCGCTTCGCATCGCTTCTCGCGGGGCAAAGGGCGTCCTGTTGAACACCCCCTTGCCTTCTTCTACGGTGTGCATATGACCCGGCGATAGCCCTGCCAGTTTTTCCACGTGTCCCGACGGCCATCGAATCTCGCCCTGCGCGGCGGCGGGAAAATACAGGCTCTTGGTGTGCTGTGACAGATAACCCGAACCGGCGCTCACCTGTTGGACCTGTTTGCCCACCCTGACGACGGCGCCGATTGCATCGCGATTTGATTTTGTTCCGCGCAGCCGCAGCCCCACCACCGGCCTGCCCGCCCCGCGCTCATTGCGCAGCACACGCACCTGGGGCCCCAGACGGCTCTTCAAGACGAGATCGGTGATCCCGTCGCCATCCACATCGACAAACGCGAAGGCTCGCGAATCATCGGAGAAATCCGCGCCGCTTTCCGCCGATCGATCCACGAACTTCCCGCGCTCCCAGGCGTAGAACACGTTGGCTTCGTGTCCACACCAGGAATCGCCTTCACGGATGAGCTGGTTGATGGTATTCCAGCCTTCCTCATAGGCGCGGCCTTTTTGCGAGACCACCTTATCCCAGAAGAACTCGTGCAGGTCCCGCGTACGGTCGCCTGTGATCATGCCCGCCGCCACATAAAGCTCCGGCCTGCCGTCCAGATCGAAATCGTAGCCATCGGCGCACCATGCCCAGCGTCCCATTTCGGCCTGACGGGTTTCTTCGAACTTGCCTGCGCCGAGATTGCGATAAAGCGAATTGCCCTTGGCGTGGCGCTGATAGGCTTCGGCGGGCTCCAGTTGCTTTTCCTTCACGATGCGCTGGCCGGCTTCGGTGTACATATTGGCCACATACAGATCGAAGCGGCCGTCTCCGTCAAAGTCGAACCAGGCTGCGCTCATTCCAGGGCCGATGTCCTCCACACCGGCCGCGGCCGCGACATCGCGAAATCGTCCGCCATCCCATTTGTAGTAATTGTTCCGGCCGAAGTCATTGGCGACATATAACTCGGGGCGGCCGTCGCCATCGGAGTCGCACCAGGCCGCGGCAAAGCTGTAGCGGTTATTGTTTTCGTCCATACCGCTTTCGCGCGTCACGTCGGCAAACTGTCCTCCCTGGTTCCGGAACAGGAAATTGGGCGGCCCGTTCCGCGCGTCATGATAGGGCGAGGGGTATCGGTATTGGTCCTCACTCTGATAGTAGATATAGCTGCAGAGATACAAATCCACATACCCGTCGCAGTCATAGTCGGCCGCGGCCATGCCGGTGAACGAACCTTGCGGTGGAGTGGCGAATCGAAAGGCGCCGGCATCCAGCGTGTAGACGCCGCTGCCGTCATTGAGGAACAGAAGCGGCCCGTTGGAACGCAGCACGATGAGATCCTGAACGCCCCGGTTACGGGTATCGAGAAACAGTGCGGAAGAAGTATCGTCCAGGATCCCGACGCCGGCTTTCTCCGTGAGATCGACGGCCACGCCGCCGGCGCCGATTCGAAACAACCGGTTGGGCAAGCCCCCGGACTGGCAGACATAGATCTCGTCGCGGCCGTCGTTGTCGATATCGCCGACGGCAATACCCTGGCTGCCGTAGACATCGGTGCCGCACATCACATCGAGCCGGGCGCGCCAGTAAGGGATACCCTTTGAGAGCTGGTTTTGGAACGCCGGCAGTGCGCCAAAGACGTGTTCTGTTACATCAGTGAACCATTTACCAGGCTTTTGAGCCTGGGCCATGGCGCCCAACAACAGGTGCCGGCGGGTCACAACCGCATCCACTCCCGCAGGGAGCCCATAAGTCTTTCGGCGCTCAGCCTGGCCGGCAGCACGAAGTCAGGCGGTGCGATCACCATGGCTTCGTCCATGCCTTCGGCCGCGAAGAGAAAGACGGTGTTCCGCTGATACTCGGCGTACTTTTCGAACTCCTGCCAGATATAGGGATAGAAAATCTCCAGATCGACATAAGTTCCCAGGGTGTCCACCTGTGTGGGAATGGGATTGGTCTTGTCCTGGTCCGAAAAGATCAGCAGGGAAGAGAATGGTTTCACTTTGTTGCGTACGCCGAAACTCGCCACCACCATGGACGGACGGGCCCGCCGGACTGCCTGCACGGTGGCCCACTCCACGAACGTGTTATTGATCAGCAGTGTTCCGTTACCGGCCAGCAGGACGGCGCGGGTGAACTCCGCCAACACCGGATCGGAAGCGGCGTCGCCCTCACCCGGCAGAATCCTCATCTTCTTCAGGCGCGCGCCCAACTCCCGTGGTCCCCGGATCTGTTCCTTTTCCACTACGGACTGCACATCTTCCATCAAGCGTTTGCGATAGGATGCCAGGGCATCGTATCCCAGCGAAACGGCGCCCAAGGGCGCGCGCAAGCCATCCGTCGCCTGGATCAGCCAGCGGTCGTAGGGAGCGATGTCCCCCAGTGTGAACAGAGGCATCAGATGCTCGGCCGGGTCGAAAGCCGTCTCCAGGGCCACGCGACGTCCCTTCAACCGCTTCCATAACCGGTCCGGCCCAACGGGCAACTCACCTGGGGAAACAACGGCGGCGAAACGCGGCTTGCCCCGCCGCGCGGTGACGGCATCCAACACCGGATCCAGGCGGGAAAAAATCGCGGCAATTTCCGTCCGCCACTCCGCGTAGTGGGCGTTGCGGTTGAGAAAATCCACCTGATCCAGCGTAAAGCTGCGGCGCGGCCAGTTCTTTTCGTTCACGCCCATTTTCTGCTGTACCTTTAGCAGGGGCCTGAACAAGCCGGCAAATTCGGCGGGAGGCAGCCGGTCGAGCAACGTGAACAGGCGCTCGAAATAGCGGTGTTCGGCAGGAAACAGCGTATCCCAATCCTTCATCTGCTCCAGGAAGAATGTGGAAAACGTGGCGGGTATTCGCTCAAACAAGCCCTTCTCGATCAGCACTTGCAGAATTACAGAGATCATCTTCAGGCGATCTCCTTCAGTGCCTTTCCCTGCGAGGTCCATTTTACGCCGAGCAGTCCGGCCGCCGTGGCAGCCACGTCAACATGGGCCACCGGGCGTTCCGTCTCACCCCGGGAGGCTCCGGCTCCCAGCGCCAGCAGCCACATGTTACGGCAGGATTCATCGCCTGAACGATGATTCAGGAATCCGTTCGCGGTGTTCTGATCGCCGTCACGGCCGAGTTCGGGCAGCACCAGAATCGTCGTCTTGTCCCTGTATTTGGGATTCTCCTGGACTTCGTCCCACAACATCCCCACCAGCCGGTCAGTGCGTGTAATGGCCTGCAGATAGAGAGAGTACGAACCCCAGTGAGCCACATCCATATCCCAGAAATTCACCAGCAGAAGGCGTGGTGAAAACTCGCGCATGACTTCGCGGGTGATAAAAAACGTCAGTTCGTCACCCGACGCCGGCGCCTCCGGGCCGTTAATAT
>JANRLE010000376.1:0-16819 GCA_033762895.1 Bryobacteraceae bacterium | reverse complement strand
GCCATCCAGAGGCTGAAGCCGGAGGGACAGTGGTCGCGTCCATCAGTGCCCTGTACGAACGGCGTCCGGCCGAACTCGCCCGACCACAGCACCAGTGTCTGATCAAACAGGCCGCGCGCCTTCAGATCCCTGATCAGCGCGGCGATGGGCTGATCGACATGGAAGGCGTTGGCGGCGTGGCCCTCACGCAGGCGATTGTGCTGGTCCCAGGAGTTGCCCCCGCCGAGGCCCTTTGGCGGCACGATCGTAAGTTCAACAAATCGCACACCGCGCTCCACCAGGCGGCGGGCCAGCAGGCATTGCCGCGCATAGGCCGCCTTCCCCGGGTTGGGCGAATCCAGTCCATAGAGCTTCTTAGTGGCTTCGGATTCGCCCTTCAGGTCCACTAACTCCGGCACGGCTGACTGCATCAGGTACGCCGTCTCATAGTTGCGAATGGCGGCTTCCACCTGCGCGTTGGCTTCGGTTGTTTCCACGAAGCGGCGATCCATCGCGGCAATAAATTCCAGGCGCTTGCGTTGTTGGATGTCAGGTTCCTTGGGCGTGATGTCCTGCAGCGGCTCCGGCCGTTCGGGATAGAGGAACGAACCCTGGTGAATCGCCGGAAGAAAGCCGCTGCCGTACACGTTGATGCCGCCCAATGGGATTTCGCCGGAGCCCAGCACCACAAAGCCAGGCAGATTTTTCGATTCCGTGCCCAGCCCGTAAGTAGTCCACGCGCCCATGCTGGGGAATCCCGTCAGCGGCTGGCCGCTGTGATAGTAATTGTTGGCCTGCGCGTGTTCCATGAACTTCACCGTCATGGAGCGGATGACGCACAGATCGTCGGCCACTGAGCCCATGTGCGGGAACAGATCGCTGACCGGAATGCCGCTCTGCCCATAGTTCTTAAATTCCCAAGGGGAAGGAAAGATGTTGCCGTTCTGGTTGAACATGGTGCGGTCCACCGGGACGGGCATGGGCTGGCCGGCCTCCTTCCTGAGGCGCGGCTTGGGGTCGAAGGAATCCAGGTGTGAGCAGCCGCCGGACATGAAACAGAAGATCACGTTCTTCACCTTTGGGGTATGGTGAGTGGCGGCGGCCAGTCCTTTCAGAGCCAGAAGTCCGAAACCGGTGGAGGCCCGGGCCAGCACCTCGCGGCGTGTGAAAACGCGTCTAGCGAACATAGAGGAATTCCTTCAGGTTCAGGATGGCATGGACAAAGCCGGCCCACGTCCGCGCCTGATCTTCCGCCTGCAGGGAGGCCAGATAGGTGGCCGCCTCATCACGTTCGGTTGCGCCGGGCGGGCGTCCCAGGGCGGCTTCGAACACCGCGCGCAGGATGTCGTCACGGGAGCCGCCGCTGGCAACGATCCGTCTGCCCCACTTGGCGGACTGGTCAATGACGAACTGGCTGTTGAGCAGCGCCAGCGACTGCGCGGGCACATTGGTGACGTCGCGCTCGCCGCGCGTGGTGGCGGGCTTTGGCGCATCGAAGACTTCCAGAAACGGATGGGCGGCATTGCGGCGGATCTCAAGGTAAACGCTGCGGCGGCCTTCGCCATCAAGCGGGCCCTTGGGCCGGTCACCCTTGGTGGCGCCGGTTTCGTGGGCGTAATAGACATCGACGGAACGGCCGTACATCTTCGTGTCGAGTTCGCCGGAGAGGCTGAGCACGGCGTCGCGGATCTCTTCGGCTTCCAGCCTCCGCATGGGGATGTGATGGACCAGCGTGTTGCCGGGGTCGGCTCTCACCGCCTCCGCGGAAGCGAGGCTGCTCATCCGGTAGGCATCGGAAGTGACGATCAGGCGCACCATCTTCTTGATGGACCAGCCGCTGTCCATGAAATGCCGGGCCAGGTAATCAAGGAGTTCCGGATGCGACGGCGCCTCGCCCAGTTTGCCGAAGTTATCCACGGTGCGGACCAGTCCGCGCCTGAAAAACGACTGCCAGATCCGATTCACCATCACGCGCGCGGTGAGCGGATTGTCGCGGCCGGCCACTTCATCGGCCAGTCGCAGCCGCGCCAGCTTGGGATCGTCATACGGACGGCTGGCAAGGGCGGTGAGATAGCGCCGCGGGACAGCTTCGCCAAGGTCCTTGTGGTTGCCGCGGACAAGCAGACGCGCGTCCGGCCCGGCTTCCTCCAGCACGCCTGGAGCACGGCGCGCCACGGGAACTTCCTGTTCCAACCCGCGGTATTGGGCGATCAGGCCGGCGGAACCGGCGAGCGTTTCGAGCGTGTTCGAAAGCAGTCCGCTATCGAGGAAGGAATTGAGATAAGCCGCCTGGCGGTCATCCATCACCCCTGTGCGCCATGCTTCCACGGCCTCTTCCAGCTTGCGCCCGATGATCGCCGCCAGATCGTGCGCCGATCCGGGTTCGGCTCCGTCAAGAAGGTACGTAACCGGAATCAATTCTTCCCTGGGCTTCTGTTTGTTGGCGTGGAAAGCCACTTGCATGGCGCCAAAGTGCGACCGGCCATCGGCCCTCAGCCGCGGCCGGGGCTTCTTCCTGGCGTCTTCGGGGTCCAGTTGGAAGTGGGTGGCATCCTGCGCGGTGGCGAATTCGATGTAAGCGGTGAAGCCCTTCCAGTAAGTGACGTCCCAGGTGGCCCAGCCGGGCTGTTCTTTCTTCGGGCTGTAACGCATCTGGTAAATGCCGCCCCGGGGGACTGCGTAGTTCTCAATGATCAGTTGCGCGAAACTCAGATCGCCGCCCAGGGCGCGGATGCTGATGGCCTCGCTGTCGATCTGGAAGCGGGGCGACTGGATGACGGCGTTGTGCTTGCGTGAGAGAAGGTGCGAGTAGACACCCGCCGGATAGATGGCGCGGATGGCGCGGCCGGTGGCGGGTTCAATGGAAAACTCACCGGCGGGCGAAGCCGCGGCCGGTGCGCCGGCGCCGTGCCGCAGCCATGCCGGGTAGTCCTTGGTAAGATCCCAGGCCGTCTGGAGCTCCGCGTTGGACTTGCGCCGCGAGGCAAGCTCGTTGTTCCAGTAGCCCGCTACTTCCTTCCATGCCTGCCCGAAATCCTCGCGGCTGCGAAGAGCCTGCCAAACCTCCAGTGCTGTTTCCGGCGCATCCCTGGCCGGCGCGCGTTCCGGCAAATCGGCCAGTTTCGCGGCGAGGTTCGAGGCATCCTGTTTCCACACTGCGGCCAGTCTCTGGCGAATCAACGGCTTGAGCCGCTGCAATTCGTCACGGTTGCGGTTGAGGGACTCCGGCGTGTCGATGGCCACCTGCGTGGGCCGTGCGCCGGCGAAGACGCCGAACAGCGCGTAGAAATCCTTCTGGCTGATGGCGTCGAACTTATGATCGTGGCAGCGCGCGCAGGAGATGGTGAGCCCCTGAAAGGCCTTCGAAAACACGTCAATCTGGTTGTCGGCCCATTTGACGCGGTCTTCCCAGGGATCCACGGGCTGGAAGCCGTGCTCCACCATGCGCAGATGCGCCGCGCCGAGGACGGATTCGTTCAACTGCTCCTTGCCGTTCACCCTGGGCTGTGGCACCAGATCGCCGGCGATGTGTTCGCGAATCAACTGGTCGTAGGGAACATCGGAGTTGAAGGCGCGGATGAGATAGTCGCGATAGCGCCAGGCTTCGGGCGTGTCCGGATCGCCTTCGCTGCCGTGCGATTCCGAGTAGCGCACCAGGTCCATCCAGCGCCGCGCGAAACGTTCTCCAAATCGTGGCGAGCCGATGAGACGGTTGGCGAGGCGTTCGTAAGCGCCGGTGGTGTGGTCGGCTTCAAAAGCGGCGATTTCCGATGGCGTAGGCGGCAGCCCGGTGAGATCGAAAGTGATGCGGCGGATCCACTCGCGGCGGCTGGCGGGAGGCGACGGCTTTATGCCTTTCGCTTCGAGAGCGGCGAGCAGGAACCGGTCAATGGGGTGCTGCCCCTTCCCCGCGGGCGGTTCAACGGCGCGCACGGGCTGCCAGGCCCAGTGAGCGGCCCGGCGGGAGGCGACGTCGAACGATTCGATGGCCGCCGCGGTTTTGGGCGCCTCGTCCGGCCAGGGAGCGCCCATTTCCACCCAGCGCGCGAGATCGGCGATCTGTTCCGGCTTCAACGCGCCCGATGGCGGCATGCGCTGTCCCGTCTCGCCCCGCACGGCGCGGATCAGTTTACTTTGGCCGGGCTTGCCGGGGATGATCGCGGCCATCGCGCCGGCCCTGCTGTCCAGGCGCAGATTTGCGAAGGCCACTTTGATTCCGGTGCTGTGACAGGAGTAGCAGTTGCCGGCCAGCACCGGCCGCACCTTCTTTTCAAAGAACTCGATTTCGCCGGGCGGCGGCGCGCCCACCAGCGGCAGCGCGATGGCGCACCAAGCCAGCGTGATTCTCATGTCGCGATCCTTTAGAAAGAACATATCAAGTCCCGGCGGAGAATTCACGCATGGCGTATACTCAGTCGAATGCGCAGAGCTGCACTGTTGGCATTGATTCCGCTTTCCCTCGTCGCCCAGGCGCCGAATCCCGCCTTTGCCCCCGTCGAGGACAAGCCGGGGTTGCCGCGTGTGCTGCTGATCGGTGATTCCATTTCCATCGGCTACACGCTTCCCGTCCGCAAATTGCTGGAGGGGAAGGCGAACGTGCATCGCATTCCCACCAACGCCGCGCACACGCGCAACGGCGCGGAGAAAATCGCCCAATGGCTGGGCGATGGCCGATGGGACGTGATTCATTTCAACTTCGGCCTTCATGATCTGCGCCGCATGGAAGACGGCCAGCGGCAGGTATCCGTCGAAGACTACGGGCGAAACCTGGCGGCCATTGTAGCGGCGCTGAACAGGACCGGGGCGCGGTTGATCTGGGCCAACACCACTCCAGTGCCGGAAGGGAAAGTAAGCCCGCCGCGCGTGCCCGCCGACGTGGGGCTTTACAATCAGGCCGCGCTTGATGTGATGCGCAGGAACAGGATCCCGGTAAACGATCTCTATGCCTTCGCGCTGGGGAGGCTGAAGGAGATTCAGCGTCCGGTGAACGTGCATTTCACCGATGCCGGATCCGATGCGCTGGCCGCCGAGGTGGCCAGACACATTGAACGCGCGCTATCGAAGCAGAAGAAGAAATAGCGCGCAGCCCAGCGCGATCACCGCGCCATGAGGCAGAGATACGGCCTGGGGATGGCTCACATCCAGTTCCTGGCGCGATTCGTAAGGCTTGCGGAGGTGAGACAGTTCCCAGAGAATGAAGCCGGCGTTGCGCAAAGCGCGGCCCAACCCGCCTTTCCACACCAGCAGAATGAGGGCCACTGCTCCGCCGGCGATGGCCGTGATCAGAAAGATGGCCAGCCAGTGATTAGGTCCCGTCAGCGCGCCCACCGCGGCCATCAGTTTCACGTCGCCCCCACCCATGGCCCGCAGCGCGAACAGTGGAATGTAGACGGCCAGAGCGAGTCCGAAGCCCATGGCCGCCGTGCGCAGGTTGCCCTCATATCCATTGATGGCGAAGCCGGCGATGACTCCTGCGAGGCAGAGCCAGTTGGGGATTCTGCGATAGCGAAGATCGTAGGCGGCGGCGGCCCCTACAAGCGCCAGCAGAACGAATTGAATCACAGGCGGGACGATACTCATTAGAATAGTCTCTTGTCCTCGCCTAAGCCAATCGGCTGGTCTGGCGCCTTGCTGGCGACGTTGATCTCTATTTTGTGGGGCGGCAATCTGGTTTCGGTGAAAATCGGACTGGATGTGATGCCGCCGTTCTGGAGCGCCTTCTGGCGGATGGCGCTGGGCGTGGTGACGGTAAGCCTGTGCGGCGTGGCGCGCGGGGTGAGCCTGCGCATGGCGCCCGGGGAGCGGCGGTACCTGATCGGATTGGGAATGCTGTTTGCGGTGCAGATCGCACTGATGAATTCCGCCATGCAGCTTACCTCGCCCGGTTACGGCGTGGTGATTCTCAATTCCTATGCGGTGTTTGCGAACCTGATCGGCCACTTTTCGGCACTCGAAGAGCGGCTGAACGGGATCCGCATTGTGGGGCTGGTGTTGGCGCTGGGCGGAATGCTGGTGCTGAGTGTGGGGCAGCCCGGCACCCTGCTGGCGCCGAATCCGCTACTGGGCAACGCGCTGCTGGTGCTTTCCGCCGTGCTGCTGGGTTTCCGCCAGGTGTACACGCGGTGGCTGGTGCAAAACGTGGATCCCATACGCGCGGTGGTGTGGCAGATGGCGTGGTCACTGCCCGTTTTTCTGGTAATGGCGGCGCTGACGGAACCCATGCTGACAGGGAAACTGACGTGGCCGCCGGTGGCTGCCATCGCCTATCAAGGTGTGGTGGTGGCTGGTGTGTGCTTCGTGGGATGGGCGGAACTGCTGAAGAAGTATTCGGCGGGCTCGGTGTCGATGTATGCGTTTCTGGTGCCGTTTGCCGGGGTGGCGCTGAGCGCTGCGTTGTTTGGAGAGAAGGTGAACGCGGGGCTGGTGACGGGGATCGTGCTGGTGACGGCAGGCGTGGCCATTGTCACGCGGGCGGGGGGCAGTCGCAGGGGGGGCTGACCGCCGGCCGGCCCTGTTCCAGGCAAAGGGAAACCAGATCGGCAAGATTCGCCTCACCCACGCACATCACCGTGTCCGCGCCGCCCCAATAAATCTTCACCGTTCCATCGGGCTCCGCGACCGCGCCGCACGTGAAGACCACGTTGTGAACATACCCGGTCACCTCCCAGGGGTCTTCGGGCTGCAGGATCCAGGAGTCACTTACGCCGATCACTTTTGCCGGGTTGTGCAGGTCATGCAGCGCCACGCCCAGGCGATAAATCGATCCGTCCATCGTGCGGAATACTCCGTGATAGATGGAAAGCCACCCGTCGCCGGTACGGATGGGCGGCGCGCCAGGGCCGATCTTCATTTCATCCCAGTGATAAGGTTCAGGCCGCATAACAAGCCGGGACTCACCCCAGAAGCGCAGGTCCGGCGAGTAAGAGATCCAGATGGACCAGGGCGCGATTTCCGAATGGGGCCGGTCCAGCCGCGCGTACAGCCCGTCGAACTTCCCCGGAAAGATGACGGAATTCCGATAGTCGGCCTGCGTGATGAGCGAGACTCTCTCCACTTGCTCGAAGTCCTTCGTCCTGGCCAGTGCGATGCGCACTCCGTTGCGTGAGTAGGCGCTGTAGGTGATGAGATACTCGCCTTCAAGACTGGTGATACGCGGATCCTCGACGCCGAATTCCTCATAGGCGGCAAAAGGGCCCGTGCGCTGGGGCGTCAGAAACGGAGCGGGATCGGCAGTGAAGCGGAAGCCGTCCAGGCTGCGCGCCAGGCCGATGATCGACCGTCCGGTGCGCAGGTGGGAACGGAACAGCATGATGTACTCGCCGCCGTGCCTCACCACCGCCGCGTTATGGACGGTTTCCACGGGGTATGGGATATCGGCCTTGGTGAGAATCGGGTTGCCGGCGTAACGCCTTATGATGTCGGATTTCATCTTGCTTCCAGTTCGAAGATTCGCGCGTAGACTCGTTCGTAGGCTTCCACCATCGTCTGGACGGAGAAGTTCCGGCGGACACGTTCGCGGCAGGCCTCACTATCGATTTCGCCTGTGCGCCGTACCGCTTGCGCCGCTTCAGCAGTGGAGTTCACCAGAAAGCCCGTCTGTCCATCCGCGATCACTTCGCGGCAGGAGCCAAGGTCCATGGCGATCACGGGTACGCCCGCGGCATTGGCCTCCGCAAGGACAAGTCCGAACCGTTCGGGGATGGTGTTCAAGTGCAGCAGTGCACGGGCCTGGGCGAACAGTTCGTTCTTGCCCGCGGCATCCAGTGCGCCGAGATAGCGGACTTGCCGGCCGTCCAGGTGAGGCTCCACCTGGTCGCGGAAGTACTCCCTGTCTTGAATGATTCCCGCGATCAGCAGCGGCAGGCCGGTCAGCTTTGCCACCTCAATGGCCAGATGAACGCCTTTGTCCGGGTGAATCCGGCCGAGGAAGACCAGCGCATCGCCGCGCGATGGGATGAGCGGGTACAGCGAAAGATCGATGCCGTTGTAAACGGTCGCCAGGTAGTTCAATCCCGGCGCGCGGTCGGAATCACTGATGGACACGAAGTATCCGCCGCGGTACTTCTGGTAGACGGGCATGATCTTCGGCGAGGAAAATCCGTGGATGGTGGTGAGAACCGGGGTGCGCACCAGCCGCGAGTAGGCCAGGGCCATGAAGTCGTAGTGACTGTGGATCAGGTCGAAGTCCGCCGCGTGTTCGAATGCTTCGGAAATGTGGAGGTATTCGCTCACTTTCGGGTCCGCGGTGGAATCCTCCTCATAGCCCCGCTCCACCACCGCGTGCAGACGGGCGCGAGTGAGCGAATCAGCAGTGGCGAAAAGCGTCACATCCCAGCCGCGCGCCACCAGGCCTTCGGCGACATTGCCGGCCACCGTCTCCCAGGCGCCGTAGCGGCTTGGAGGCGTGCGCCATGCCACCGGCGATAACACGGCGATGCGCTTGTTGAAAATGGTCATGGCGTCATGGCCGCCAGCAGATCATCCACGGGAACGGTGGCGAAGCTGGTGGTGTGGTCGGCTGATCCGTAGGGAATCACCAGTTGGCCATTGTGAATCATCGCCCCGCACGTATAGACCACGTTCGGCACGTAGCCTTCGCGTTCATCGCGGTTGGGCTGAATCAGCGGATCCCGCAGGCGTCCGATCACTTTGCCAGGGTCATCGCGGTCCAGCAGGAACGCGCTGATGCAATACTTGCGCATCGGGCCGACGCCATGGCTGAGCACCAGCCACCCGGCGCTGGTTTCGATGGGCGATCCACAGTTGCCAAGCTGGATCAATTCCCAAGGAAAGACGGGTTTGAGCAGAACCTGGTATTCGTTCCAGAAATGGACGTTGTCGGAGTACATCAGAAAGAGACTCTCGTTGTCCTGGCGGGAGAGCATGGCGTAGCGCCCGTTGATCTTGCGCGGGAACAGGGCCATGCCTTTGTTCCGGGCGGCCGGGCCGTTCAGCGTGAGGAAGCGAAAGCGCAGAAAATCGGCCGTCTCGACCAGTTCCGGCATAATCACCTTGCCATCGTAGGCGGTGAATGTGGCGTAGTAGACGTGGCTGCCGTCCTCGTTTTGGAAGCGCACAAAGCGCGCGTCCTCAATTCCATTGCGCTGCGAAGGCGTGGCCGGAAAGATGATGCGCGCCGAAAGATCCTGCCCCGGCTGGAACTGGACCTCGTAATTTGAGCGGGCCAGCATCCAGATGCCTGCCGAGTGGCGGTCCTCATTCCCTTCGGCGCCGAGGCTGGCCCACAGTTCCTGCACGGAGAAGGAATCGCGCAGCCTGCTCATCACCCTGCGGCTGAATTCGCCGGTCAACCCCAGTTCCAGCAGCTTTCTTTCAAACAGCCCTTTTTCATAGGCCGGATTGGGGATTTGACGGGGTTCGGTGAGAAAGCCGCGGGGAGCCAGCACTTCAATCCGGTGATCGGAATGGATAATGCCGGTTCGAAAGGTGATGGAGGAGATATGCCCCTCTCCGGTGGCGCGAAGACTGAGGATGAAGCGCACTGCTCCAAGGGGCAGTCCGGATTGATCGGTGTGCGGAACGATCGATGGATTGAAGAGCGCGGCCGATTCCAGTGAGTACTCGGCGAAAAAATAAGAGCCGATCAGCAGCCGCTTTTGTAAAGACAGGTCTTGCTGCCCGGCGTGATCTTCGCGGACCTGTTCGAACCGCTCCAGAAACAGCCCGTGGATGTGCTCGTGCCGCTCAGAAAATTCGGCGGAAATTTCCTCCAGCAGCGGGCCGGCGCTTTCCTCGGGAAGCGCCAGGATGCGGGCGATGATGCCGCCGGCGCGCTGCGAATCCCCGGGAACGAAAGGCCGCAGGAGGACGCGTGACTGGTCGGGTTTCAGGACTGTGGCCGTGCGCCGGACTTGTATGGTCATGGAGTGATTACGTTCCAATGGCGATGGGTTCCTTGAAACTGGTCACCATGTTTTGCGCCAGCCGCATCTCGGCCAGCGAGAGCAGGAATGCGAGGGTGGATTCGGCGCCCTGGTTTCCGTTGACGCGATCGACGTGTAAGCCGTCGCCGCAGCCGCCGCTTTCCGGCGAGTAGAGTTCCAGGCCCAGATCGTTCCATCCGATGAACCAGTCAAAGGCCCGCTGCGCCTGCTCATACCACCAGATGTCGGACGTGGCGCGATAGGCCTCCAGGCATGCCGAGACCGTGGCCTGCGCCTCGATCGGCTGCTGGTCGAAGTTGGCGCGCATGCCGCCGCGGCGGTAGAAGCCGTTGCTGCCGATCGGACGGAAATGTCCCTTTTCAGAGACCTGTAGTTCGGTGAGCCAGCGCAGCGCCTGCAGTCCGCGTTCAAGCACAGTGGGTTGTCCGGTGGCGCGCCCGGTAAGAATCAGGGCGTGCGGAAGCTTGGCGTTGTCGTAGGAGAGTTCCTCTTCAAACCAGCACCAGCCGGGGCTGGTGTTGCGATCGAGCAGATCCATCAGTCTGGAGGCCAGCGCCTCGCGGGTTTGATTGACCAGGCTGTCGCCGCTGAGGCGGCGTAAGTATTCGTGGATTCCGATGAGCCCGAAGGCCCATGCGCGTGGAGAGGTGAAGTCCATCAGCGAGGGCAGAGCGCGGGCGAACAGTTGACCGGCGATCATCTGGAAGCCGCGGTGCGGCGAACGGCCAACGCCGATGCCCAGCGCCCAGAGCGCCCGGCCGTGACAATCCTCAGACCCGGGGTCATCCAGCCAGCGGCGGTCGAAGCTCATGTGGTTGTGGAAGCGTTTCGTCGCGTCGTCGAAGGCGTAGTGGAGAAAGGCGGCGCAAGTGGTGGCCATTGTCCGCGCCCGTCCGGTCTCCTCGCCCAACTCGCTCAGCAGAACCGCCAGGATGAAGGCCCGCGCGTTGTCGTCGCTGCAATAGCCTTCGGCGAAGTTGGGCACTGTGAAGTTGGCATGCTGGAACACCCCGGTTGAGTCGGTCATCAGCGCCAGATGATTCAGCTTCAACTCCGGCAGTTCCCGGGGCCGCTGGTCGAGCGTCTTGGATGCCAGCGACTTGCGGGAGGGTGCGGCGCCGTCCAGTCTCGACCGTTCAAACGATCTCATATAGAGTTGCGCGACGTTGCTCCAAACCATCTCGCGTCCCAGCCGGTAGGCGTTCTTGCGAATGGCGTGACGCCTGGTGTCGTCCCGCAGCAGGCCGGTCACTTCGCGGGCGATTGCGCCGGCGTCGGCGAACGGCACCAATACGCCCCGGTCCTCGGCAAGCAGTTCAGCGGCGTGCCAATAGGGCGTGGAAATGACGGCTTTTCCGGAGCCGAACGTGTAGGCCAGCGTGCCGGACGTGATCTGCGCTTCGTTGAGATACGGTGTCACATAAAGGTCGGCCGCGCCGATGAATTCCTTCAGGGTCTCCAATTCGACAAAGCTGTTGTAGAAGATGACGTTCTTTTCCACCTTGTTCTTCTTGGCCAGCATTTCCAGACTGAGGCGGTAAGCTTCGCCGTGCTCGCGCAATTCGTTGGGATGCGTGGCGCCCAGGACGATGTAGACGACGTCGGGAAACTCAGCCAGAATGCCTGGCAAAGCGTTGAGCACATATTCAATCCCCTTGTTTGGGGACAGCAGGCCAAAGGTGAGGATGACGATCCGGCCCTCGACGCCGAACTGGTCTTTGAAGTAAGTAGGATCGACAAAGCCCACGTCGGGTATCCCGTGCGCGATCAGGTCGATTTTGGCTTCCGGAGCGTCGTAAATATCCTGCAGCATGCGGCGTCCGCGCTCCGCCATGACCACCAGGCGCGTGGAGAGTGAGATCAGTTCCTGCATTACCCGGCGCTGTTCGGCGCGGGGTTCGCGCAATACGGTGTGCAGCGTCGTCACCACGGGCATCCTTAACTCGCGGAGGAAGGCCAGAATGTGCCCGCCGGCCGTCCCGCCGAAAATTCCAAACTCATGTTGGAGGCAGACGATGTCCACGTTGCTGATGTTGAGAAAGTCCGCGGCGCGCAGATAGGAGGACAGGTCCTGTTCGTCAATCTCGAACCGGACGACTTCCGGGTACTCATATCCGCCCTTAATATCGTTTACCGAGACGGAAAAGCACTCGCTGGCGGGATAGGCGTCGGCGATAGCGGCCAGAAGGTCGGATGTGAATGTTGCGATGCCGCATTTTCGCGGCAAATGATCGCCGACGAAGGCGATTTTCCGGACTCTTGAAGTTTCTCTCATGACAATTTCCTTGCGGCGGAGACGCCCTGCTGAAGCCGGGAGGTGGGGTGGCGGTGAAGGATTATGGGCGGTTGGCGGACTGAAGGGTCCTGCGCAGGATACGTCCCTGCCCCGTACCTTAACTGTTGGCGGTAAATCCGCTTAGCCAAGTGTGGCACGATTAAGCTTGACAAGCAAGCCCACTTAACGCAAGATAGTGACTGCCTGGACATTTCTGTTCATCCCTGATCGTCTGAGCTAAGGCAGCCGCTCTGATCTCCCTCTTAGGCAAATTTTCCACAACCAAGGAGGTTGCAATGTCAGATTCCCAACAGCTCTACGCCGGGACCCGGTATACGACCGTAGGCGCCCTGCTGGCGGCGGGGGTAGTCTTCAGTCCCGCCATGCTGCTGCTTGCCACACCTGTCGGGTACGTCTCGGTTTCGGTGGCGGTGGCGTGTAGCACGTTATGCGTCGCGCTGGCGTGGGCCAATCTCCGGTGGTATTCCAGGCTGACGATTCCCTCGATCGCCACTCCGCGAGCGGGTGCGCAGTGAACAGGACAGCGATTCTGTGCGTAGCGGCGCTGAGTTCGATGCTTGGCGCCCAGGATCTCTCAAGTTATCGCGGATTCCGGTTGGGAACCGGTCTCGCGGCGGTGGCAAAGCAAACTGGTGTGAATCCGGCCTCGGCCAGAGTAGCGCACCAACGTCCGGCTCGCATTGAGGAATTGGAGTGGCGGCCTGCTTCGTCCCAACAAACCGGAAAAACGGGGGTGGATCCCGTGCGGGACGGCTTATTGCGCTTCTACAAGGGTGAGCTGTTTCAGATTATTACTACTTACGACCGCCAGCGAGTGGAAGGAATGTCCGACGCCGACATGGTGAAAGCCATCTCAACGATCTACGGAACAGCCACGACTCCTGTGGCGGCAAGCATCCCCTTCCGGTCCAACTACGGTGAATCGGCTGCGGTCATCGCGCGCTGGGAGAATGCGGAATATTCTCACAACCTGGTTCGTACCGGGGACCAAGCCAGCTTTGCCCTGATCCTCTCTTCGAAACGGCTGGATGCGCTGGCGCAGGCGGCGATCCTGGAGGCCCTCCGGCTGGACGTGATCGAGGCGCCGCAGAAAGCGATCGATGAGCAAAAGAAACAGGACGCGGGGCTGCGCCTGGTGCAGGAGAAGGCCCGTTCCGTCAACTTGCCGAACTTCCGCCCGTGAACGTGCCAGACCGGAAAGGAAACAAACCGAATGAATCCGATCATGGATAATCCAACACTGATCGACGACGATCTGTGGCGCGCCTGGGTGGCGCGAGGCATTCGGCAGGAGAAGGCGAAGGCTCGCAGGATGACGTGTTTGCCGGTCTCGCCGTTATCATCCTGGGCCTCTGGTTTGAGCCCTGTCTCTTTCCAGCCCATTTAGCAGAACGATTTTTCAACTTCCCAGGGAGACTATTTTATGACTAACATTTTTGTAGGCAACCTCAGCTTTGCCACGACGCAGGAAGAATTACACGCGGCGTTTGCCAGCTACGGCAGCGTGGAAAAGGTCAGCATCGTAACCGATCGCGACAGCGGACAGCCCCGCGGCTTCGCCTTCGTTGAGATGTCGGACCGTGGCACCGCCGAAACGGCGATTTCCCGCCTCAATGGCACCGACCTCAACGGCCGCGCCATGAACGTGAGTGAAGCACGTCCGAAGACGCAGGGTGCCTCGGGCGGCGGCGGCAACCGCCGCTACTGACCACTATTGTTCCAGCGACGCGCAGATCAACTCTTCATCATTACGGGTGAAGATGTGGCGGTTCGCGTAGGCCGGATGCGTCCAGTTCACGTTCGTTAGCTCCCGCCGGTTTCCAGGCTTGGAAGTCGGCTTGATCAGTTTCGTGCGGCTGATTTCCACGAAGCCCTCGGGCGTGAACCGGCCGATAATCAATTCGCCGTGATCGTTATTGATGAAGTAGCGGGCGCCATTGCGCACGATGTGTCCCGTGGACCAGCGGGCGTGTTCGCCCGTCACCTCCAGCGTCTCCCACAGGCGCTTGCCTGTCTTCGCATCCAGGCCGCGGGTTTGTCCATAGCTGCAGATGCCGTAGATGTAATCGCCATCGATTACCGGGGTGCTCACAAGTGAATGCAGTCCGTCCGTCTGGATTTCGCTGTCGCTCGATCCCTTCCACAACAGGCGCGCCGCCGGCTTTTCCCTGTCCAGCTCCATCATCAATGATCCGTTATAGAACGACGAAAACAGCAGCCGGTTGGCGCTGAACACCGGTGTCGCCACGGTTAACGCGGCGTTGATCTTGAACGGCTGATGCCAATACACCTCGCCGGTTTCCGGGCTGAGTGAATGGACGGCCACCGGATGCCAGATGATCAACTGCTTCCGCCCGCCCGCTTCAATGAGGAAGGGCGGATTGTAGCCCGGTTCGGAATCGGACGGCAGGGCACGCCAGATTTCCTTACCGGTCATCTTGTCGAAGGCGGCCACCTTGGCGTTGTTCTCTCCACCCACCAGGCAGATGAGACGGGGGCCGTCTACGAGCGGTGCGCCGGTGAGGCCCCAGCCCGGCAGGTTGGTGGCGAAGTCCTTCACGAAATCGCGCTGCCAGATCACCTCACCGGTGCGGACATTAAGGCAGGCCAGCATGCCGGTGGCGCCCAGCACGTACACGCGGTCACCATCTACGGTGGGCGTGGCGCGCGGCCCGGTGGCCCAGGTTTGCAGCAGCCGCGTGTAGTCGGCCGGCCACTCGCGTGTCCATAGAATCCTGCCTGTCTTTTCATCCAGCGCCAGGGCGCGTTCCATGCCCTTGCGCCCCTCCTGGAAGTGAAAGTCGGTGACGAACACACGGCCGGCGGCGACGGACGGCCCGGTCCAGCCGTTACGAATGGGAGTGCGCCACTTGATTTTCAGTCCCCCGGCGGGGAACCTGTCCACGATCCCCGTTTCGTTCCAGACGCCTGCGCGTCCCTTGCCCCGCCATTCAGGCCAGTCTTCGGCCTGCAGGCTGAGCGCGATCATCAGCATCAGTGTCATTGTTTGGGACTCGCTTCCACGTCGTAACGAAGCTCGCCACCCTTCAGGCGTTTGATGCGTCCGGCGCCGCCCGCGGCGGCTGGCGGCGGCGGTTTCGGGACCTCCTTGTCCAACTTCTCAAAGGCGTCCTTGAGGCGCTTCACCACATCGGGATGGGAATCGGCAACGTCGGTCTGTTCGCCGGGGTCGGCCTCGAGATCGAACAGCATCATTGGTTTGGGTGGCGCTCCGCCGCTGCGGCCGGGGTATTGTTCCGGGCGCGCCTGTTCGTGCTGCGCGATGAGGGTGACGCCATCAGGGCCGCGCGGATCCACCCACCGCGGGCCGCCGCCATCGGCCAGCATGGTGTCGCGTCCGGGATCGCGATAGTGCAGCTTCCATTTGCCGGAGCGCACAATGGCCAGTTGGGGCCCGGCCATGGCGAACAGCACGTCGTGGGGGCTTTTGGCGTCGCCGGACTGCATCAGGGGGAGAATGTTCCTGCCGTCGATTGGCCGGTCGGCCGGCACTTTGGCGCCCGCTACGCCGCAGGCGGTGGGGAAGACGTCGATGATGCCGGCGATCTCCTTCTGCACGATTCCCGCGCCGATTTTCCCGGGCCAGCGGGCGATCATCGGAACACGCACGCCGCCATCCCAGGTCCGGCCTTTCATCCCGCGCATCCCGCCCGTGGAGCCGCCATACCACGGGCCGTTGTCGGAAGTGAACATCACCAGCGTGTCGTTGTCCAGCCCCAGCGATTTCACCTTGTCCAGCAAACGGCCGACGTTGAAGTCCAGTTCGCGGATCACGTCGCTGTATAGATCGCCGGGCGTGTTGGGCGTGTAGAAATCTTCCGACGCCGCCAGCGGTTTGTGCGGCATGGCGTGCGGCAGATAGAGGAAGAACGGGCGGCTGCGGTTGTCCTCCACGAACTTGATGGCCTTGTCGGTGTACTTGCGGGTGAGTTCGGATTGCGCCACCGGGTATTCGGCTACCGTCTCATTGTGAACAAGCTGCACCGGGCGCATGTCGTTGGAGTAAAGGATGCCGAAATATTCGTCGAAGCCCCGCCTGCGGGGCAGAAACTGCGGCTGATGCCCGAGATGCCACTTGCCGATGCAGGTGGTGGCGTAGCCCTGCGTCTTCAGCGCCTGGGCCAACGTGATCTCACGATCAGGCAGGCCGAGCGCATTGATGCCCGAATCCGGCGCCGGGTTGCCCGTCATGGTGTGACGGAAAGGATAGCGCCCGGTAAGCAGGCTGGCGCGCGTGGGCGCGCAAAAGGGCATTGGCGTGTAGAAATTGGTGAAACGCACTCCCTCGCCGGCCATTCGATCAAGGACCGGTGTCTTGTGCGGCGGATTGCCGTAGCAGCTCAGATCTCCGTATCCGAGGTCATCCGCCAGGATAAGGATGATGTTGGGCCGGCGGCCCGATTGGGCCAGGGCGCTCCCGGCTAGCGTGGAAAGGAAGGATCGTCGGTTCATGGCGCGCCTTCCATTTTGTCATGGGTTGGAAGGCGCGCATCGAGGGATCGGTTTTAGGAGCCGGCCTGGGTGGAGTTTTCAAACACCAGCTTCTTGCTGCTCTTGCCGATGCGGATCTCGTCGATCTTGTACGTTCCGTCGCCATTGAGAAACCGCACCGAGGTGC
>JANRLE010000375.1:0-34046 GCA_033762895.1 Bryobacteraceae bacterium | reverse complement strand
CATCGTGATTCGCTACCGCAGGTCCGCCGGAGCCGCTTCCCTTCAGTTGCGCTGGAAGTCCGCCGCCTTCGACTGGGAACCCGTACCGCCATCGGCCTTTTCCACCAGCGCCGCGCCGGAAGCCGACGAAGGGCGGCGCCTGGTGCGCGAATACGGGTGTGCGAACTGCCATGCCGCACCCGGGCTTGAGCGGCCCGGCCCCGTGCTTACCGGCATCGCTTCCCGCACCAACGGCGCATGGCTCCACGCCTGGCTCGAAAATCCACAGCCCTTCCGCTCCGGGGCGCGAATGCCGCAACTGCTCACCGCCGCGCAACGCTCCGACGCCGCTGCCTTTCTGGCCACACTCAAAGCCGGGGATTCAGGAAAGTTCCGACGCCGCGTGAACGAAGTGATCATCGGCAAAGGCAACGAACTGTTCGGCACCATCGGTTGCATCGCCTGCCATCAGCAGCCGGGACTGAAGCTCAGCGGCCTGGGTTCGAAATACACCCTCGACTCGCTGACCCGGTTTCTCATGGACCCTTCACAAGTGGAACCGGCCGGCTACATGCCGTCGATGTTGTTGAATGAGGAAGACGCCTTCGCGCTGGCTGCGAACCTGATGCTCTCGCGGAATCCGGCATTCGAGAATACGCCGCCTTCAGGTGACGCCGCGCGTGGCCGCGCCGTCGTGGAAACTTCCGGGTGTCTGGCCTGCCACGAGCTTACTGGCGCGCGCAATCAGAAGCAGGCCAAGCCGATGATGCGCATCGCGGCCTCTGCCGATTGTCCGGATGCGCGCTATACGATGACAGCGCCGCAACGCCAGGCCATCGCGGCCTTCCTGAAGGACTACAGGGCGCATCCGGACCGCGGCCCCGCCCCGCTGTTCACTCTAGGGGAGCGGCTGAGGGAATTCCGCTGCGTCGCCTGTCATCAGACAGATTCCGCGGGACCGCTGGCAACGCTGCCCGAAGCGGTGCCCAGCCTTGCGGGGGTGGGCCAGAAGCTGCGAACTTCCTGGATCGATCAGGTGCTGAGCGGCAAACAACGCATTCACTCCCAGCATGAGATCCGAATGCCGCACTATTCCCCCGATCAGGTTCGCGGCTGGGTGCCGGCCTTCGCCAAAGCCGAAGGGCTCGCGCCCGGCGACGGGCCCGAGCCTCCCAACTTCACCTCGCGCCAGAACGAGCAGGGCCTGGGCCTTGTGGGAACGAACCCGGGCAAAGGCGGCATGGGATGCATCGGCTGCCATGACTGGGGCGAAAACAAGTCCCTGGGCGAAGAGGGACCTCAGTTGATGAGCCTCTCCTCCCGGCTGCGCTTTGACTGGTATCAGCGCTGGATGCTGAACCCGGCTCGCATTCTCTCGGGCACATCGATGCCTAACTACTTCTCCTCCACGCCACGTCCGCGCGCCACAGAAACCATCGGCTTGCTTTGGGCCGCCATGCATACGGGCCGCTCGCTGCCGATGCCCGATGGGCTGAAGGCCGGCGGCAGCGCCGACGCCGAGGCCAGGCCGGTTCCGGACAAAGAGGCCATCGTCATCCGCTGGGACATGCCCGAAGCCACTCCCGCCGCTATCGCCGTCGGCCTTCCAGGCAAGCTCTCCTACTGTTTCGACGCCGGAGAATCCCGTTTGCTCTACGCCTGGCGGGGCGGGTTCCTGGACATGACCGGCACGCTGTACCGCAAGACGGACGATAAGAAACTGACACCCACCGCGGCGCTGGTGGGCGAAGTCTTCTGGCGCAGCAGGGAGTTTCCCATCCGCACCGGAACTCGCGACCATATTCCGCAGCGCCGCTTTCGCGGATACAAACTGATCGGCGGCGTGCCCGAAATCCACTACACCGTGGACGGAATCGATGTGTTCGAACACCTGCGCCCGGTGGAGGGCGCGCTTCACCGCCAGGTGCGATTCGCCCGCGTGGATCAGCCCATGTGGTTTGAGGATCGCGAAATCCCGCGCGGCGAGAACATCACCCTGCAATTCACCCTGAAAGAAGGCGCGCAATGAATCTGTCGCTGTGGCTGGCGGCCGCCCTCTACGCCCAGATGCCGTCCTCCAGTTACCGGGTGGAGAGCGTGCCACTGCCCCGCGGCATTGCGCCCGAAGTCTCCGCTATCGCCTTTTCGAGGGATGGCATGCTGGCCGCCTGCTTCCGCCGCGGCCACATCTATCTGATGGACCCGGCCACGCAGCGCTGGACCAGATTCGCCGAAGGCTTCCAGACCCCCATGGGGATCATGGCCGGCGATAAGCCGCGCGAATTTTACGTGATCCACCTGCCCGAGCTGACCCGCGTGGAAGATACCGATGGCGACGGCAAGGCCGACGTCTACGAAACCATCGCCGATGGATGGGGCATCTCTGGCAACTACCATGAGTTTGCCTACGGCCCGGTGCGCGACAAGCAAGGCAACTTCTATGTCTCGCTCGGCCTTTCCTCGGGCGGCGCGCTGCCCCGTTTGCCCGTACGCGGCGAATACACCGTAAAGGGGCGCCAGTCAAAAGAGCCCGCCGAGGGAAAGGTGAGCCGCGTGGGGCATTACTCGCCCACTTACGGCCGCGGATGCGTTTTCCGGATCGCCGCCAACGGCGCCACGTCGCTCATCTCCTGCGGATTCCGCCAGCCCAACGGACTCGGGTTCAATTCTGAAGGCGACTTGTTCGCCACCGACAATCAGGGCGACTGGGTGGGCACCTCACCGCTGCATCACGTCACCCAGGACGCCTTCCACGGCCATCCGGCCAGTCTGAATTGGGCTCCGTGGTTTGGCGGCAAGGATCCCACGGAGGCGTCCATCGAAGAACTGGACCGCCGCCGCAAGCTGCCCGCCATCCAGTTCCCCCAGAACGACATGGGAGGCTCGGTTTGCCAGCCGCTGCTGGACACCACCGGCGGCGCCTTCGGCCCTTACAGCGGCCAGTTCCTGGTGGCCGAATGGACTTATCCGCGCATCCTGAGAGCCGACCTCGAGAAAGTGGACGGCGAGTATCAGGGCGCGGCATTCATCCTGGTGGAGGGCAACGGTCTGCGCGCCGGCAACAACCGCATCGCTCTTTCACCGGACGGTAAATCGCTCTACACATCGCAGACCTCGCGCATCTGGGGCACCAGCGAAGGCTTACAACGCATCGTTTACACCGGCCGCACACCGATGGACATCCGCACCATGCGCCTGTCCGAAACCGGCTTCGAACTGACCTTCACCAAGCCCGTTGACCCCGCCACCGCCGCCAACCCCGACCACTACAGCCTCACGCACTATTACTACCGCTATCACGCCGTTTACGGCTCCCCGAAAACCGACGTCACTCCCGCCAGGGTGCTGGCGGCGAAGGTATCCGCCGACGGTCTCAGGGTCAGCCTGAGGCTGGACAAGCTGGTTCCGCGGCGAGTCTACGAACTGCGGCCGGCCAACATCCGCGCCAGCGATGGAGAACCGCTTCATACGGTGGAGGCGGCGTACACCCTCAACCGGCTGAAACCGTAGAATCCAGCATCGCGCGCACCCGGCCCGCCAGTTCGGACATGGTAAAGGGTTTGGAGAGGAAGCCCTGCCCGGCGCCGATGCGGAAACCGCTGTCCCCGGTATAGCCGGAGATGTACAGGACACGGGCGCCGGGCATCTGCACCGCCAACCGTTCGGCCATCTCAGCGCCGCCCATTAAGGGCATCACCACGTCGGCCACCACCAGGTCGATGGCGCTTCCGGCGGCGGCCGCCACTCGCACCGCGTCCTCACCGTTGGCCGCCGTCAGCACGCGGTAACCAAGAACGGAAAGCGAAGCCGCCATCAGGTCGCGCACGCGTCCTTCGTCTTCCACCACCAGCACCGTTTCGTCGCCGCCCACGCCGCGGCAGGAATCGCCCCGCGACGGTGCAGGCAGTTGCCCGGACGCCAGGGGAAGGTGAACGTCAAACCGGGCGCCCTCGCCAGGACGGCTCTGCACTCTGATTTCCCCGCCCGCCTGCCGCACGATGCCATAACATATGGCCAACCCCAACCCTGTGCCGCCGGTCTTCTGTTTGGTCGTGAAGAATGGTTCGAAAATGCGGGCAACCGTCTCAGCGGTCATCCCGCACCCGGTGTCGGCAACCGTCAGAATCGCCTCACCGCCCCTCACTGCCGTCTCCACACAGATCTTGCCGCCACCGGACAACGCATCCCGCGCATTCACCACCAGATTGATCAGCACCTGTTCGAACTGCCCCGGGTCCACCTTCACCACCACCGGCTCGGGCGAAAGCACCATCGTCAGTTCCACATCCTCCCCCACCAGGCGCCGCATCAGTTTCGAAGTCTCCGCGGTGAGCGTGTTCAGATCCACCACCCTCGGTTCCACCATTTGACGCCGTGCGAAAGTGAGTAACTGCCGCGTCAGATCGGACGCCCGCTTGCTGGCCAGTTCAATCTCATCCAGAATCCCCGCATGGGCTTCCGGCATCCCGCCGCTGATGCGAGCCATCTCCACATTAGCGAAGATGACGGTCAGCAGATTGTTGAAGTCATGAGCCACACCGCCCGCCAGCCGGTCAATCGACTCCATTTTCTGCGCGTGGGCCAACTGCTGCTCCACCGCTCGCCGTTCTTCCATCTCGCGCTGCAGCCGCTCCCGCGTTAGTTCCAGGTCGCGCTCACGCGCCAGCGCCGCCGCCATCGCCTTCTGTTCACTGCGCAGCGATGTCTCCAGTTCTGCCGTCCTGCGCCGCACCTCGGTCTCCAACTGCCGGTTGCGGCGTCTTACCGCTTCCCCCCGGAACCATACCATACCCCCGCCGCAGGCCAGTAACAACATCGCCCCCAGCACGTAGAACCAGTTTCGCTGAAAGAACCGCGGCCGGACTTCGATCTCCAGCAGCTTACGGGGGGCGCCGGGTTCGCCACCATAAGGCGCCGCCCTGACAAGCAATCCATATAACCCGGGAGGCAGATTCGTATAGGTCACCGGCGCGCCGGGGCTGCCTGTCGCCCACTGCTCATCAAAACCCGTAAGCCGGTAGGAAACCGTGTAGGGCCGTGAGTGAATCGGGATGCGGAAGTCAATGGAAAGGCGGCCCGCCGTGGATGCGAACGAGACCCGATCCTCGTCCACCGGCAAGGGTTGTCCGGCCAGCAGCAGCGAACTCAACACCGGCACGTACGGGGTTTGATCGCGGAATCTGAAGTCCGGGTTGATCCGGACCAGCCCCGCCCGCGACGGAGCCCACACCGCGCCATCCATCGCCAGCCATACCGCCGGCTGGCTGCCCCCCTGAAACTCGCTGTCGCGGAGCCCCGCGCGGATGTCGAAATGCTGGAAGTAGACCGGCGTTCCGCGGCCTTCGGCCGCATCCTCCAACTCGCGCCTGGCCACCCGCCTCAGCCCGGAATCCGAACTCAGCCACAGATAGCCGCGCCTGTCTTCCATCACCGCATGCACATCGTCGGCCCGGCCTGCTTCCCGCGTGCGGAACCAGTGGATACGTCCGTCGCGAATGCGGCACAGTCCCGACCGCGCCGAGCCCATCCACAACGTGCCCCGGCGGTCGAGATAGAGGGAAGTTACGATTAACCTATTCACACCCGTTTCAATCTTCCGTCCCTTTCCATTCTCGATCACATACAGCCCGTCATAACAGCCCACGAACGTCTCACCCGCCCGCCCCGCAAGCAGCACCCGCGGTTGGGCGCACATCTGGCCGGTGAGGGAGAGTGCTTCCGCTTTGCCCTGTTGGATGCGAACCAGCCCGCCCTTGCGGGAGGCGCCCAGCACCACGCCGTCACCCAATTCGATCATCGAGCTGATGCGCCTGCCCGTGGGAATCCGCTCCAGCACCCGATCCGGCTCCAGGCGAATCAGCCAGTCCGGGTAAGTGGCCCATATAGCGCCGCTCCGGCTTTCCATCATCGCAGTGGGATTCCCGTCCGGAAGGCCGAAAGTAAGCCGTCTCCAGCCTGAGCCGCCGGAAACATAGAGTCCCTCTGCCGTCCCCGCCCATGTCCGTCCTGCCCGGTCCTCCAGTACGTTCCACACCATGCCCGGCAGCCCTTCTCCTGCGCCCTGGGTCTGGAATGGAGAGTCCGCCACCTGCAGAACACCGTCCAGACCCAGGCCGAACCAGATCTGCCCCTCGTGGTCCTCAAAGGCCCACCGGTTCTCTTCCAGGAACACATCCGGGCCCAGGGAAGCAACCGTAGCCAGGGGTAGCACTTCAGCCTTCCCTCCCGCGACGCGCGCGATCTTGCTCTTCAGGACTAACCAAAGATTGTGTTGACGGTCTTCCAACAGAGTTTGCACTTCGCCGTGCGAGTTGACTTCCCGGCTCCACGCGGGCTCGTTCACCTGATTTCCCCTGATCTCGAAGACGCCCCGGCCCGTGGCGGCCCACACGCACTCAGCGCCCTTCGCCACCCCCCGCACGGGCGTACCTTCCAGGTAACGCTCAGTCCGGGCGCCCTGCCGCATCACACGGAAGAGACCGCCGGCCGCGGCCACCCAGATATCATCCGCCGACCCCGCCACCACCCGATGAATCCGGCCGAAACCCGGGTTCGGCCACATCTTCAGCTCCGAATCCTGCCAGTAGAAGAGGTCTTTCGACGTGGACAGCCAGAGACGCCCGCCGGTGTCGCGCGCGGCGCTGGCAATCGTCGCCGGCAGAGACTTTTCCATCGTCATCCGGACCGTGCCGTCCCGGGCCAGATGAAAGCCCTGCCCGGTTTGCGAAAGCACCAGCAGACCACGATCCCGGTCGGGCAGAACGAAACCCGCCGCCCCCACCAGCGGCCAGGTGGGACCAGACAGAACCGTCCACCGGTCGCCGTCAAAACGCATCAGATCACCGAAGGAACCAGCCACCCAGATTTCGCCCTCAGGGGTCTGGGCAGCCATCCGCGTCCGGGCAAGGGGCATCCCGTTGGCAGTAGTCCAGTGTTTCAGGTGGTATTGACTGAACGGCGCGCCTGGCTCCAGGGCATGAGCAGCCGCTATCAAGGCAAGGCACGCGCCAAACCGCAACATGGATCTCACCGCTGTGTTCGGATCTCCTCCGCTTACTGATTTTGATCAGTATAGCGGAGACTCGGAAGGCCCAGTACCCCCCATAAGAGGACCTTTCACCGCCGCCACTCTTAACGTTCTTGACACTTCCTTTACCTGATGTTTGCAGCAGCCGGCGCGCGATGCAGTTATCTTAAAGGAAAGGAAGACGCAAACGGGACTTATGCGCCGGCTGAAAGAAGGGCTGTTCTCGTGGGCATCCATGGCCCTGCTGGCCGCGCTCTGCTGTATCCTGGCGGTTCTGCAATACCGCTGGCTGGGTGAAATCAGCCGCGCCGAAAGGGACAGGCTCAGCGCCGGTTTACAGGCGGACCTGAATCGCATGAGCCAGGAGTTCGACTCCGGCTTGGCCGCTGAATGCCGGGCTCTCATCCCCGGTCCGGGCCAGTTGGACACGCTCGGGCAGGTGGCAGCCTATGAGCAGCGCTATGCGCGCTGGAAACAGACCACATCCCATCAGCCCCTCTTCCGCCGCGTCGGCCTCGCCGTGCCCGACAACCGCCAGATCGTGCTGTACGAAATGGATCCCTCTACCGGCAGATTCGCCGTGGCGAACTGGCCCGCCGGATGGACCGTGCTCAGAGACCGGTTGAAGCATCGGGTGGCCGGCGATGGCCCTCCGCCCCGTTTTTCCGGGGACGCCCTGATCGAGTTCCCCCGCATGCGCAGACCCGGTCCAGGCAACAACCCCTCCGAACCAATGGAGTTGGAGTGGCTCATCGTCGAATTCGATCTGGCCTACATAGGCCGCGAAATGATTCCCCGCCTTGTGCAAAGCCACGCTTCGGCGGTTGGTGGAGCCTACCAGGCCGAGGTCTTCTCGCGAACCGATCCATCGAACGTGATCGCCCGCTCAGGCCTTGAGGCCAACCAAAGAATCGGAGATACCGCCGATGGCGCAATCGGACTGTTCGACCCCGAACGCCTCCGCCGGCTGCCGCGCGGCCGAATGGGCTCGCCGCCTCGTGACATGGGCAAGGGACCGGTTGGCCCGCCCGACATGCGATCCGGTCCAGGGCGATTCCAATGGACGATGCTGGTGCGCCATACCGCAGGATCGCTGGACGCCCTTGTCGATCGCGTCCGCTACCGCAACATGGCCATTTCCGCCGCCGTACTGCTGCTGATCATGGCCACCATGGCCGTGGTGATCCGCGCTTCCCGGCAGGCTCGCCAACTTGCCGAACTGCAGATGAACTTCGTCGCCGGCGTCTCCCACGAGCTTCGCACGCCCCTTACCGTCATTCGCACCGGCGCCTACAACCTGAAAAAACGTTCCGGCGATCCGGCGCTGGTGGAGCGTTACGCCGACCTGATTCAGGACGAGAGCACGAAACTGACGGCGCTGGTGGAACAGATCCTGCGCTTTGCCGGCGCCGCCGCCGGCCGCGTCATCCGGGAGCGGGAACCCGTGGCCGTCGAGAACGTGATCGAAGACGGGCTGCGCTCCAGCCGGCTGGCCGCCAGCGCCTCTTATCAGATCGAAAAGCGGATCGATTCCGGATTGCCCCTGGTGCTGGCCGATGAGATCTCTCTGCGTCACGCCGTGCAGAACCTTTTGGAAAATGCCGCTAAGTATGGCACCGAAGGCAGTAACTGGATCGGAATCTCGGCTTGCCGCTCCGCCGATGGCGCGGCCGTGGAAATTCGCGTGGCCGACCGCGGACCCGGCATCCCAGCCGACGAGCAGCGCCGCATCTTCGATCCGTTCTTCCGCGGCAGGCGCGCCCTTTCCGATCAGATTCACGGCACAGGGCTGGGACTGAATCTGGTGAAGAAAATCGCCGAGGCGCACGGCGGCGCCGTCGAAGTGAAAAGCGAGCCGATGAAGGGCACGGAATTCACCATCCGTATTCCCGCGGCGCCCCCGGAGATGCAGGATGAATTTGCGCATTCTATTAGTTGAAGACGAACCGGGCGTGGTGCTGACGGTCTCTGACCTGCTTGCCACCGAAGGCTACGAAGTACAATCGGCCGGCGATGGCGAGACTGGCCTGGCCCGCGCCGTTAACGAAAATTTCGACCTGATTATCCTGGACATCATGCTGCCCAGAAAGAACGGCTTCGACGTGTGCCGCGAATTGCGGCAGCAGGGCCGCGATACCGCCGTGCTGATGCTGACGGCGAAAACGCAGGTGGTGGATCGCGTGGTGGGATTGAAGCTCGGCGCCGATGACTATCTGGCCAAGCCGTTTGATCCCGCGGAACTGCTGGCCCGCGTGGAAGCTCTGCTGCGCAGGGTGAAGAAGGAAGGCCGCACGCCGGTGCGCAGCTTTCAGTTCAACGACGTGGACGTCAATTTCGAAACCGGCGACGTCACCAAGGCCGGCGTCGCGGTTCCCCTGGCGGCAAAGGAACTGCAGCTTCTCCACTACCTGGTGGATCATCGCGGACAGGTGGTGCCCCGCGAAGAACTGCTGCAGAACGTGTGGGAGTATCAGAGCGAGGTCAACTCGCGCACCATCGACGTTCATGTGGCCTGGCTGCGGCAGAAACTGGAGGATGTGCCGCAGAATCCGCGGTTCATCCACACCATCCGGGGAAAGGGATACCGGTTCACCCAGTAATCAGCCATGCGGCAAGCCATCTGCCTGTTGCCACTGTTGTGGCTGGTTCCGGTATTCATTTCGCTGTTGAGCGCGGCGGCGGCGGCTTTTCTGGGCATGTCCGTGGAATGGATGGAGCCCGCGCCCGATGGCTTGCGCGTCATCATGGCCCTGCCCGATGGCTCCATCTCCAGAAACCTTCCCCTCGACCTGCGGATGATGGCCGCATTTCTGCTAACCTCGGCCGCGTTTCTGATGCGCCGGACGGCGCCCCTGCTGGCGGCATTGACGCTGATGGCCACCGGCCGCGCGGCGGCATCCGGACTGAGCTTCGAGGCGATCTTTCAGCAGCGGCCGTGGGCGATGGCGGCTGTGGTGGGATGGACCCTGGTGGCCTCGCTGGGCGTCCATTGGTGCGTTTCCGCCAGGACCTATCACCGGCGGCTCGCCCAGGCTCTTGTGATCTTCGTCCTCCCTGTAGCGATCCATCAGGCGTGGCAGTTCAGCGGATTCGGCTTCCGCCGCATGCCACCCTTCGGCCTTGCGGCAATCGCTGCGGGGATGGTGACCGTTGCATTGGCAGGCGCGCTTCGCCGGGGCATGGCGCACCTTCCCCGCCGGCATTGGGTTGCCGCCGCGGCCGTGGCGGCGATCATGATTCCGCCCGGCGTCTCAGCCACGGCCCGCTATTCCCGCAATGCCCAACGCCAGCGGCTCAATGCCGAACTGGCGGGAGTGAAACAACAGCCGGCGCCGGAAACCTACGACCGTGTCTTTTTCCAGCGCGGCGTCAGCTTCATCCGCGATGGATTCGGAGCCTACTATCCGGAACGCTCGGCTCGTATGCTTGACTCCCTGCGGTCGCACGGCGTGGACTCCATCGCCCTGGTCCCCTACGGCCGGTCCGATGCGCGCGGACCTGCCATCCGCTTTGAAGCAGACGCCGAAACCGGCCGCATCTATACGGCTCTCGGTCACCTCGCCCGCGCCCGCGGCATCCGCATTCTGCTCAAGCCGCAGTTGCTCGTCTTTGGCCCGGGGATGTTTCCCGGCTCCATCGACATACCTGATCCCGATCGCCGCCGCGAATGGTTTGCCAACTATCAAAGGTTCATCCTCCATTGGGCGCGCATCGCCTCCACCATGCATGCCGACCTGTTCTGTGTCGGCACCGAACTGGCGCGCCTGAGCCGGCACGAAGACCAGTGGCGTGAGTTGATCCGCCAGGTCCGCATGGTGTATCCCGGTCCGCTGGTCTACGCCGCCACGCAGGGCGAGGAATTCGAACAGTTGAAATTCTGGGACGCGCTGGACTTCATCGGACTCAATAACTACTATCCGCTCCCGGATTCACTGGACACATCGGAAGTGGTGCGGAAGGTGGAGGCAGTGCAGGCCCGCTACCTGCGGCCGGTGATCTTTACCGAACTTGGGTTCGCCAGCGTGGAGGGGGCGCATCGCCAGCCGTGGGCCGAGCCCCGCGCACCCGTTTCGCTGGAGCATCAGGAGCGTTGCTACCGGGCCGTCTTTGAAGCCTTCTATCACAAGCCGTGGTTTCAGGGGATGTACTGGTGGAAAATCTCGGCGGACGGGCGGGGCGGACCGGAAGACCGGTCCCTCACGCCATGGCGCAAACCGGCGATGCAGTTGGTGCGGCGATGGTACACATATGATCGATCGGCTGGGCAGGGGAGAAGCTTCCATCCACCTTCGGCCCCCTGAAGCTTCGCCAGGCGGATTACCATGTCCAGAAGGGGTTCAATGCAAAACAGCGGCAACCGCCATCACCAGGTGTACCGTCCCGAAATGGTGTGCCGGTGAAGATTCTCGATGTAGGCTGCGGGATCAACAAGTTTCCCGGCTCCATTGGCGTCGACAACAATGCCGCCACCCGCGCCGATGTGATTTGCGAACTGGACCACTTCCCCTATCCCTTTCGGGACGGCGCATTCGACCAGGTACGGGCAATCCACGTCATCGAACACGTGGAGAACGTGATCCGCACCATGCAGGAGTTCCACCGGCTGCTGAAGCCCGGCGGCCGCCTGGTGATGGCCACGCCGCACTACACAGACTTCAGTTCTTTCTGCGACCCGACGCATCGCTGGCATCTTAACAGCTTCTCGTTCCGGTACTTCGGCGAGGATCATGCCGGTTTTGGATACTATTCCAAGGCCCGCTTCCGCGAGGTTTCCATCCGCGTGAAGCTGCTGGCTTTCTGGCGATACCTGGGCTTCGAACTGCTGGTGAACCAGTTCCCCCGCTTCCGCCGCTTCTGGGAGCACTATCTCTGTTATGTGGTGCGCGGCAAGGTGATGGAATTCGAGTTTGAGAAGCGATAGATTATAGGCATCGTGATACTTGTCTTCCTGCTGGCGGCGCTGGCCGCGGTGGTGCTTCCGGCCCAGACGCCGGACGTTGAGTTTTTCGAAAAGAAGATCCGGCCCGTGCTTGCGGCCAAATGTTACGCCTGCCATAGCGCTTCGTCGAAGCCCGTGCAGGCGGGCCTGCTGCTGGATTCGCCCAGCGGAACGCGCAAGGTGAAGAGCGTGTTGCTGGGCACGCTCAAACACACTGGCGCGGTGAAGATGCCTCCCGGTGCGCCGCTGCCGGCCGAAGTGGTGGCCGATTTCGAAACGTGGATCAACATGGGCGCGCCCGACCCGCGAGAGGCCACGGCCGTCGTTCTGCCGCCGCCATTCGACGTGGAAAAGGCACGCCAGCACTGGTCATTCCGCCCCGTGCGTAAAGTTGAGCCTCCCACATCCGCCGATCTCCTATGGAACAAGACAGAGATTGACCGTTTCGTTAAGGCCACGCTCGATGCCAAGGGACTGCGGCCAGTGGGCGTAGCATCGAAGCGAGCACTCATTCGCAGGGCCACCTATGACCTCACCGGCCTGCCACCGGCGCCCGAAGACGTCGAAGCCTACCTCAAAGACGTGTCCCCGGGCGCGTTCGAGAGGCTGGTGGACCGGCTGCTCGCTTCGCGCCAGTATGGGGAACGCTGGGGCCGGCACTGGATGGATGTGGTTCGCTACGCCGATACCGCCGGCTGCAATTCGGACTTCCCTGTCCCGGATCTGTACCGCTACCGCAACTGGGTGATCCAGTCGTTTAACGAAGACAAACCGTATCTTGACTTCCTTCGCGAACAGCTTGCCGGCGACCTGCTGACGCCCACCAACGACGAGGACCGCCAGGCGAAACTCGTCGCCACCAGTTATGTGGCGCTCGCCCGCCGCTTTGCTTCGAGCAAGAACGAACATCACCTGACCATCGACGATACCGTGGACAACATCGGGAAGGGCATGCTGGGACTCACGCTGTCCTGCGCACGCTGCCATGACCACAAGTACGACGCCATCTCGCAGCGCGACTACTTCGGCATCTACGGCATCTTCGAATCGACCGTCTATGCCTTTCCGGGTGTGGAAACATTTCCGCGGCCCCATGATTTCATCGCGCTCGGCGGCGATGCGAAGCAGAAAGAACTGACGGCTTGGGAGAGCAGTGTCCGGAAGATTCACGATCAGATCCGCGAACTGCGCTTCGGCTCGGGCCGGAATAAGCCGAACGCCAGGGAGGAGGTGGAGCGATTGCGTGCCCAGGTGCTGAGCCTGGAATTGAAGCCGCCCTCCATGCCAAAGGCCTACGGCGTGAAGGAAGGCGAAGGCCACGATGCGAAGATGCACTACAAAGGCGACCCCAAGAAGACCGGCGACGCCGCTCCGCGCGGGTGGCTGACGGTGTTGGGCGGGCAGAAACTGGCGCCGGAGGAGAAGGGTAGCGGAAGACGCCAATTGGCCGATTGGATTGCCGCTCCCGATAACCCGCTCACCGCGCGGGTGATGGTAAATCGCATCTGGCAATGGCACATGGGCAAGGGGCTGGTGGCGACGCCGAACGACTTCGGCGCCCGCGGCGAAGCCCCCAGCCATCCGGAGTTGCTGGATTGGCTGGCGGCGCAATTCGCCGAGTCCGGCTATTCCGTGAAGAGCATGCACAAGCGCATCATGCTGACCCGGGCCTATCAGCTTGCCAGCGCGCATGATGCGGCCAATGCCGGAAAAGACCCGAAAAACATCTACCTCTGGCGGTTCGACCGGCGCCGGCTGGAGGCCGAGGAGATCCGCGATTCGATGCTCGCGGTAAGCGGGCAGTTGGATCCCACACCCGGCGGCGATCATCCCTTCCCTCCCCTGCACCAGTGGACCTACAGCCAGCACCGGCAGTTCTTCGCCGTCTACGATCACAACAAGCGCAGCGTCTACCTGATGCAGCAGCGGCTGCGGAAACATCCGCTCCTCGAATTGTTTGATCCGGCCGATCCAAACGCCAGCACCGGCGTGCGCAATTCCAATGTCACCGCTCTGCAGGCGCTGTCGCTGATGAACAATGACTTCATCCACAAGCAGGCCGATGAGTTCGCCGTGCGAGTGGGCATGGCCCACCCCGACACACCAGGTCGCATCCAGCATGCCTATCAACTCGCGCTGGGGCGCCCCGCAACACCGGCCGAAGTGATGGAGGGCAGCCGTTTCCTGACCCAGGCCGCTGTGGCGCTGAAGGATTCGGGGTTGCCGGCCGAACGCCAGCCGCGGGCCGCGCTGTCCAGTTACCTGCGGACTCTGCTGTCGAGCGATGAGTTCTTCTTCGTGGATTGAGAGAGTAACATGCCATCGAAATATTCCGCGTTTGATCCAAGCCGGCGGCAGATGGTCCGCTCAATGATGGCGGGTTCGGCGCTGCTGCCCGCCATCGTGCAGCAGTGCCTGGCCGACACAGGGGATACATTGGCTCCGAAGGCGCCGCACTTCGCGCCGAAGGCGAAGCGGGTGATCATGCTGTTCTCAAGCGGCGGCGTCTCGCATGTGGAGACGTTTGATCCGAAACCGCTACTGATGCAGGCGGCAAAGCAAGGCAGGAAGGCGGCCAACGGCAAGGTCTATCTGGCGCCGTTGTGGGAGTTCAAGCGGGAATCGAAGTGCGGCACCGAGGTGAGCGATCTGTTCCCGTGGACGCGCAAGGCGATGGACGATGTCTGTCTCATCCGGTCGATGCGCGGCGATCATAACGATCATGCGCAGGCGACGCTGGGCGTGCATACCGGGTCAGTGACGTTCGCCCGGCCGTCGTTCGGCTCATGGGTGAGTTACGGGCTGGGCACAGAGAATCGCAACCTGCCGTCGTTTGTGGTGCTGGCGCCGGCGCTGCCCTATTCGGGAGCGCAGGTGTGGTCGTCGGATTTCCTGCCGGGTGTGCATACCGGGACGCTGGTAACACCGGGCGCGGATCCGGTGCCCAACCTGGCGCGGCGCACGCCGACGGCGGAGTTGCAGAAGCTGGAGCTTGGCCTGCTCGATCGCTTCAACAGGAAGCACATGGCCGCGCGGCCTGGCGATGGGCGGTTGGCGGCGCGGGTGAAATCGTTTGAGACAGCCTTCGGCATGCAGATGGAGATGCCGGAGGTGCTGGATCTATCGAAGGAAACCGATGCCACTCTGAAGCTCTACGGGCTGGAGCGCGGGTCAACGAAGGGCTTCGCATGGCAATGCCTGGTCGCCCGGAGGCTGGCCGAGCGCGGCGTGCGCTTCGTCGAGTTGATCGACGTGGGCGCTTCGAACAACTGGGATGCGCACGGCAACATGAAGACGCATGAACCGCTGGCAAAGAACATTGACCAGGCCATCTACGGGCTGTTGAACGATCTGAAGTCGCGCGGGATGCTGGAGGACACGCTGGTGGTATGGACGTCGGAGTTCGGCCGGTCGCCGTGGCCGGACAGCCCGCAGGGGCGGTCGCATCACGTGCATGTGTACTCATCGTGGATCGCCGGTGGAGGCGTGAAGGCGGGCACGGTATACGGGGCTTCCGATGAGATGGGGGCGAAGGTGGGTGAGAACGAAGTACACGTGCACGACTTGCATGCCACGCTGCTGCACCTGCTGGGCTTCGATCATCTCAAGCTGACCTTCCGCAACGCGGGGCGCGACTTCCGGTTGACCGATGTTGCCGGGAACCTGGTGAAGGGCCTGTTAGCGTGAGATCTTGCCCATGATCACCGGGTGGCGGGCGCCGGTGGCCGAGGGCAGGTTGTTCGGCTGTTTGTGCCAGGCTTCGTGCGCGAGGACGGCGAAGGCGATGGCTTCCTTGGCGTCGGGATCGACGCCGAACTCGGCCGTGGTAGTGACGCGCGTGTTGGGAAGCGCCTGGCGCAGTAAGTCCATGAGAAAGGCGTTGTGGGTGCCGCCGCCGCCGGCGATCAAATCGTCCGCGGGGGGCATGGCGAGGGCGACGGTGCGCGCGGTGAGGGCGGTGGCCGTGGCGATGAGGTCTTCCATCGGCAAATCCGATTTTTGCATCCGATTGACGAATTCGGATCCGTACTCTTCGCGGCCGCAGCTCTTGGGGGCGGGCTTGCGGTAGTAGGGGTTGCGGAGTAACAGCTTCAGCAGCGGCTCGTTGACCTTGCCGCGGCGGCCGGTGGCGCCGTTGCGGTCATAACGCTGGCGGCCGTTGGTGTGGCGTTCGATGAGTTGGTCGATCACCATGTTGGCGGGCCCGGTATCGAAGGCGATGACCTGATCGGGCGTTGCGCCGGCGGGGATCACCGTGATGTTGCCGATGCCACCGAGGTTGAGGGCGACGCGGGTGCGGGTCTTGTGGCGGAAGAGCAAGTAGTCCATGTAAGGAACGAGCGGCGCGCCCTGGCCTCCGGCGGCCATATCGCGCGGGCGGAAGTCCGAGACTACGGGGACGCCGAGGCGTTCGGCGAGAATTGCGCCATCGCCGATCTGCAGCGTGGCGGCGACGCGGCGGCCGAGAAAGGGAGTTGGCTGTCCGATATGAAGGATCGTTTGGCCGTGGCAGCCTACAAGATCGAGCGATTCGGGCGGGGCGAGTTTCTTCACCGCTTCGGCGTAGAGTTCAGGGAGCAGGAAGTTCAGCAGCGCGATTTGCGCCGTGTGCGTCTCGCAGTTGGAGACTCCCATGAGAGCCTTGCGGACCTTTTCAGGGTAGGGCGCGGTGCTGACGGCGATGGTTCGCACGCGCTTGTTCCAGCCACGGCCGGTGATGTCGACAATGGCGACGTCGATGCCGTCGAGCGAGGTGCCCGACATGATGCCTGCGACTCTCATCGTTTGAGCTCCTGTTGCAGTTCGGCCAGTAGTTTCAGCGCCTCGATGGGCCGGATTTCATCGAGGTTGAGGCCGCGGATGCGATCGGCGATCTGGTAGTTCACCGGTTCGAAGAGTTGGATCTGCATGGGGGCCTGGCGCGGCTTGGGGACAAGCTCTTCGGTCATCTGGTGCTCGGTCCTTTCGTGCAGTGCGAGGATCTCCTTGGCGCGTTCGATGACAGCAGCGGGCAGGGCGGCGAGGCGGGCGACTTCAATGCCGTAGCTCTTGTCGGCGCTGCCCGGCGTCACCTTGCGGAGGAAGATGATCTGGTCGCCGGACTCCTTCACCGCCACCTGTAAGTTGGTGACGCCTTCGAGTTGGTCCGCCAGTTCGGTGAGTTCGTGGTAGTGGGTAGCGAACAGGGTTTTGGCGCGGATGCGCTCGTGAAGGTGTTCGATGACGGACCATGCCAAGGCCATGCCGTCGTATGTGGCCGTACCTCGGCCGATTTCATCGAGGACGATGAAGCTCTGGGCGGTGGCGGTATTGAGAATCGCCGCGGTTTCGGTCATTTCCACCATGAAGGTGGACCGGCCCCGGGCGAGATTGTCCGATGCGCCGACGCGGGTGAAGACACGGTCAGTGAGCGGGAGCAGCGCGCTTTCGGCGGGAACAAAGGAGCCCAGTTGCGCCATGACGATCAGCAGCGCGGCCTGGCGCAAGTAAGTGGACTTACCACCCATGTTGGGACCGGTGATGATGGCGACGTACTTGGCGGCCGAATCGAGATAGACGTCGTTGGGGATGAAGCTGACGGCGTCACGCTCGGTGAGTTTTTCGATGACAGGGTGGCGGGAGCCGGCGACGTGCATCTTACCGGAATCGGAGAACCTGGGCCGGGTGTAACGGTTGAGCGCGGCCACTTCGGCGAGAGCCGCCGAGACATCGAGTTCCGCTATGTTGCCGGCGGTGGCGCGGATGCGCGCGGCGTGCGTGGCGGCGTGGGCGCGGAGTTCGGCAAAGAGTTCGCGCTCGATGGCGAGGATACGCTCTTCGGCTTCGAGGATCTTCACTTCGAGTTCCTTGAGTTCGGGCGTAGTGAAGCGCTCGGCGTTGACCAGCGTCTGTTTGCGCTCATAATCGGGCGGCGCGAGATGCTGGTTGGCCTTCGAAAGTTCGATGTAGTAGCCGAAGACGTTGTTGAACTTGACCTTGAGCGAGGCGATGCCGGTACGCGCGCGTTCGCGCTGTTCGATCTGGGCGATGTACTGTTTGCTGTTACGCGAGATGTCGCGCAGTTCATCGAGCGCGGGGTGGAAGCCGTCGCGGATTGCGCCGCCGTCCACTAAGTTGACGGGCGGCTCGTCGGCGAGCGCGGTGAGAATGCGGTCGCGGACGTCGGCGACGTCGTCCATATTGTCGCGGATCTCCGCAAGGCGGCCCGTGAAGCTTTCGGCGGCCTGTTTGAGTTCGGGAATGCGGGCGAGCGAGCGGCCGAGGGCATGCATCTCCCGAGGGTTGGCGTTGCCGAGGGTGACCTTCGAGAGCAGGCGTTCGATGTCGAGGATCTCGCCGAGTGTCTTGCGCAGTTGGGCGCGGGCGATGGAGGACTTGAGCAGGGCTTCGACGGCATCGAGGCGGGCTTCGATTTCAGTAAGTTCGACAGCGGGGCGCAGCAGGCGGCGGCGCAGCAGGCGCGCTCCCATGCCGGTGAGCGTTTCGTCCAGCACGTGGATGAGGGTGCCTTCCTTGACGCCGTCGGCGAAGAGGGGTTCGAGTAACTCGAGGTTACGAACGGTGGAAGGATCGAGGATGAGCGATTCGCTGCGCTCGTGCCAGCCGGGCCGGTCGAGGTGTTCGAGGGAGGACTTCTGGGTGTCGCGCAGGTAGTGAAGGATCGCACCGGCGGCGCCGACGGCATAGATGCGGCCGCCGAGACCGCATCCGTCGAGAGAGAGCAGGTGGAAGTGTTCACGCAGGCAACGTTCGGCGTAGTCGAAGCCGAAGGTCCAGGCGTCGGTTTTGGTGATGCAGACGCGGGTGGCGAGGTTGAGCGGCGGGGCGTCGCCGGACACCAGAACCTCGCGGACGTTAAGGGCTTCCAGCGCGCCAGCGGCGTCCCTGGTGGGGAGTTCGGTGGTACGGAACTCGCCGGTGGTGACGTCGACATAGGCGAGTCCGGCGCGGTCGCCATCGATGAGGACGGCGGCGAGATAGTTGTTCTCGCGGGTGCGGAGGACTCCGGACTCGGTGGTGGTGCCGGGCGTGACGACGCGGGTGATCTCGCGTTTAACGATCTTCTTAGTAAATCGCGGGTCTTCCATCTGTTCGCAGATGGCGACGCGGTAACCTTTCTGGATCAGCCTGGCGAGGTAGGATTCCGAGGAGTGATGCGGGACGCCGCACATGGGAATGGGCTGACCTTTTTCCTTGTTGCGCGAGGTGAGGGTGATTTCAAGTTCGCGCGCGGCGGTGACGGCGTCTTCGAAGAACATTTCGTAGAAGTCACCGAGGCGGAAAAAAAGCAGCGCGTTGGGGACCTGTTGCTTCAGCGATTGGTATTGCCGCATGAGCGGCGTTGGTTCGTTGCTCACTTAGGCGTAAATCCCCCGCAGTTTGACGGCGAAGGCGACGCGATCGAGCGCGAGCATGTACGCGGCGGCGCGGTTATGGACGCCGTGTTTGCCGGCATAAGTAATGACATCGCGGAAGCTATTGACCATGATCTCTTCCAGGCGCCCGTTCACCAGTTGTTCGTTCCAGAAGAAGCCCTGGCGATCCTGCACCCATTCAAAGTACGATACGGTGACTCCGCCGGCGTTTGCAAGGATGTCCGGGATGACGAAGACGTTGTTGGCGGCGAGGATCTCGTCGGCGGGCGCGGTGGTGGGCCCGTTGGCGCCTTCGCAGAGGATCTTCGCGCGGATGCGGTGCGCGTTGCCGGAATGGATGACGTTCTCCTTGGCGGCGGGCATGAGGATGTCGCATTCAAGGAAGAGCGCCTCGTCACGATCCATGTTTTCGGCATCGGGGAAGTCGACAATGGAGCCGGTGTCGGTGCGGTGCTTCATCAACGCTTCGATGTCGATGCCGTTGGGATTGTAGACGGCGCCGTCGTATTCGATGATGGCGACGATCTTGAAACCCTGGCGGCGCATGAGGCGCGCAGCCATGCCGCCGACGTTGCCGAAACCCTGGATGACGACGCGGGTGTCGGCCGGCTGTAACTGGAAGCGCTTGAGCGCCTGCAGCGCGCTGATCATGCAGCCGCGGCCGGTGGCTTCGGTGCGGCCGCGCGAGCCGCCGAGGTTGATTGGTTTGCCGGTAACAACGGCAGTTACCGTCTGGCGGTGATGCATGGAGTAAGTGTCCATGATCCAGGCCATGGTCTGTTCGTTGGTGTTCATGTCGGGCGCGGGGACATCTTTTTCGGGCCCGATGAAGTCGATGATCTCGGCGGTGTAGCGGCGGGTGATGCGCTCGAGTTCGTTCTGGCTGAGGATGGCGGGATCGCAGATGACGCCGCCTTTGCCGCCGCCGAAGGGGATGTTGACGACGGCGCATTTCCAGGTCATCCAGGAGGCCAGCGCGCGGACTTCGTCGAGGGTGACGTCAGGTGCGTAGCGGATGCCGCCCTTGGCCGGGCCGCGGGCGATGGAGTGCTGGACGCGATAGCCGGTGAAGACTTCCAGGCGGCCGTCGTCGAGGGCAACGGGGATGTGGACGGTGATCTCGCGGGCCGGGGAGCGAAGGACTTTGCGCATGCCGTCATCGAGGCCGAGGCGTTCGGCGGCGTCGTTGAAGCGGGTTTCGGCGGCGAGCCAGGGGTTAAATTCGTCGGCGTGCATCGATTTTATTATCGCGCCGCGGGGTGGGGTGGGGTGAAAGGTTGCGGAAAGTGATGAATTGTGATGAAAAGTGTAGCGGGGGCTTGGGACCCTGCGGCGGGAGGGTCCCGAGGGTTCCGGGGTGGCGGAGGGCGTAAGTGGCAGATTCCGCTCGGTTTGCTTTCGCCGAGGCTCCGGACCCTCCGGGGAAAATGGAATTTGGCCGCCGTGGCTGGTGTTGAGTTGGTGCGTGTTTTGAGACATAGCTTCCTACAGCGGTTTCAGAGTGACACGGTGGCAAGGCGCACCAGTGCGGCAACCACTGTAAGTGATGGATATTAAACCGATTATTTTCTCGGGTGCGAAGGGATCGGACTACGGGCGGTCCTTGAGGAGTTGCGCAAGGTCTCGGCCGCCATGAAGGATGGCTACAACCTGGAGGGGCTTGGGGACTGGCCGGTGAGCCGGCGAAGGTAGGCATCGAGTTCGTCTTCCGGGATGCCTTCGCCACGGTCGAGTTGTTCAATACCGCGATGGATCTTCTCCTCAACCCAATGGCGTTGTTCCGCCAGCCAACGATCCTGTTCCTCCTGAGTGTCGATGATGCGCGACAGGGCCTCATGAACGCTTGCGGCGCCCGTTCGTCCGATCTGCCTGGCGATCCGTTCTTCAAGCACTGCGTCACGAATCTCGATCATCCTACTAAGCTTTCCGTCCATAGCGTATCAGGTTTGGTGGTGGGCATCCATGGTCATCGGGAGCGCCCTTTTGGACAGCATATTCTCAGCGAAGAATGAGCCTGAAGAATAGCGTGCTGTGCTCCTTTCGTTTGGGGTCTTGCGATTTAAAGCGGGGTGGGGGTCCAGGGGGAGGGGCGGCGGTTGAGCCCCTCCCCTTGGCCCAGTCTGGTAGAAGCCCGGCGGCGCAGCCGACGGTGAGAAGCCTCAAGCGGACCTCTTGGTCCGAAGGCTGGCCAGTATCGCGATCTTTGCGTTGCTCATCCGCGAGGCGGCTTCGGTGTCGTTGAACTGAGAGGCCTGATCGTTCAAATCGGCATCGGTGACGCCGGGCTTGAGTTGTCGTGCCAAGTCCGGCAGTTGGCGCAGGATCTCCCACGGAGTGGCATACCAGCGGTAGATGCGCTTGATCTTCCCCTTTTCGGTGGTGCGGAGTTCGGGAACCGCGCACGGCCTGTGAAAGTTCAAGTACGGATTGAAGTGTTGACGGTAGAAATCGTGGAAGGCTTCCGCGTGTTGGCAACCGATGTGCCCCCAGCCGATGTGCTTGCGGATCACCGAGCCGTTCTTGGACTCGGCCAGTCCGTTGTCGTTGCTGTGACGGGGCCGCGACTTGGTCTGCTCGATCAGCAGTTTGTTCAACAGCTTGCTCACGTTCTGGTTGATGAACTCGCTGCCGTTGTCGGAGTGAAAGCCTCGGATGCGGAACGGGAACTGATCGAGAATGGCCTCCAATACCGGTAACAGCCAAGCCTCGGAAATATAAGGTGTCGCGCCGACGACCTGCCATTGCGTCACTTCGTCGACGGCGTTGATGTGATAGAGCCCCTTGACGCCGTCCTGGTCGCCTTGGTGAACGGTGTCGATGCAGAGATAACCCGGACATCCGTTGGGCTCCGGCTTGCGGCGCTCGCCGATGGCCACCGGTGTTGGCCGGGTTGGCTGGTAGACGGTGTGCTGCTTGCGATACTGCGCGGTCGCACGCATCCGGTACAACTGCGCCACCGAGATCGATGCCAAGCGCATGAAGCGCTTGTCGTCGAACTCGTGAAAGGCGCGATACAGCAGTTTCTGGGTGGCCGGTCCGCTCAGTGTCTGGTGCGCTTGGTCGATCTCGGCCAACAGTTCGACGTCCTGTTTTGTGTAGCGCGTGGCGAACCGGTGCCGGCGATAACGTGCTGGCTTGACGGGCTCGCCTCTCGCATACAGGCCCACTACCCTGGACACCTGTGCCCGGCTCAGCCCCGTCACCCGGGCCAAGTACAGCCGCACCAGTCCCTTGCCCTCGCGGTTCAATTCGCTGTAGCGATGATGGCGCAGAACCCGTTCGATCCAACCGTAGCGCTCCTCGCGATTCGGTGCTTGAAACTGGCCTTCCTCGGTCGCTTTCAAAAACGCCCGGATCTGCTCCAGGCTCAACGTGTCTGACTGCTCCATGCTGATCTGCAATCCACAGCATGCCGTTTCCGATCTCGTTCAGGCTCATTTTGCCTGAGAAACTCGTCGCCCCTTCAGGCTCATCTTGCATGAGACAAGACTTGGACTTCACTCGGCCGGCAAGGTGTGTAAGAATGAAGGATACGGACCGGCGATCGCAAAAATGCAATTGCTCGTGCAGTGCGCCGACTGCGGGACGTGGTCCTCGCAGGGGCCTCCGTACGGTACGCCCTCCCATTGCAAGGCATGTGGGAGAACGCGGCCATTAGCAGGGACCGTCCGGTGCCCTCACGGAGATCACAAACTTAAGTTATCCGCAACTCAAGCATTGCGGTGTAATCACTGCGCGTTGCCCATCGCGGACCACGTGCCGTGGCCGACCATCGGGCCGGCAAATTTCGGTAGCCCACTTAGCTGTCCGATTGTTTCGTGCGGCACAAGGGCGTGAGGCGGAAGGGCACCTTGAGCAGAACTACGAGGCGAGGCGGGGCATCTGGGTTCGGGAGTCCCAGCGGCTCGGCGCTCAGGAGTCTGAGGACCAACAGAGGGCCGCGGCCGAATCCGGCCGGTTCAGTCAAGCCATCGCGCAGGGGAGTCCGGACGACTTACTGGCCTATGTGGAAGTGCGGCACGCCGACTTCCGCGAGCGAATCCAGGTGGGGTGGGATGACTTCATCCGGCAGCAAAACCTGAAACTGAGTATCCCGGATCGGTTCGGCGATCAACATGACCTCTTCCGCCCGGCCGCGGAGAAGTGGCTGCGGGACGCCGGTCAGCGGCACGGTGTCGAACTGGATTTCGAGATGTCCATCGAGACGCTGGCTCGCACGCGGCCCGATGAGAACAAGCTGTACTCGGGGCAATGGTTTCTCGCCCGCCTGACAGGCGACTACGAACGCTACCGGCGTGCGCCGCCGCCGCCCGGGATTCGTGCCGACGGCGTACTCTCGGCGCAAGAACAAGGGTTTGCATTCGAAACAAGGCTGGCGCACATGCTCGGTGCGATTCCCGGGGCCAAGGTCCGGCAGACACAACGTTCGCGGGATCATGGCGCGGACCTGATCGTGGAACTCAGCAACCGGATTGCGGTGATCCAGGCGAAACGGTACGACAGCAGCGTGGGTTCAGACGCGGTAAGCGAGGTCTTTAAGGCGCTCAGCATATATCGGGGGACCGAGGCTTGGGTGGTAACGAATTCCACCTTCACCTCCCAAGCGCGGCAGGAGGCCGGCCAACTCGGAGTACATCTCATTGACGGACCGCAACTCGCGATGCTGGCCGCGTCGATGGAAGCGGGGCACCCCGTGGGCATGGAGGAAGGGCTGCGATGGCGGGAGGAGAAGAGTGGGAATCCCGCTGGGGAGCCCGTGGCGCCGTCCGCCGCGCCCATTGTGGCGCTCCAGGGACTCTCGCTGCCGGAACCGTCGAGCGGCGCCGGAATCAGAACGCGAGCGCTGATGGGCGCCGGAGCCGGCGCCGTTCTGCTGCTGTGGCTAGGCTGGAACCTCAATTCCGGGGACGCTGAGAGCGAGATCGAGGATTTGTTGGGCCGATGGGTGGTCTCTATGAAACAGAAGGATCTCGATGGGCAAATGAGTTGCTACGGCGATGAGGTGGCACCGTACTTTCTGGCGCCGCGGGCGTCCCATCAGCGGGTCCGGTTGGACAAACAGCGAGCTTTCGCGAACTATGGGGCCGTCGAGGAGTATCGCATTCGCGGTCTGATGTTGGAGCGTCTCTCCGGGGACACCTACCGGGCGACGTTCGACAAAGACTTCCGTCTCACAGGCCCGCGGCGGTTCTCCGGCGCCGTGCGCCAGGCACTGCTGCTGAAGAAGCTGCGGGGCGGGTGGAAAATCGTTGGTGAGCAGGAACTGAAGATCTATTGGGTTTCCAAAGACGGCCCGGGTGCGTGAACGCCGGTTTCGGCCTCAGCCATCGGAGACTGGCGGTCGTGGTCGGCGGGGGGGCCGAACCAGAACCAGAGATAGATGTCTGGGATTCTGGCGGAGAAGGCGGTAACAACCATCGGCCGGTTGACGAACGCATCCGGCATGGCGTGATAGCAGCGGCAGAATCTAGCGTGGCGCGATGTCTCACAAGTCTGTGCAACGGCCCTCCAGCAGGCGCGCATTGAGCCGTCTATCATTAAGGACATGGGTATCCATCCCAGGAATGCCAATGCTGGGGAGTTCCAAAGAAGACACCATGACCGTCACACTTGATTTGCCGCCGAACATTGAAAGTGCCTATCTCGCGCAGGCTCGAGCGCGAGGGGTGCCACTAGACGTCATCGTGCGCGAAACATTGATTGCCGCCCAGCCTCCCGCGCAGACGGTTATCGAGAAAGGTTTGGGCCTTTTCGGCTCCGCTGAAGACGCAGCCTTGCTTGACGAAGTGGTTGCAATGGCGTATGAGGAAAGACATCGCCCCACTGCACCCCCAGAGCTCTGACATGTCCCGGTCACTGATCGATACCGACATTCTTTCGGAATACCTCAAAGGGCACAACCAGACGGTTGCGGCCCACGCTGCGCGCTATGCCCAACACCACGGCGTGTTTACCTTCACCAGTGTCACAGTTCATGAAATTGTCTACGGACTGGAGGCCAAGGGTGCGGTAATCCAATTGAACAAGGCATTACCTTGGCTCGCTCAGAACGAGTTGATCACGCCATCACACGAGGACTACATTATGGCCGCCACGATCCGGGCGATGGCGCGAAAGCGAGGGGAAGTGGTTGAACTCCCGGACAGTCTCATCGCGTCGGTGGCGGTGAGACTGGGATTGCCGCTCATCACGGGTAACACGGATGACTTCGAGGCGATCCGGCGCACGGGAGTTGGGCTTTCGCTTCAGAATTGGCGCCTGGCGTGAACGGTGATTTCGCTCTGGAGCCGAAGACAATTCATGAGGCCGCTGCTTTTTGCCAAAGAGGGATACTCACTGGGCACCTTGGACTCCGGCGGAGGCCGATTTCGCGTCTTGGGCATGGGGCGGCCGCTCCAGTAGGCGCCCGACCACGCGAATTCGGCCCGCTGCAATCTCAGAGTTCAGCACGGCAACGATGCGCTGGCGGAGTCGGGCGCCGAGCCGTTGAAACCCCAGTGCGGTGCGCGCGGCGGCAAACAACTCCTCGCGTTTGCAGCCCCGATCCGCAAGTGCGTCATGGATTGCGTTTCGGATTTCAGAGTCCTTGCTGTCCCGATCAGAATCGGGTGGCGCGTCTTCCCGTGCCTCCGCCCACTCCCGGCGGATCTCCGCGGCTCTCCGAATCACGGCGTCAGCCGGAGAGGGACCGGGCGGCGGAGCCTCGCCGGCATCGATCACGGGCGTGATGCCCATCTCATTGAGCTTGTCCAAGACCGGTTGCAGCGCGCGCTCCGGATTGCGGAAAAACTGCGTGCTGCGAACCCTCACGAATGTCCAGCCACACCGCTCCAGAACCTCCTGCCGGCGAAGGTCGTACTCCCGGTTCTCCGCCGTGTGCACCCGGTCGCCATCGCACTCCACCGCCAACTTAGCGTCGTGTCCTTGAACCACCAAGTCAATGGCAAATGGCCCGACCTTCCACTGGGGAATGACGTTGTAGCCCAACGAGATGAGGCGGGCGGCAACCAGACGCTCGAACTCGGAGTCTGCCTTGGCTGCGACCTTGTGCATCCGATCCATCAGTGCGTGAGGATTGCGGGCGTGCTGCAGCAAACGGTAGCGGAGGTCGGCGGGCTGAAGGTCGGTGTCCGGGTTCAGAGAATGAACCACCCACAATTGGTCCTTCGCCCGGCTGGCCGCCACGTTGTACCGTTTCTTGTACATATCCCGGGCACCGGCCTGCATCAGCGTTAGCGGGCCGCCGTTTTCGTTTGGGCTATCTACCATGGACAAGAGGATAACGTCGCGCTCGTCTCCCTGGAACTGGCTGGCATTGCCGCACACGATTCGGCGGCGTTCGTACTCCCTGGGCGCGATCCGGTTCCGCAATATCCGGTCGATCAACTCGGCCTGTTCGCCCCCCAGGAGTGTAATGACTCCAATGGTGGCGTTGGCGTATTCCGGAATCTCACACATCGCCGCTACCAGGGAAGCAATGGTCTGTGCCTCTTCGGCGTTCTCCTTTGAGCCGGGGTCGCGGAATCCGCTGACGCGATACGGGATGACGTGCGGCCGAAGGGCACACCTGGACATATCCCTGAGGGGCTCAATCTCAAAGTTGTAAGAGAGCGCGTTGCTGAACTGGATGATCTCCGGCGCGCAGCGGAAGTGTTCGCGGAGGCGGATGGGGGTTCCGAACCGCGCGGTGGCAAAGTCATACAGCGAGTAATTGAAGTCGAACAGGCTACCACCAGGGAGGTCATACAGATAGGCGGACACCAGAGAATCGACGCCCTCCAACCGCGCCCCGACCGCATCCGGGCTCACCTGTTCGTCGTCACCGACGACGACAATCTTACGTGCAAGATACATCGCCACCAGCCCTTCCAGAGTGGCTTGGCTGGCCTCGTCGATAATAACGAGGTCAAAGCGTGTGCTTGCCATGTCGAAGTGCTCGGCAACCCGCGACAACGGCATGATCCAGGCGGGCACTGCGCCGCGGCACTCGGCCATGAGGTGCGGAATCGACGCCCTCGCCCGAGACGCTTGGACGCCTTTGCCCGCGGCCCGGTCAATTGCCTGGGCCAGCAATTGAAGCGACTGGCACGCGACTGGCCGATCCGCCATCCGTTGCCGCTGAGCGGCCCAGGCAGACTTGTAGATCAGATCCACAGTGCGGGCCTGCAGGTTCCGGGTAAGATCATCGAGTTCCTGTTGGATCTGTGGGAGAGATAGCCGGGCGCGGCGGCCGAGTTCGTCGTGCTGCTGGCGCCAGCGCCAGGCCTCGTTGGCCCTTCCGGGAGGCAACAGGGCATCGTGAGGCGGCGTTCGCGTGAAGACTGCAGCGGCCCAGGAAGGGGCGGACCGCGATAACCGCGTGAGCAGTTCCCGGCGGCGGCTGAACACGGGATTCAATGCGCGGAGTTCGTCCAGGCTTTCATATTGGCGCGCATAACGGACTTCATCTCTCGTACGAACAGCCTCCGCGAGTTCAAACACCGACGCCGCCTTCGAGGAGGCAAGACTGTCGGTCTGACTGTCCAGCAACTCTTCGATCATGCGGCGCCGAATGGCGCGGCGCATAGCAGCGATTTCGCCAAGCACCACATCTTTCAGAGCGCTGCGCGTACGCCGCAGTTGCCCCAGGGGTCCTTCGACAGGGACAATGCGAGCAAGACACATATTCCAGTCAAGCCCGACGCGGCGCATCTGTTCCTCAACGGGAGCCCAACAATCCCTTGTCCAAAACAAATTGGCGCGAATTTGTTCGCAGTACTGCTCATAGACGGTTTCCACGCGGGACCCGAAATTTTCCGGGGCAGGACCGCCGAGGGCCGTGACCTGCCGCTCCCACCGGCGGCGCAGCGCAGTCAGACGCTGCTCGTTTGCGGCCATTGCGTGAAGGGCGTGCAGTTCAGCCACGGTCCGGGGGCGTCTGTCATTGACCGACACTCTTTCGAGCAAGGAGGACCAGCCGCGATGCCGAAGCTTGAAGTAGATGCCTTGGTGGCTGCCTCCCGAATTCACGTAGTCGAGAACGGCCGTCAGAATCTGAAGCTGGTCCTCCACCGGAGTTGCAGCGAGTCCTGGCAGATGCTCCAACTCCGTGTCTCTGAAATCGACGGCCTTGCTGACCGCCTCCGCCGCGATGGCCAGCAGGTTATGCCATGGCGCGGCCGTCCCGTCTGAGCGCGAATCCTCGATCACCTGGAGAAGCCAGTCCGGCCGATCGAGATGGGAAAGCGCCTGGTGGACGGCGCGCTCAACGTCGTTCAGGCAGTCGACAGAACTCAAGGCCGGGCCGCCGTTCCAGACTGTGGCATCGGGTGCGGCCAGAGCATGAATGTCACGAAGTTCGGCCAAGTATCCGGCGAAGGCCGCTGGAGTCAGCCGCCACGCGGCATCGGGCAATCCGTTCCGCAATTCCTCCTCGTCAACCGTGCTCAGGTGGTTGGTGGCATACAGATCTTCAACCTCGGTGTCGGACAGAGGTGCCGGCTCACCTTCCTGGACTGGAGAAGGAATCCATCCATCGCGGGTAACTTGAGCGGCGACAAAACGGGCGGCATCGGCTGGGGCGATGGACTCGCCGCCGACCACGATAGGCTCATATTCCGCGTCAATCACGCACCGCAATTGGTGGCGGGCCCGCCTAAGTTGGGACAGGCAGGCTTGCCGGCATTGCGTGGCTTGGGCAACTTCGTCTACCGGCCGCCTGAGGGTCAGGTTGGCGCTGATATCGCGAACGGACTGCTTGAACTGGCTGCGGCCCGCGAGATCGTCTTCGAGGACGCTGACGCAGAGCGGACGCAGCGCTTCCGGGATCTGTTCGCGAACCACACGCAATGCCTTCGCGGCGTGACTGGTGACGAGTACACTCTTCCCGTCAGCCAGGTACTGACCGATCAAGTTCGCGATCGTGTGGGTCTTGCCGGTGCCGGGCGGCCCTTGCACGACGACGCCGCTCCGGTTCTGGAGACGGCGGGCAATTTCGGCCTGCCGGTCGTTGGCGGGCAACGCGAAGAGCAGGTCATCGTATTGTGGGGAAGCCGGAGGATCTGGTTAGCCGTGCGGAGGCTCACTGGATGGATTGACGACTCCGGCTAAGACCGGTGGCAGGTGAGGGCTGCGATCAAGATCCTCAATGATGGCGTCCAAAGCGGCTGCAAAGCCCGCAGACCGGGACCGCCACAGAAGATATGGCTCCTCCAGGACCTTCGGAATGGCGGCAGTATCCGTGCTGGTTTCCGGGGCGTCGCCGTGACAGTGCAGCCATTGGGCCAAGCGGCGGTTCCAGGCTTCCAGTTCCTCAACTTTGGCCAATGGGTGAATTGGGCTGGCACGGAACTCCGCGCGGATTTCCTGAAAGACCTGGGGCGGTACGCCGGGGAGCTTTTGTAACAACTCAAAGTAACCCTGCGGAGGGCTGCCGGCGTCGACGATCCGGAATTCCGGGACTTCAGGATCAAACAGCAACTGAACCCGCATCAGCACAATTGGGTGCCGCACAACACCGGAAGGGATTTTCATGCTGAGCAGACTATTGGCGACGAATAACTCAGCGGTCTCACCTTCCCGCTTCATGCTGCTCCATAGGGAATAAAGCCGCTCGTACATGTGGAAGGCGGCGCGAGCCGGCGTTTCGGCTGTTTCCCAAGCGGCGCGATCCTCACGGTATCCTTCCAGGGCGACCGGGCGGACCGGATCCTCTTCGAACTTCTCCGTCTGAACAGTACCGTCCGCCTGAGGGAATGAGCGCTCGCCAATTACATGAAGCACCGCCTTCCACTTTTCAAGGCCGGGCTCAAGCCATCCTTCCAGCTCTTCCGGAAGCAGGGGAGGTGATGTAAGCTTCGGGCGGGAGACACGTAAATACTCTACCGTTTCGTCATCTCCGGTGGCAGGCCGCCCCTCGCGGGAGAGACGGACACAGGGATCCTTCGGCAGACCGTAGAGGGGCAGGGACCATCGGTGATCCGAAAGGTTCAGGCGGATGGGGTTCCGGCGCTCATCCAGTGCGCGAACGAACTCAAACAGCCGTCGTATGCGCTCGCGGCTGGGATCCTCAACGGGGCCAGCCGCCGGATTGTCCGGCGTCAGAGGAGTCATTGCCTTCGGGGAGGCTTCTCTAATCGGATAAGTGGATTCTATCAGATCCCGCGGCAGTCCGGTCATCGAATCGACGACGGCTCGTTTGGCTGCGACATCCGAAAAGCGTTCCGGTAGGCTGATATTCTTTGGATGGGACGTTCTGCGTAACGCCGGTGGTGCCGGTGAAACCAGGAAACAAACTCATGCGCCCCCCCTGTCGAAATCAGTGCTGACTTCCCGTCGTCCGAAGAAATTGTGCGCCAGTTCGGGGTTCCCACCCGGCGAGTCCGCAAACTCACCCGTCTGGCAGATGCGATTGCCGCCGGACGCGGAGAGCATCGAATTGGAGACGCCAAGCCCAAGAAGAGAACCGCCCGAGGAAAGGCCAAGGTTCCGAAACAGTGAGGTAACTGTGGCTCCGACGGTTCACGTCTTTCTGAACGTTCCCTACGACGGCAGGTTTGAAGATCTGCTTCTGGCCTACATCGCGGGTACCGCTTCTCTGGGCCTGGTTCCGCGCGCAGCATTGGAGATCGAGGGAGGAGATCGCAGACTCGATCGCGTTTCGGGCTTGGTGCAGAGTTGGCGTACTCCACTCATGACCTGTCGGTCATGAACGGAATTCAGCAGCCCGAGCACACCAACTTCCGATTCATGCCCTTTCGGCGCTTCGTCCAGCGATTGCCTCTCAAGCTAAGCAGTGTAGCCGAAATGACCCCATCTCGGGCCGCCCACCAATGGTGGGTCTTGCCGGATTCGTGCGCAGAGCCGCATTTGGCTCAAAGGCGAGGCCTGTGCTATTCTGAGCAACTTCATTGAAGGTCCAAGAAAATGGCTTCATCAGATACCGTGAAGGTGTTCCTCAGCTACTCCCATCTGGACGAGGATTTGAAGAAGAAGCTCGATGCACATCTGTCAGCACTGAAGCGTTCGGGTGCCATCGAGACCTGGAACGACCGAAAGATCGGGTCCGGCGAAGAGTGGAGGAAGAGGATTGACGAACAACTCATAAGCGCGAATATCGTACTCCTGTTGATCAGTTCCGATTTTCTCGCTTCTGATTTCTGTTACGAGATCGAGACCATAAGCGCCCTTGAACGCCATAACCGTGGTCAGGCAATTGTCATTCCTGTCGTGCTGAGAGATGTGGACTTCCACGGACTCCCGATCGCTTCCTTGCAGATGCTCCCTAAAGACGCGGTTGCAGTGACTTCTTCCAAGTGGTCGTCAGAAGACGAGGCTCTTAGGCAGGTGGCCGAGGGCGTACGCCGGGCCGTAGCACGCTTTCGTGACGTCCGCGCCCAACTGCGCGAAGATATAGCCAGAACTGGGGCATTGTACGAACCCAGGTTCCTTGATGCTGCGATTGCCAGTGAGCTTCCGATTGGCGTTGGCCGGGAGGTCGTTGCCCTTGTTCGATTGAAGGACTCAACTGGGCTGGTCAGCGTTCTACCCGAGAGTCGCAATCCAGACTCTCCTTTTACGTCGATCGCGTCCGAGGTGCGGTCAGAGCCCTTCGAAGCCAAGTACACAATTAACGCTCTCAGCGAACCGGAGTCCCCGGTTTACCGCTTAACACTCGAGGCCCGCGACCTTTCGATTGAAAAAGTTGAAAAGCACTTTCCTCTGGAGCGGGGCCGAGACTCCGTGAGGATGACGTTCTTCGTCAAGGCCGACCACGCCGGCGAGCATCACCTCCGCGTCAATCTCTTCCGGGGGAACTTCAATGCGGCCGAAGTATCGCTGCGGACTCGGAGTGGCGGGGATATTCTGCCCGGCAAGGGAGGAATGGCCGAGACATTCGTGACGTCAGTGAAACTCACTTTCAACGTTGTCCGCAAGGCGCTTGCGAGAGGCGCGGGCGCCTAAGGATGACCTCAGTCGCTCCTAGCCTTGCCCTCGTCGACTCCTCGATTAAGGAACCTTGGCCGCCACGATCAGGGCCATGGCGCGAAAACGAGGGGAAGTGGTGGAACTCCCGGACAGTCTCATCGGATCGGTGGCGGTGAGACTGGGATTGCCGCTCATCACGGGTAACACGCATGACTTCGGGGCGATCCCGCGCACGGGAGTTGGCCTTCCGCTTCAGAATTGGCGCCTGGCGTGAATGGTGACTTCGCGGTAGAGCCCAGACTATTAATGAGGCCGCCGCTACTCGCCAAAGAGATATAATCACTGGGTACTAACCGGCGAGTCCTATTCCTATGTCACCAAGCCAGGCCCGCGCCCAACCCGGCTACGACGTCTTCATCAGTTACCATTGGCGCGACCATGACGCCGTGCACACCGTCGCACGCCACCTGCGCGCCGCCGGGCTCCACCCTTTCGTTGACCGCTGGTACTTAGTCCCCGGCCAACCCTGGCAATCCGCACTGGAGCAGAACCTCGCCAACTGCCGCGCCGTCGCCGTCTTCCTCGGCCCCGGAGAGATGGGCCCATGGCAGCAGCGGGAGAGAGACTTCGCCATCGACCGCCAGACGCGCGCGCCGCGGCTCCCCGTCATTCCCGTGCTGCTGCCCGGCTGCGAACCCGCGCTCGGCTTCCTCGGCCAAAACACGTGGGTAGACCTGCGCCATGCAATCGAAGACCCCGCCGCGCTCGCCATCCTCGCCGCCGCCATCCGCGGGGAAGCGCCCGGCCCGGACTTACAGGACCGCGCCCGCCAAGCCGCAGCCGCCATCTGTCCCTACCGCGGACTGCTCCACTTCCGCGAAGAGGACGAGCCGTTCTTCTTCGGCCGGCAGCGGGACGCCGATGCACTGGCCGAAGTGGTCCGCGGGCAGAATCTCACGGCTGTAGTGGGCGCGTCGGGCGCGGGCAAGTCCTCGCTGGTGCGCGCGGGACTCATTCCGCGATTGCGGCGCGATCGCGAGACGGGCTGGGAAGTGGTCACCATGGTCCCTGGCGGCCGGCCGCTGCGCTCGCTGGCGATGGCGATGATTCCGCTGCTGGAACCGGACAAGAGCGAAACGGACCGGCTTGCCGAAGGAGCCAAACTCGCCGGGCATCTCAGCGATCACACCTTCGGATTGCGCGATGTGGCGGAACGGGTGCTGCACCTGCAGCAAGGCACCGCGAAGCTGCTGCTGGTGGTGGATCAATGGGAGGAACTGTACACGCTGTCGAGCGAAGCCGCGCGCGAATCCTTCCTGCGCCAGATGTTGGAGGCTGTGGAAGGCAACGTAGGGGGTCTGCATGTGGTGCTGACGCTGCGCGGCGACTTCATGGGCCGCGCGCTGGAGCATCGCGGCCTGTCGGACCGGCTGGAAGGCGCGGTGAAACACCTGGGTCCCATGACGCGGGCGGAGTTAGAACAGGCGATCACGGGTCCGGCGGGCAGAACCGGGCTGGAATTGGAAGACGGGCTGGCGGGCCGCCTGTTGGACGACGCCGCGGCGGAGCCGGGCAATCTGCCGCTGCTGGAATTCGTGTTGCGGCGGCTTTGGGAAGAGCGCGAAGGGCCGCGATTGAGCCACGCCGTGTATGGGAGCATCGGCGGGATTAGCGGGGCGGTGGCGCGCCATGCCGATGCGGTGTTCGCGCGGCTCACGGGCGCGGAGCAGCAGGCGGCGCGGCGGGTCTTCCTGCAGGTGGTGCGGCCGATGGCCGATGGCGGGTACACGCGGCGGCGGGCGGAACTGGCGGAGGTGGG
>JANRLE010000374.1:0-33439 GCA_033762895.1 Bryobacteraceae bacterium | reverse complement strand
GACACCTTGTGGAACTCACCGCCCTCGCCTTTGACGCACCGTTATCCGAGTACGAACGGCAGGCTGAGGCAGTGCTGGCCGGGCTGACGTCCGGTGAGGGATTGGAGGAGGCCCGGCTGTTGTTGAGCCGGTGGTACAGCTTCCGTGACTGGGCCGCGCTTTCGGCGTACGTCGAGGCGGTGGGCCATGCGGATTCGCCGCTCTCGCGGTTTGAACCGGCGGTGGAGGCGGTTGTGAGCGGCGGCCTCGATTCCCTGCGGAAAATGTTGCGGGAGAATCCGCAATTGGTGCATGCGCGCTCGGAACGGGTCACGCACTTCAACCCGGCGGTGCATCGCGCCACGCTGCTGCACTACGTGGCGGCAAACGGGGTGGAGCAACACCGGCAGAAGACTCCGCCGAACGCGGTTGCGATCGCATTGGCGCTGCTGCAGGCGGGCGCGGAGGTGGATGCGCTGGCGGACATGTACGGCGGGCAGTGTACGACGTTGAGCCTGCTGGTATCGAGCGCGCACCCGGCGGCGGCCGGGGTGCAGGTGGCGTTGGTGAACGCGCTGCTGGACCACGGCGCAGCGGTGGATGGCGCCGGCAACGGGGTCAGCCCTCTGATGACGGCGCTGATCCATGGGTACCGGGATGCGGCCGATACTCTGGTGAGGCGCGGCGCGAGCGTTGACGACGTGGCCGCCGCGGCAGGACTGGGACTCATGGAAGGCGTGCTAGGCTCTCTTCCGCGGGCGACGGCCCAGAGCCGCCACAGGGCGCTCGCGCTGGCTGCGCAAAACGGACAGGCCGAGGTGGTGCGGCTGTTGCTCAACGCCGGCGAAGATCCGGACCGGTACAATCCCGAAGGGTTCCATTCTCATTCGACGCCGCTGCACCAGGCCGCGCTGGGCGGGCACCTGGCGGTGGTTCGGCTGCTGGTGGACCGCGGCGCAAGGCGCGACCTCAGGGACAGGATCTGGCACAGCACCCCGTTTGGATGGGCGCAGTACGCCGGGCACGCGGAGGTTGCGAAATTCCTCGCTTCGATTTCATCAGAGTGACAGCAGGTACGTCGTCACGCGATCCATCTCCTGAGGCGAAAAGCGGTACGGCGGCATCACGGTGCCGGGCGAAAACTTCTGCGGTTCGGTGAAGTGGCCTTCCACCCACTTGCGATCCCGGCGTTTGGACAATCCGTTCATGGGCGGACCAAGCTTCATGCCCACGCCGTTCACCTGGTGGCAGGAGCCGCAGCGGTTCTGCTGATAGACCATTGCGCCTTCGACGGCGGCATCGGGGGCCGACATCAATGCCGTCACGTTCTGCGGGTTGAGTTTGAGCAGGAATGCCGCCAGGGCGTTCAACTGCGCGTCGGGCAGGTGGATGGCCGGCATTTGCGAACCGGGCCGCAGGTTCTGCGGGCTCTTGAAATGTTCGATCATCCAACTGGCGTCGCGCTTGATGGCCACCTTGGAGAGGTCCGGTCCGGCCTTGGCGTCCGGCGTCCCCATGGCGTGGCAGGAGGCACAATTCTCCCTGCGGAAATAGCCGATTCCGGCCAGTTCTTCAGGCGAAAGACTTGCCCATTCGGCGGGGCCGCCTTCCTCGGCCGCCGTCACGTCTTCCACGGTGGCGGGCGTATCTTTGAGCGCGCCCATGGTAAGGGTGGTCCAGCCGATGGCGGCGATCACGACCACGCCCATCGCCATGGTGCGGCGGGTTACCGCGATCACCTTGCCACGGTCTATAAACGGAACCAGGAATAGCGCCACAATGGCGAGATTGGGCAGAATGACCGCGCCCACAACTTCCATCTTCCCTTCAAAGAACTTCAGCAGTTGGAACAGGAACAGGAAGTACCATTCCGGCCGCGGGATGTAGGTGGTGTCGGTGGGATCGGCCAGCCTTCCCAGCGGAACCTTTACGGCAACCGCCAGCACGAACAGGATCAGGAATGTGACGAAGATGGCGATGGTGTCCTTGTAAACCTGCTCCGGAAAGAACTTCTTCTTTGGCAGGTTGTCGCCCACCGCGGGGGCCACGCCGTGCTTACGCACCAGGAAAACGTGGAAAGCGATGATGCCGATCATGGCCAGCGGCAGCAGCAGGGTGTGCATGGCGTAGAATCGGGCGAACGTCACCACGCCCACGCCGCTTTCGGCTCCCATCAGGCGCTGGACATATTGTCCGGCGCCGGGGGCGAGGCCGGCGATCTGCGTGGTGACCACCGTTCCCCAGTAGGCACGGTTGTCCCACGGCAGGAGGTAGCCGGTGAGGCCGAAGGCCAGAGTAAGCATGAACAGGATGACGCCCACCATCCAGGTGGCTTCGCGGGGCTTCTTGTAGGCGCCCCAAAGGAACACCTGAATCATGTGCATCACCACGACAATGATCATCACGCTGGCGCCCCAATGATGGAGGCCGCGGATGATGCTGCCCCCCGTCAACTCGGTGACGATGTAGCGCAGGCTGTTGTAGGCCTCGCCGGGCGTAGGGGCGTAGTTGAACGCCAGCATTGCGCCGGTGAACACCTGCGTGAGAAAGATGAACATCGCCACGCTGCCGAAAACCTGATGCCAGCCGGCCGAAGCTGGAATCTCCTCGTAGAGGAAGTGCTTCACCGCGGTCTCGAGGCCTGTCCGGGTCTCGATCCATTCCATTACGGTTTTCCGCATATTGCTGCTATGCCTCCGGCGATGCCTGGATCGAGCCCAGCATCACCTTCGTCCCTTCGATCTTGACAAGGTAGCGGTCCAGAGGCCGCGGCGCAGGGCCGTCCAGAACCTTGCCGCTCAAATCGAAGTTTGACGTGTGGCAGGGACAAAGGAAGGTCTTGGTGCGCTGCTCCCAACGGAACGCGCAGCCCAGATGAGTGCAGTTGGGAGCGAAGGCAACCACTTCGGTGTCCGACTTCTTGATGAGCCATGCCGAGGTCTTCTCGCTGGACACCTTCCAGCCATCCACGCGGTTGCGGCGGAAGACCACTTCCTCGGGCATACCCGCTGAGAGCCGCGTGAGGTCCACGGCCTCCACCCACTGGTCTTCCTTCTTCGACCTGGGCGGAAACAAAAGGTAGATGGCCGCCGGAATCGCCAGCGCCGCCCCCATCACCGCCTGCAGTCCGTAGATGACGGCGAGGTGAAGCCTTCGCCGCGGCAAATCGTTTTGGAGCCCCTGATGTTCTGACATGTGCAAATTCTATACCGAACAGGGAATGACGTGTCAACGGAAATCGTGGTTACGGAAGATCGCCGGTACCGGTACGATTTTGTTCCAGTGCTGGGCAGGCGGTTCGCGGAGGAATGAAACGAAAACCCCACCCTCAGCCGGAATCCCCGGTGATAAGCTTGCGGCAGTTGGTGGAAACGTTGGCGGTGGCAATGAAGAATCTACGAATTTCATTGGTGGTTGCGTCACTTGGGATAGCCGTTCTGGGTGCGGAAGACCGCGTGGGCAAACCGGTGGCGAAGGTCGCCATCGAACCGCGGGTGAGGACGGCGGCCGGGCCCACGGCGGGCGAACGGCGCGCCGCCAACATCCGCGTTGATTCCACGCTGGTGCTGATTAACGTGACCGTCACCGATCCGCTGAATCGCTTCGTCACCGGGTTGGATAAGGACTTTTTCCGCCTGTGGGAAGACAACGTCGAGCAGCAGATTACGCAGTTTTCGAGCGAAGACGCGCCGCTTTCGGTAGGCATGGTGTTCGACGCCAGCGGCAGCATGGGAACCAAGCTGAGCAAGTCGCGTCAGGCGGCGGCGCAGTTCTTTCGCACAGCCAATCCGCAGGACGAGTTTTTCCTGGTGCAATTTAATGATCGCGCCGAATTGAAGGTGCCCTTCACTCAAACAACCGAGGATGTGCAGAGCCGGTTGACGTTCACCGAAGCCAAGGGCCGCACGGCTCTGCTGGACGCCGTGCATTTGGCGCTGCACCAGATGAAAAAGGCAGCCAATCCCCGCAAGGCGATTCTGATTCTTTCCGATGGCGGGGACAATGCCAGCCGCTATAGCGAAAGCGAGGTGCGCAGCCTGGTACGCGAGGCCGATGTGCAGATCTACGCCATGGGAATCTTCGAATCGGCCGCCGCGCGCGGCCGCACGGCGGAGGAACTGTCCGGGCCGGGTCTGCTGAGCGACATCGCCGAGGAAACCGGCGGCAGGCACTTCCCCGTCGGCAATCTCAATGAACTGCCCGATATCGCGGCCAAGATCGGGATCGAGCTGCGCAATCAGTATGTCCTCGGTTATGCGCCCTCCAATGCCGCCCGCGACGGCAAGTACCGCAAAGTGAAGGTCAAGGTGAATCAGCCCAAGGGCGTGCCAACGCTGCGGGCCTTCTGGCGGCTGGGCTATCACGCTCCACAACAATAAGGGGTGCGCGGAAAGGGTAGCGCCGCGGTGCCGGTGTTATACTTTGGGTAGTTGTTGGAGGGACGGCCGATGACAATGAGGAGATCACGAATCTCTCTGCTGTTCGCATCGATCGCGATGGCCGGCCTGGGCGCTGGCTGGGCGGCTGAGAACCCGAGCGATCAACCCAAGAATCTTGCCGCGCCGAAGGTTTCCATCGAACCGCGCGTGAAGGCGGCCGCCGAGCCCACACCCGCCGAACGCCGTGGAGCCAATATTCGCGTGGACAGCACCCTGGTGCTGATCAACGTCACCGTCACCGACCCTTTGAACCGTTTCGTCACCGGCCTGGACAAAGACTATTTCCGCCTGTGGGAAGACAACAACGAACAGCAGGTGGCGCAGTTTTCCAGTGAGGACGCGCCGTTGTCAGTGGGCCTGGTCTTTGACGCCAGCGGCAGCATGGGCAGTAAGCTGAGCAAGTCCCGCCAGGCGGCAGCGCAGTTCTTCCGCACGGCCAATCCCGAGGATGAGTTCTTTCTGGTGCAGTTTAATGACCGGGCGGAACTGAAGGTTCCCTTTACGTTTAATACCGAAGAGGTGCAGAACCGGTTGACTTTTACTCAGGCCAAGGGCCGCACGGCGCTGCTGGACGCCGTCTACCTGGCGCTGCACCAGATGAAGAAAGCGCGCAATCCGCGCAAGGCGATTCTGATCCTTTCCGACGGCGGCGATAATTCCAGCCGCTACACAGAGAGCGAGATACGCAACCTGGTGCGGGAAGCCGACGTCCAGGTATATGCGATCGGCATTTTCGAATCGGCCGCATCGCGCGGCCGGACGGCTGAAGAACTGTCGGGGCCGGGCCTGCTGAGCGAAATCGCCGAGCAGACCGGGGGACGGCATTTCCCGGTGGAAAATATCAATGAGCTCCCCGATATCGCGGCGAAAATCGGGATTGAATTGCGGAACCAGTATGTGCTGGGTTATGCGCCGACGAATTTGAATAAGGACGGGAAATACCGCAAGGTGAAAGTGAAGGTGAATCAGCCAAAGGGACTGCCTCCGCTGCGGGCGTTCTGGCGGTTGGGCTACTATGCTCCACAGCAATAAAATCGCCGCTGTCCTGATGCTGGCCGCCGCCGCTGCGCAGGGCGTGCGCGCGCAGGAAGAAGCACCCACGTTCCGTTCGGACACGCGTCTGGTGGTGCTGCACGCGAGTGTAATGGATAAGAACGGCAAGCTGCTGACCGGTCTTCCCCGGCAGGCTTTTAAGGTGACTGAGAACGGCGTGGATCAGCAGATCCGCGGATTCAAACGGGAAGACGTGCCGGTTTCGATGGGCGTGATCGTGGACAACAGCGGCAGCATGCGCGACAAGCGCCAGAAGGTGGAAGCCGCGGCGCTGGCGCTGGTGAAGGCGTCCAATCCCAACGACGAAGTCTTCATCGTCAACTTCAACGACGACGCGTTCCTGGACGTGCCGCTCACCAACGACGTGAAGAAGCTGGAAGAAGGGCTGACGCGTATCGATTCGCGCGGCGGCACGGCGATGCGTGATGCCCTCAGCATGTCCATCGACGAAGTGAAGGAAAAAGGCAAGCGCGACAAGAAAGTGCTGCTGGTGATCACCGACGGTAACGACAATACATCGCTGATGACCCTGGAGAAACTTCTCGAAAAGGCGCACCGGACCGAGGTTCTGATCTACTGCATCGGCCTGCTGAACGAGGAGGAAAAGCGCGAGGGCGCCAAGGCGAAGCGGGCGTTGAACGCGTTGTCGAACGCCTCCGGCGGTTTGTCCTTCTATCCAAGAGACTTGGCCGAGGTGGAGAAGATCGCCCTTGACGTGGCCTACGAAATCCGCAATCAGTTCATGATCGCCTATTCGCCCACCAACCAGGATCTGGACGGGACTTTCCGGCAGATCAAGGTAACGGTGAACGCGCCTGGCAGACCGTCCGTGCGCACGCGCAGCGGCTACTACGCCACACCCGCGCCGGTGAAACGGGCCGCCGCTCCAGGGCAGTCGTTTCGCAAGTGATCGGGTTCCTGTGGCAGGCATCCAGGGGATACCGGCTGACGCCGTGGCGCAGTCCGTATCTTCGCTGGCGCATTGAAACCTACTGGGGCTGGCATGCCGACGAGATCGATGCGCGCAGGTTCTGGGCGTTTGTATGGCAGCATCGCACGGAGTTGTTCCGGTATCTGCATTGGGCCGGCCGGATGCGGCGCTAACTCTCTTTTAACTCCGCAACCGTGGCGCCCGTACCGCCTTCACTGGGACTGGCAGCGTAATATTTCGCCACGTGCGGGCTCTTGGACAGATGTTCGCTGACGGCCTTTTTCAGCACTCCCATGCCGTGCCCATGTACGATGCGGATGCGGTCCACCTCGGCCATTACGGCCTGATCGAGGAAGCGGTCTAACTCCTCCACGGCTTCCTCGGCGCGCTTTCCGATCAGGTTCAACTCCCGGTAGGAAATGTCCCATCGTGGACCGGCCGATTGGAAGCTGACGTTGGCCGGCAGTCTGGAGGATTCCGCTGCCTCGGGCAGCACTTCCACCACGTCCTCAACCATGACCTGCAGCTTCATGAGCCCGGCCTCCACTTCGATACGCCCGTCGCCGAGTAGCCGGCGGACACGGGCCGCGCCGCGAATGTCCTTCAGCCGCACGCGGGCTCCTTCCACGACATTCAAGTGCGGCTGCGGCTCGCTCTGGGGCCGGACGACGGACTGGAACTCCTCCTTGAACTCGCGCATCGCCTTGGACACCTTGCGCTGCGCCTGTTCTCCGGCCTTCTTCTGCTGCGCGCCCTCGGCAATCGATTCGAGCAAGGCCCCCGACTGGTCCTCGAACTTGCGCAGCACCTCCTCCACGCGCCGGTCCAATTCCTTCAGCTTGGCGGACTCCTTCCTTTCCCACTCCGCGGCGACCGCCTTTTCGCGATCGGCAAGCGCCCTGCGCTGCTCCTCCAGCAGCCGCTTCTCATCGGCCAGCGCGGCCACCTGCTGTTGAAGCCTGCTGAGAAAATCGGTCAACTCGCGTTCGCGGTTCGACATTCCCGCCCTGGCCTTTTCAATCAGCTCCGGCGGCATGCCGAGGCGCGAGGCGATGGCGAGCCCGGCCGAATCACCGGGTGCGCCAACCTTCAACAGGTAGGTTGGCTCCAGGGTGTCGTGGTCGAACCCCATCGATCCGTTCACCACTCCGTCTCTGCTGCCGCCGTAAACCTTCAAGGCCAGCAGATGCGTGGAAGCAAGCGTGAACGCTTTCCAGCCGCGCAGGAAATCGACGATCGCCACACCGAGCGCGCCGCCTTCCTCGGGATCGGTGGCCCGACCCAACTCATCCAGCAGGACCAGCGAGTCCGGCGTGACGATGCTGAGGATCTCGCGGATGCGGCGGATGTGCGCCGAAAAGCTGCTGAGGCTTTCGGCCAGGGACTGGTTATCCCCCACGTCGGCGAGGATCTGATCAAAGACAGGGAACTCGGCATCGCGCGCCGGCACCGGAATCCCGGCTTGCGCCATCAGCGCCAGCAACCCGGTGGTCTTGAGCGAAACCGTTTTACCGCCCGTATTGGGCCCGCTCAGCAGCAGCGTGCGGCGGGTGGGATCGAGGGTGAAGGAGATGGGGATAATCGGTTTGCGCTGGCGCCGCAGGATGTCTTCAAGCAGCGGATGCCGCGCGGCTTCCAGCTTCAGCAGCGGTGTCTCCTCAGGGCTGAATCGCGGGATGGTGCAATCGAAATCCAGCGCGAAGCCGGCTTTGGCGAAAAGCAGGTCTAATTCTCCGATTACTTCCAGCGAGCGGTTGATCTCCTCGGCGTGGGAGCGCAGCCGGGCGGTGAGTTCGCGCAGAATACGATGGCTCTCGCGCAACTCTTCTTCCGTGAGACTGACCAGTTGGTTGTTGAGCTGAATGGTATCCAGCGGCTCCACGAACATGGTGTGGCCGCTGCCGCTGGAGCCGTGGATCACGCCCTGCACACGGGCCTGCTGTCCGCTCACGATGGGCACCACAAACCGGTCATTCCGCAGGGTGACGAAGTCTTCCTGCAGCACGCCGTCGGCGCGGTGGGCGCGCAGGAATCGTTCGAGCGAACTTTCGATCTCCCGGCGCTGCCGCTCGATCGCCTTGCGGATGCGTCCCAGCGCGACGCTCGCGGTATCGGCCAATGTGCCGTCGGGCAGGATCTTGCCGGACAGATCAGAGACCAGCGGGCGCATGTCGGAGAGTTGATTCCCCTTGGCCGCCAGCTTCGGGAAGCGGGCGGAGGCGGCCAGCAGGATGGCGCGCGCATCGGTGACGCGGTCCAGCAGCCCGGCCAGGTCGAAGATCTGCTTGCCTTCAAGGGCGACGCCTTCGATGCGTAGTTTGCGGGCAGCCTCACGGCAATCGGGAATATCGCTGAAGCGCAACCGCACGGCGGCCCCGCGCGAGGCCGTCTGTGGACTGGCGGCGGTCTTCAGGTACTCCATCGCTTCCTGATTGAGCGCGTGGGTTTCGGTAAGGCTTGCGCGATCGGTGGAGGGCGCAACGGCCGCCAGTTCCTCCCGCCCCAGGGCGCATCCCACATAGCGGCCCAGCAGCGTGCGCAGCGATTCGAATTCCAGCAGGTCGGCGCTTGTATTGGTCATTTCCAATTTCGATAGCGGGCGAACGCTTTCCGGATGACGGGCAGCGTGCCCTCGGTCAGCTTGTAGTTCTCCAATTCGTTCTCGGCGGCCCAGGCCACCGCGCTCACGTCGCTGGCCGGTTGCGGCTCACCGTGGTTCACGCGGCAGAGGTAATCCACCAGCACGTAGTGATACTCCGTGCGCCCGCCACCGTCGGGCATGATCCGCTCGAAAATTTCCACCACCTCCAGTGGCTCCACATCGAGGCCGGTTTCCTCCAGCACTTCACGCCGGATGCCGTCGGCCAGCAGTTCGCCCGTTTCGAGGACGCCGCCCGGCAGTGACCACCATCCCTTCAGCGGCTCTTTTCCGCGCTCCACCAGAAGGATGCGATCGGAGCTGAAAATCAGCGCTCCGATGCCCAGTATCGGCCGGTTGGGGTAACGGCGGTTGTCCTCACGCACGGGGTTCAGTGCTGCACCGCGCCCTTCACATCCAGGCGCACGCGGTACACCGAACTCTGCGCGGTGATGTAGAGGGTCTGAAAGTCCGGGTCGCCGAAGGCGCAGTTGGTGGCCCGTTCCGCGGTTTCGATCTTTTGCAGAAACTTCCCCTTCGCATCATAGATGTGAACACCTCGGGCGGTGATGTAAAGGTTGCCCTTTTCGTCCAGCTTCAAGCCGTCCGGCGGCCCTTCGATGTTTTCCACCAGCAGCCGTTCGCCGGAGGCCTTGCCGTCGCGGTCGAGATCGTAGACGCGGACGTTACGTTCATCGCTGTTGGAAACATAGAGCGCGCGGCCGTTCAAGGAGAGGGCAATCCCATTGGGACGGCCCTTCGGCTTGGCGATCAACTCCAACTCGCCTTTGGGAGTGATGTGGTAGACACCGTAAAAATCCAGTTCCCTGGCGCCGGCCTGCTGGCCGAAAGCCGGATCGGTGAAGTAGGCGTGGCCGTCTTTGCGGACAACGATATCGTTTGGCGCGTTCAACCGCTTGCCTTCGAACCTTTCGGCTAGCACTTCCGGCGTGCCGTCTTTCCTGACGCGTATGACGCGGCGGCCGCGGGTCTCGCAGCTATACAAGCGGCCCTGCGCGTCGTAGGCGTTGCCGTTCACACCGCTGGTGTTGTTCCGAAATGCCTCAGTGCCTTTGCCGGGGACGAACTTGGCCATTGTGTTGTTTGGCACGTCGGAGAAAACCAGGAAGCCTTCGCGCGACCATGCCGGGCCTTCGGTGAAGCGGTGGCCGGCGGAGACCTTTTCCACCTGAATTTTCGAAAAATCCTGCGCCGGGGCAATCGCGGCCAGCAGCAGACATAACCATCGCATTCCTTCATGATAGCGGCAGCAGGTGCCCTTGCGTCAGGTTCTTACCAGTTGAATTTGAGGGCGAACTGCATCGTGCGCGGCTTGTTCGCCTGGTTGCGCACCAGGCCGAAATTCGCCGGGTCGTTAAGGTTGGTGTTGGGAGCGGCGAACTGCGTGCGGTTCAACACATTGAATCCTTCAAAGCGAAGGTCGATCGTGCGCCGCGGTTCAACGGACAAAACGATCTGTTTGGCCAATGAGATGTTTTCGTTATAGATGGGAAAATTGCGCAGCTTCGGGTTGTTGCGCGTCATGTTGCCCACGCGGTCCCGCGGCTGCAGCGGAAAGAAACCCTGCACGGTGACATTGGCGTTGTCTCCGGTCCAGACGGCGGTTGTCGGCGTCTGGAAGAAGCGGTCCCGGGCCGGATCGAACTTTTCGCCCGCGATTGCCCCGCGCCAGCCGTCGTACCGGGTGATCGTCGCCCGGTTGCCGATGACGGGAAATCCGAAAAAGCCGGTGAGCGCCATGGGCGCGCCGCTGGCGTAGCGATGCACGGCGCCGATCCGCCAGCCGCCGATGGTGTGGGAAAGTATGCCGCGGCTCAGGTAACGTTTGCCGCGCCCCACCGGCAGTTCATAGACGTAATTGATTTTCGCTTCATGTGTGCGGTCCACGTTGGAGAGCCCCTTTTCCAGCCGGCGGTTGAAATGGTCAATTGCCTGTCCGCTGCCCCAGACAGAGTCGGAATCGGTGAACATCTTCGACAGCACATAGGAAGCGTCGATCATCAGGTCGCGGGCGTAGCGCCGCGTCACCTTCACGATCAGCGAATGGTAGCTGGAATGGCCGCTGTGATCGCCCCCGTTCGCCGTGCTGACATTGTTGTACTGCGGATAGGGGCGCAGTGAGCGTTCGAGCGTAAAGTTGTCGGGAAACTCGCGATAGGGTTTGGAGAATCCCGCGTTCTGCACCAACTGGTTGCGGTTACTGAACGTGGTGTTCAGCAGGCTGCGTCCGGCCGCGGTGAAGGGGTTCAGGTTGGCGGGCAGCGTACTGAGATTGGTCTGGTTATAGTCCAGCAGGTTGGCGATCAGGTGTGTGCCGATGATGGCGCTGTAGCCCACTTCCAGCAGCGTCTGCGAGGCGATCTCGCGCTGTACGGTCAACGTCCAGGACCACATTTGCGGCAGCCGGTTTGCCTCCTGCCCCTGCCACCAGTCGACGTCGGCGTTGTTGCCGAACGTGGGATCGATGAACGGCGGCTGCGGCCATGCCGGCACGCCCTGGTCCAGCTTGAAGACTCGCTCGATGCCGCCTGTCTGATCGGGGAATGTGCGGATCAAGGCGAAGCCCTGGAAATGGCCGGAACCGGTCACCGTCTTCACGGGCGCGTAGCTGGCTCCCGAGGAAAGCCGCACCACGGTTTTGGCCGCCGGCTGCCAGGACAGGCCGAAGCGCGGTCCAAGCCCGCCATACCAGCCGGGAGGAATGCTGCGCCGTCCAATGCGTCCTTCCCCGGTGCCGCAGAATACCAGCGCGCCGGCTCGCCCACTGGCGCCGGGATTGGGCACGGTGGGATCGAAATCCGCGCACCGGTCGCCATCGTTGAGCGCCGGCATGTTGAACTCATACCGCATGCCCAGGTTCAACGTCAGCCGCGGCGTGATGCGCCAGTCGTCCTGGAAGTACATGGCGTGGTAGCGCCACAGCATGCCCACTCGCCGGGGAGTGTGAATGGTGGTGGCGCCTGCCTCGCCCAGCAGGAAGGAGGCGAAACCGGCCCCGCCGCCGATGTTCCGGTTGGCCTGCGCAGGCAGATTGGTCATCGCGTTGGTGAACGCCACCGTACCGGCTCCCGATTGCTGGCCCAGGCCCACGTAGGGCGCGTGCTCATACATGTAGCCCATCTTCAGGATGTGCTTCCCGCGCGTCCAGCCCAGATCGTCATTGAAGGAGTACACAGGGTTTTCAGATCCGTTAAACCCATTACCGCCCCATTGCGGAAAATCGCCGAATGTCATCACGGGCAGGTTGCGGTCACAATCGGGCGTGTTCGGAATGCAGATCTTATCCCGCCACCTGCCGCCTTCCGACAGCGGGTAGTGGCTGTCCTTGAACAGGTTGATGCCAAAGTAAAAGCGGTTGTGAAGGCGCGGGCTGATGGTGGCGTCCCAGCTTCCGCGGTAGACCGGAGAGGTGTCGGAGAGGTACGCAAACGGGTTCAACGGCCCGGGAATGCCCGGCGGCCCCGACGGCCCGGGTACGGATTCGCGCCTGGAGTAGGCGAAATAGGCCGACAGCCGGTTGCGGTCATTCAGGACATGATCCAGCTTCAGGCTGGACTTGTCGTTCGGATTGATGCTGGTGCCGCTTTGCCAGTAATTCTCCAGCCAGTATTCCGGCGTGCCGGGAACCACGTCCGTGCGCAGATTGCCGGTCATGGTGCTTCTGGCGATGTCCACCAGTTTCGCGCTGATGGAATCGAAGCGGGCCTTGGGAATCATGTTATTCGGAAACGGATCGCGCACATACACTCGCGTGCCGGCGTCGAAGCGTGTGGTGGAAGGATCGAAGATGCGGTACTGAATGAACGCGCCGTCGGGGCCGCGTGTGCGGCTCACGGCGTTGCGGAAGTCGCCCTCATAGAACTCCGCCGGCGGCAGCGCGGAGACGTTGGTGTTGCCGCCCACGCGGTTGCGGAATCCTTCGTAAGAGAAGAAGAAAAACGTGCGGTCGCGCTGGTTGTATAGCTTGGGGATGCGCACCGGGCCGCCAACGGTGGCTCCAAAATCATGCTGGCGGTAGACCGGTGTCGTGCGGTTGAAAAAGCCACGCGCGTCAAAGGCGTTATTGCGCACAAAATCGAACAGCGTTCCATGATACTGCCGGGTGCCGGACTTGGAGACAAAGGTTACCAGTCCGCCGCCGGCCCGTCCGAACTCCGCCTTGAATCCGTTGGTCTCCACGGCGAACTCCGTGATCGCCTCAAGCGAAGGCGCGTTCACCGCGGCCCACAGTGTGGATCCGGAGCGATTGGTGTTGGCCGAGGCGCCGTCCAGCATCACGCCGAACGCGCCGGCCTGCCCGCCGCCCACGCGGAAGTCCTGGTCACCGCCGTTGACTTGCGCGGTGATGGCCGCCAGATCGAAGGGGCTGCGCATGTTGTCGCTTACCACCGTCGGCAGCGCCTCGATCATGCGGTCAGACATCGTGTTCTGGATCTTGGCGTTGTCGGTCTGCAACTGGCTGGCGCTGGCGTTGATCTCAATGGACTGCTGCACGGCGCCCACTTCGAGTTTTGTATCGAGGCGCGCCGTCGCCCCTGCCTCCAGCCGGACATTGTTGTGAACCGACGCCTTGAATCCAGCCGTCTCCACCGCGACCCGATAGTTGCCCACCTGCAAGGACGGAAGGTTGAACTCACCGGCTTCGGTGGTGGTGGCTTTGGACTGCGTGTTGGTATCCAGGTGTGTGGCCGTCACCGTGGCGCCGGCGATCACTGCGCCAACCATATCAGTTACCGAACCGGTAATCATGCCGCGGTCGCTTTGGGCAAAGGACAAAGCCGCAATTAAGGCAGTGAACAGGACGCGGGTCACAGAGACATTCTCCCTTGGATGCGAATCTTCAGAGAAACTCTATCACAGCCGCGTCCCGAGGTTCCTGGGTTATTCCCGGCGGTAAGTTGTAGCGAGGGTACCTTAGTCCGATCTCAACGCCACCACGGGGTCCAGCCGGGCCGCCCGCATTGCGGGATAGATCCCGAAAAACATGCCGATCGCCGTGCTCAATCCCATCCCTGTCGCCACCACCCACGCCTCCACCTCGGTGGGGAACGCGGTGGCCTCCCGGATCGCCCAGGCAAACAGGAACCCTGCCGCGATGCCCACCACGCCACCCGCCAGGCACTGCACCACGCTTTCGGTGAGAAACTGCCGCGCGATGTCGCGCTGCGTCGCCCCCACCGCCCGCCGTATGCCGATCTCCTTGGTCCGTTCCGTCACGCTTACCAGCATCACGTTCATGATCACCACGCCACCTACAATCGCCGAGATCGCGCTCACCATAATGAACACCGCGAAGAATGCCGTCGAGATCGACTGCCAGAGCGAGATATAGCTTTCCTTGGTGGCGATGAAAAAGTCGTCGTCCGCCTTCGGCGCCACGTGCCGCAACGCCCGCAGCGCAATGCGCGCTTCGTCCTGCGCCAGTTGAAATCCCGGCCCGCCCGCCGTTTTTACGTTCAGCGTCAGGCTGGACCGCCGCCCGTTGATTGCCAGGAACACGTTCATCGGCACGATCACGAACTTATCCTGATCCTGCCCCAGAATCGATCCGATCTTTTCCAGCGCGCCGATCACCAGACAGTCGACGTTTGCGATGTGTATTGTACGGCCCAGCGGATCCAGGGCGGGGAACAACTGCTGCCGCACCGTGTCCCCGATCAGGCAAACCGGCGACGACCGCGCCTCCTCGGTTTCGGTGAAGTAGCGGCCCAGTTCCACGGTCCGTGTGTCGATCGAGTACATGTTCGGCGTATGGCCGATGATGGAGATGTCGCGCAGTTCCTGATCGAGAAACCGCGCCCGTCCGGTCGTGCTGCCGGAAGCTCCCACCAGTTCGCAATGCCGGCAATGACCGGCCAGGTGGGCCACCGCTTCTATCTCGAACTTGCGGTGCTTCAACGCCCTCTGGATCATGTCGAAGTCGGTCACCGTGATTGGCGTCCGCGCCACCTGGAAAACGTTGGTGCCGAGGTTGGCCACTTTCGTTTCGACGTAGCGGTTGGCGCCTTGAATCAGAGTCATCACCGCGATGAGCGTGGCGACGCCAATGGTCAGGCCAAGGACGGTGAGGAATGCGCGGAGCTTGTGCAGGCGTACCGCCTCCAGGGACTGGGCCAGGACATCGCGCGGCGCCATCATTTGCGGCGCTTAGAACCGGCTGATCTCATCCAGAACGGCGTTCAGGCCCTTGCGGCGATAGAGGTCGGCTAATCGCTGTTCCTCCGCCGAGGGCTGCAGCGTCTTGCGCAGGCCCTGATCCTCGAGTGCGGCCCGCTCGGGAATCCATGTGCGGCCGTCGGCGAATTCCACATGATTGACGAATCCCGTCATGGAGGCCACCGACCCTGGTTTGCCCGTCCGCTGCGAAAGCTTCAACGTGGCCTGCTGGCGGATGGTGGTGCGCTGGCCGACAGGCAGGTTCACCTCGCCGGGGACCGCCCCGGCATAGGTTTCATTGCCGTCTTTATCCTTCAGGATCCACCCCAACTCGAGATACCGGACGGGCTGGTTACTGACGTTCCGCACATCGATCTGCGGCGCGCTTACTTCGGCTCCGCTCACCGTGGCCGACCCCCCCGTGGCCCGCACCGGCTCATCCGGCATGCGCAGGAATGCGAATTGCAGATTCTTCTCCGGTTCGGCATTCGTGGATCGGCCGCGCGCCAACTGCACATCCATCTTCGGACGCTCGCCCAACCTCGCCAGCGTGTCCTTCATGTGCGAACGGATTCCTTCGGCGCCCGCCCGTTCGAGCAGCGATTTGAGAAAACGGCGGTCCCGCCGCGCCTCCATCTCCCAATGCGTCATCGACCGGCGCGAGTTCAGCCGGTTCGGTCCGTAGAAGGCGAGATCCTCAAACAACACCCCGTCAAGGGAAACTTCAGCCAGCGGTCCGTCCCCGGTATCGGCCGGGCGCAGCAGCCGCAGGTTCAACCTCACCGGAAACGCCTCGCCAGGGCCGACATCGAGGCTCGGTACCGAAACCGAGGCCTTGCTTCCCGGCGCCACTTCCTGGGCCATCACCAGCAGTGTCACACCCCGGATCCGCTTGTTCGAACTGTTGCGCAGTGTGAGGGAGGTGCGCAGATCCAGCAGCATTGCCGAACCGCGCGGCGTCGCCACCGATTCTCCCCAGTCCGCCGATAGCACCGCCAGCGGCGCGTCCTCGGGCATGGTGATGTGCAGCAGGCTCCGCGAGGAAAGGCGGTTGGGCTGCTGCCCATACGCCGCGAAGGCGCAGGCCAGGACATAAACGAAGATCCTACTGTACGTAGACATTGTGAATCGTCACCTGTCCGGTTTCGGAATCTACATACCTTGCGCGCACGGACCCCTGCAGGCTGACGCTTACCACCTGTTCATCGGCGGCGCGATTCAGACCCAGGATCCGTCCGTTATCAATCAGCTCAATGCCGTCATCGGTTGCCTCGGCAGTCACTCCCTGGACAAGAGCCTGCTGCGGTTCCTCGCGCGGCGCCGGCTGCGTGTAGGCGAACCAGGCAAGAAACACCGCCAGCACAGTGCCGGCGAACACCACTGCCGGCCGCTGCCACGTTTCCCAATCCGTCGCCGTCTCACTTTCGGAAAGCTTCGACGTTCCGGCCACGCATTCCCCGGCCGATAAGCCCAGGTGGATGTTCGCGGTCATCTCCGCCGCCACCCGGTCCCAGTCCATACCCGCCGGCAAATCGATGGCGCTGCGGGCGGCCTCCCGGACGGAAACAAATTCCTCCAGCTTCCGCCGGCACGGCGCACAGTTTCGCACATGGGCCCGTATCGCCAGTCCCGCCCAGAATCCGGTCTCGCCCCCGGAGTAGAGGGCCAGATTCAGTTCCGATGGATGTGTCACGGCTTCCTCCTTTCCAGGAACTTTCGAAATTTCACACGCGCGTTGGCGATGTGGCTTCGAACCGTTGCTTTCGAACAATTCAGGTGCCTGGCCACTTCCTCCGCCGGCATGTCCTCCACATCGCGTAGCACCAGCGCCAGCCGTTCCCGGTCAGTAAGGGCCGAAAACCCGGCCTCCAGGCGCGACTGGCTTTCCGCACGTAATACTTGAGTTTCGGGGTTTTCGGCGGCCGGCGCCGGTACTGGAGAAATATCCTCTAAATCACTGAAATGGATTCTCTTACGCCTGCGAAGAAAATCGATCGCGGTGTTCGTGGCGATGCGCGACATCCAGTGCGCGGCCTTGTCCCTGTCCCGCAACTGCTCCCTTCGCTGCAGCACCTTGATAAACACTTCCTGCGTTAGATCCTGCGCGTCTTCGGTGTTCTGCACAATCCGGTAGATCAACAGGTAGACACGCTTGAGGTGTTCGGCGATAAACTGGTTCTGGCGTTCGCTGTCCAGTTCCTGCCCCGTTGCCTGGCGCGGGATAGCGGAATCGTCATGACGCGAAGCGGCCATCGTTTCGGTACTCGTTCCGTGCATCGGCCGGGTCATCTACACTCTATGACGCAGCCTGTGGGCCGGGCGTGCAACCCGGCATCTTCTATTCTATACCTATGAGCACATTAGCGGTCGTTTTTGCGATTGCGGCCGGCCTGCACGCCGCCGAAAACGCCCGCTTGGTGCAGGAACGCGTCTCAATCCCCATGCGCGACGGCATCAGGCTGTCCGCCAACGTGTTCCGTCAGCACAGTGTCGGCCGAAGCCCCGTAATCCTTGTCCGTACCCCCTACGGCAAAGGCACGTCGCTGCCTGCCAGCTACCGCCGTCTGGCCGAATCGGGCTATGCCGTTGTCGTTCAGGACGTCCGCGGCCGTTACGATTCGGAGGGCCGCTTTGATCCTCTTCGCCAGGAGGTCAACGACGGTGACGACACGCTCCACTGGCTGTCCCGCCAGCAATGGTGCAACGGCCGTATCGGTATGACCGGCGGCTCCTACGTCGGCATCGTGCAATGGAAAGCCGCTCTATCCCAAAACCCGTTTCTCAAAGCGATCTTTCCGGTGGTCTCCGGCTATGACGACTATCGCGACCGCTTCTATTCCACCGGCGGCGCCCTCAAACTCGGCAACCGCCTGCTCTGGATGTCGGCCAATCTGCGCGCCCGGCACTACCGGCCGCCGTCGTTCGAATTTTTCGTCCGTGCCCTTCCGCTGGCGGAAGCCGATCTCGCCGCCACGGGCCAATCGGTCCCCATGTTTCAGGAAGCACTTGAACATCCGGCTTTTGATTCCTATTGGAAGTCCACTAGTACTAAGGAAAATCTGGATAAAGTGAAAGTACCGGTCTACATTGTGGGTGGCTGGTACGACAATTTTGTGCAAAGTGATCTCGAGGCCTTCGCCACCCTTTTCCGAAAAGGCCGCAACGTTCACGCTTTGGTTGGACCCTGGCCTCACAACATGTCGATTCCTTTCGACGGGGACCCGTTCGGGAACGAAAAAGCCGCGCCAATTCAACGGCTTCAGGCAGAATGGTTTGACTGGTGGTTGAAGGAGCGGCCGCCCGTCATCCGGAATGCACCCCTACGCATCTTCGTGATGGGGCTCAACAAATGGCGCGACGAGCAGGAATGGCCCCTGGCCCGCGCGGTGACCACGCCCTTCTTTCTCTCCAGCACCAAGGGCGCCAACAGCCTGGCCGGAGACGGCGCACTCGAGATCCGTCCCCAACCACGGGAACGTACCGACCGCTACACCTACGATCCCACCAATCCGGTTCCTACCCGCGGAGGCAGCGTCTGCTGCAACCCCAGGATCTTTCCCTGGGGACCAATGGACCAGCGGGCGATTGAGTCGCGCCGCGATGTGCTGGTCTACTCGAGCCAGCCCCTGAAGCGGAATCTGGAAGTCACCGGCCCGATCCAGGCCGTCCTTTATGTGGCCACTTCAGCCCGCGATACCGACTTCACGGTGAAACTGGTGGATGTTCACCCCGATGGGCGGGCCATCAACCTCACCGACGGCATTCTTCGATTGCGATACCGCGAAGGGCTGGAACGCCCTGTGCTTTCCCAGCCTGGCAAGGTCTACGCCATCCGCGTCGATGCCGGCGTCACAAGCAACCTTTTCAGAGCCGGTCACCGCATCCGCGTCGAGGTGTCCTCCAGCAACTTCCCCCGCTTTGACCGCAATCTCAACACCGGCGGTCCGATCGGGCACGAGCGGCGCGGCCAGCCCGCCGAGCAGTTTGTTTTCGTGGGGAAGAAATATCCGTCGGCAATCCTCCTCCCTGTGATCCGCAATTGAAGTATAATGTCAGTTGGCTGCACATCGGCAATGAGGCGCGGTAGCCAAGTGGTAAGGCAGAGGTCTGCAAAACCTTTATTCGTCGGTTCGACTCCGATCCGCGCCTCCAATCCTCCCTCAACTCCATGAAAAAAGTGCTTCTTCTCGCGTTCCCCGCCGCGATATTGGCCATCTGCTTCTACCCCCCTGCCAGGCTGTCGTTCTGGGCCATTAGCGGCCGTACGCAGGGATGCCCCTATTCCAACGCCATCCGCAGCGTGGACGAGGCCAAGGCTCAGATCGCAAAAAAGGACGAAATCCTCGCCGCCAGCAAACTGGTCAAGGCCGACGGCCAGGGCTACAAGCTCTACCAGACGCCCGATGGGCCATACTGGATTCCCAACGGCAGCGAGTATGTGCTGCCCTTTAACCTCGCCGAGCAGGCCCGCGATATTTATGGCTGGAACGGCCGCGGCGTCAAGGAAGGCGACGTCGTCCTTGATTGCGGCGCCAATGTCGGTGTCTATACCCGCGCCAGTCTGAAGGCCGGAGCCAAACTGGTGGTGGCCATCGAACCGGCGCCGGAGAACATCGAATGCCTGCGGCGCAACTTCGCCAACGAGATTGAAGCCGGCCGCGTCATCGTCTACCCGAAAGGCGTCTGGGACAAGGACGACATGCTGGAACTGCATGTCGATCCCCACAACTCCGCCGCCGATAGCTTTGTCATTGAACGCCAGGGCTCGCACTCTGTCAACAAGGTCCCCCTCACCACCATCGACAAACTGGTGGAGGAGCTGAAACTGGAGCGTGTCGATTACATCAAGATGGATATTGAAGGCGCCGAAACCCGCGCGCTCAATGGCGGCAGGTCCACGATCGCGCGATTCCATCCGCGCATGGCTCTGTCCACCTATCACCAGGCCGACCATCCCATCACCGTACCCGCGGCTGTGCTCGAAGCCTGGTCCGGTTACCAACGCGACTGTGGCCCCTGTGCGGAGGCTGGCTATGGCGTACGCCCCGACATCGTTTACTTCTTTCCTTAGCCTGCTCACCGCCGCGGCGCTTTTCTGCTCGGGTTGCGCCAAGCGCTACCGGATCCAGGGCCTGGTTCTCGAAACCGACGCAGCGCAATCCACCGTGACCATCTCGCACAAGGAAATTCCCGGCGTCATGCCCGCCATGGCGATGCCTTTCCGGCTGACAGATCCTGCCGTCATCCCCACGCTGAGCCCCGGAATGATGGTGGAATTCGATCTGCGCGGCTCCTCGGCCCGCGACATCCGCCCCCTTCCGCCGTCAAATCAGATCGAGGAAGACGGGCGGAAAGTAACGCTTGCCACCCCCGCCTCCCAAGTGAAGACCGGCGAGGTGGTCCCCGATTTCGCGCTCACCAGCCATACCGGCCAACGCACCCGGCTCAGCGATTTCCGCGACAAGGTGGTTGCCGTCAACTTCCTTTACACGCGCTGCCCCCTGCCGGAGGTCTGCCCTCGTCTGGCCGCTACCTTCGCCCGCATGCAGCGCCGTTTCGCCGATCGAAATGACCTCGCCCTGCTGACGATTACCCTTGATCCTCATCATGATACGGTGGAAGTCCTCAACCGCTACTCCACCCTCTGGAAGGCCGATTCCGCCCGCTGGCGATTCCTCACCGGCGCTCCGGATGACATCCGGCGCGCGGTAGAACAGTTCGGCATCATCTATTGGCCCGAGGAGGGCATCGTCACCCATACCTCAACGATTGCCATCATCGGCCGTTCCGGACGATTGCATGCCCGCATCGACGGTCTGTCATTCGACGCAAAACAACTCGGCGATTTGATCGAGTCCGCGTTATCCTACTAGGCATGAAGCCGACGATCCTGTGCCTGCTCGCTGCCCTGACTCTCCCGCTGGCCGCCCAGAAGAAATCCGCCGATGTCTGCACACCCCCGCCCAGCCGTGTGGCGCCGGCGCTGCCGGCCAAGCTCCTGCACGGCCAGGGAACCGAAAACATCCGCTTTCCCATCACCACCAGGAGCAAGGAGGCGCAGCGTTTCTTCCTCCAGGGCGTGGCTCAGATGCACTCGTTCTGGTCGGTGGAGGCGGAGCGTTCGTTCCTCCAGGCAGCGGCGCTCGATCCCGAAGCACCCATGCCGCATTGGGGTATCGCGATGGTGGCAACCGGTGACTACCGGCCGCGCTTCCAACTGGAGGGCTACACCGGCCTGGTGCGCAACGACCTTGCCCCGCGCGTGGAAGAAGCCGTCAGGAAGGCCCACAAGCTTTCCGCAAAAGCGACTGATTTAGAAAGACTTTATATCGCCGCCATCGCCGCCCGCCGGAATCCTCTGTCCAAGAATCCCGACCTCGACTACGTCAACGGGCTGCGTGCCATCGTCGCCAGGTACCCAAACGAAATCGAAGCCCGAACCTATCTTGCTCTGCATCTCATGCGTGGTTTCGAACTGCCGGGCAAGACTCCCCGCGAAGGTTCGATGGAAGCCGCCGATCTGCTGCGCCAGCTCATGAAGGATGCGCCAAACCATCCAGGCGTTCACCACTATGTGATCCACGGCTTTGAAGGCTCCACCTTCGCCAGCGACGCCTGGGAGAGCTGCCGCCGCTACGCCGAACTGGCGCCCAATATTCCGCACGCGCTCCATATGCCGGGTCATATCTATTCGCAGACCGGCCGCTGGGATGACGCCGTCCGCTCCTTCTCCTCCGCCGCCGAAAACGAGATCAAGTGGATTCAGGCCGATCCCTTCTACACCTCCGGACACCACGGCCACAATGTCCACTACATGGCCACCGCCTTCAGCTTCGAGGGCAAGTATGAGGAGGCCATCCAGGCCGCCCGCAGCCTGCTGGCCTTCAAGGAAAATCCGCGTGAAGAGGCGCAGATCGACAATGCCCGCACCGCCTTCCGCCAGGGCTGGTTCGCTCTCATGCGCACGTTGGTTCAGCATGAACGCTGGACGGAAATCCTCGATGGCGCCTCGCTCCCCGTCGTGGACAAACCGCGCGAACTTGCCTGGCGGCATTGGGCCTCAGGTCTTGCTCACGCCGCCAGGGGAGATGCGGGGGAGGCACAGGATTCGCTCGATGCCATGGATGAGGTGCTCGATCAGTATCAGGACAAGGTGAAGCAGGCCGTGCCCGCCGAACTCCGTGTCGCGCGACAGGAACTCACCGGACATATCCTCATCGCCAGGAAGAAGGTGGAGCAGGGAATCGAAAAGCTCCGCAAGACGATGAAGCGCGAAAGGGCGCTCATTTACTCCGAACCGCCCTTCTATCCGCGGCCGGTTGGGGAAGCGCTCGGCCGGATCTCGCTGCGCCACGGCGATACGGATTCGGCATCGAAGGCTTTCCGCGAAGCTCTCGAGCAATTTCCAGATTCGGCGATTGCCAAGAGCGGCCTACGGGATCTGGAGGGCCGCGCGGGCGCCAGTGGCGCCGGCCAATGAGAGCCTGCGGTGCCTTTCCACCCATGCTCCCCACAGCGGGAACAGCCAGGTAGCGAAGGCCCCGGCCGCCACCGCCATTTCGCCCGGCGGCGGCGGGCCGAATACGATGCCGGCGTAGACCAGGATCAGGAAGGCCACCAGACCGGCCAGCGCCACCTTTCCCGTAATGTTTCTGGCACGCGTGTATCGCGTGTAGATCCATAGACTTGCCGCGAACATCGCACCTTCTGCCAGAACAGTCGCCAGCGGCCAGTTCCATAGTCCGAATCCCACAAAAGGCCCCGCCGGCAACACCGGCAGATCCGGACGATGCGTGATCGCGTCCAGCACCCAGTGGCTCATCACGCCCCCGAACACGACAACCGTGCCGCGCAGGTACGATGTCACGCTCAGGTAGATCCCCGCAAACGCCGCCGCCCAAAGAAAACACCCCGCCAGGCTGTGCGTAATCGGGTACGCGACAAACCGCAGCGGGGTGAAGGCCGTATCTCCAGGCGCAATCCGCACACTTTCCAATCCCGTTACCAGGAACGCCGGCCAAAGCAGGTCCAACAGCAGCGGGGCCGCCAACAGTATGCCGAGATTGCTCCGCGGCGCCAGCCGCTTTGATGCAAACCCGACCGCCAGGTGTCCGATGAACATCCCCCGAATTCTTATCAAATCCGCCGGGAGAATTCAACGCGCGGGCGCTACTCCTCGGGCGCTTTCTGTATCCACCGCATCCCGGGACCGCCATCTTCCACTGTCTTAAAGTCCGCAGTCACCTTGAAGTCCGCAGGCACCCGGAACAAATCCGGTGACGGCTCGCCGCGCCGCAAGTTCGAAACCCGGTACACTGACTCGCCAAACTGCGGATCATTCGTTTTCGTCAGAATCGTAATCTGCAGTTCCGGCGAATGCCACCGCTCGGTCACCGATACGATCGGCCGGTCATTGCCGATCTCGCCGGCCGGAATCGTCACCGTCTCCCGGGTTCCTTCCACCATCACCCCCTCCATCGTCTGCCGCCCCAGGCTCTCCTTCTTCGCGTTCTTCGATTCGGCGCGGAAGAACAGTACATCGCCGCTCGAAGGACTACCGTGCGGAGGCGGAACCGCGAGGCTGAACACCGCCGGCTCTGCCGCACTCCCGCCCTTTTTCTCCCGTACCGCCACCTGCACCCGCTCTTCCACCACGCGCTTGCCATCGGGAGATGCCATGCGCATGTGCATCGCCCCGGTCTGCCCGGCCTTAATGCGCCTTGCCGTCTTGGCGTTCAAATCCAGAAGGATCGTTTCCCCTGAGCCCGGATCCGAAATATGCGCGATGCGCGGCGGCTGCTGGCCGGCTGTCGCCCATGGCCCGACACTCTCCAGGCTGTTCTCGCGCCGCGTGCGCCCATCCTTATCCCGCGCCATGCTGCTCTTGTTCTTATGCACGATTCTGGTTCCATCCGCTAGAATCCGCGTGGTTTCCGTCTCTGCCTCGGCCGTATAAGGAGCGCCCTTCACCAGCGGACCCGCTTCGGCGTGGGAGGCGATAAAATGAACGCCGCCGGGCGAAGCCGGCTGCGTTGCCACACCCACGCGGACGCCTTCCACCGCCACCGTGGTCTGCCCAAAAGCAGAACCGGCCGCCAGGTACACAAATGCTCGCAACAACATTGCCTTTCTCCTTTCGATTTCTGTGTCTAAAATTTAGTAAACAAAACGGATCGCCTTCACCAGACCATCCTCTCCGATCAACACGTCTGCCCTCACGGTTTCGCCCGCCGCTTCGGTCCCTACCGGCAGCCCCAGGCGCATCAACTCCCCCCTCGGCAGCCGGATGCGGACGATCTGCACCGCCTCATTCGTCCTCACCGATGCGCCGTAGCGCACGGGAATGAACTCCGTCGTCCGCTCACTCATTTCCCGCGCCGGCGGTTCCGCCACTTTCGCTCCCGGAGGTTTCAGCCACAAACCCATCACCACTGCCGCGGCCGCGGCGATTGGGACGGCTGCCCATTTCCACCACTGCCGCCGCCTCTGCCCGTACTGATGACGATATGCGGTCATCACGGCCTGCGGCGGATCACCTGGCGCGGCGTCCACACGCAGCCGGCGCAGCCTGGCCTTCAACTCCAGATCTGCCGCCCGCCATGCCCGATACTCTTCCCGTTTCATTTCACACTCCTCACCGCGGCCGGAACCAGCCGCTCCATCAGCATGGCCTTGGCCCGGTGCAGGCGCGAACGTACCGTTCCCACCGGACACCCGATCACGGCTGCTGCCTCCTGGTACTCCATCTCCTCCAGTTCCACAAGCAACACCACTTCGCGGTACTCGGCGGGCAGTGATGCAATCGCCCGCTTCAGCCGCTGTTGTTCCAGATCACCCTCATTGGCCGCCACCGATGCGGAATTTTCGTGCAATTCCGCGAATGGCCGCTCTCGCTTCAACAGCCGAAGAGACTGATTCCTCGCAATGCCAAGCAGATAGGACCCGATCGCCCCACGTGCTGAGTCAAACTGCTGCAGTTGCCCCACCATGGCCAGGAACACTTCCTGGACCACTTCCTCGGCCAAGGCATGGGAACCGCACATGTGCAGGGCAAAACGGAATACGCGCGGGTAATGCCGCCGGTATAGAGAGGCAAACGCCTGCTCAGACCCCGAGGCCGCCGCTGCCAGAAGTTCTGCGTCCATTTCGCTGCCCACTCTGCTCACCTATTCTCGCTCCGGATGGGAAAGGTTCCCGAAAATCTGAGGGCTAGTACGATGGCATTAAGATTGCTATACTATCCTCGTGCAATAGGACGTTCGCGGGGGAAGTCGAGGTTCGGACGGTGAACCGAAGCAATGTTTACCGCCCCTCGTGAAGTATTTTCCGCCTACAGGTCAGGTTTCGGCCCTGCCGGGCAGGTGCGAATCGCCAGGCACGGAGCCGCATTAGAACAACGATTCATCGGAGCTTGGAGGGACAATGAGTCTACGGTTGTTCCAGCAGTTGCTGCTCACCTCAGCCCTCATCTCGGTGGCCTACACGCAATCGGCGTCCGGCCAGGGGCTGAACACAACCGCGTCGAAAGACGATTGGGAAGAGATCAATTTTGAGTTCGACTCAGCCGTGCTGGTGGATGGATTCCCCAGTCTTCTGAAACTCGCCGAACTCCTGAAAGCGAATCCGGCCTACCGCGTGAAACTTACCGGTCACGGTGACGACCGCGGGTCGGACCGTTACAATGACAAACTCGCCGCTGAGCGGGCCAAAACCGTTAAAGGGTTCCTTGAGAAGTACGGCGCCGACCCCGGCCGGATTCAAACCGACACAGCGGGCAAGCGGCGGCCCAAGACCTCCGGCCGCTCACCGGAATCGCGATTCATGAACCGGCGCGTGGACATGGCCGTCACTGACGGGCAGGGCCGCACGGTGGGATCAGGCAGCGCCGGAGACGCCATTCGCGCGTTTCCAGGGCAAGCCGGCGCTCCGGGTCAACCCGGAGCACCCGGTCAACCCGGAGCACCCGGTCAACCCGGTGGCGCCCGGCCAGCCGACGACGCCGTTTTGAAGCGCCTGGACAAGCTGGACGACATCGCCAACATGCTGAAGGACCTCAAGAAGGAAAATGAGGATCTCAAGCGCGAGTTGGACAATCTCAAGAATGCCCAGCAGGCCGCGCGTGATGCTGTCACCCAGCTTCCCAAGCCTCTTTCGGCGAACGAAGTGCAGACTATCACCGACAAATCAGTGGAAGATGTCATGGCAAGGAACCGCATGCCGCGTTTCCAACTGCTGGGCGTCAATGCGGGCGTCGACGATGTCGGCAACCTTACCTTCACCGGCAGCGGGCGGTACTTCGCTCCCCTGAACAAGAACTTCGCCGTTCAGGCACAGGGCGAGTACCTCTATTTCCGCGACCGCAAGGAAGGTCAGTTTGACCTCGGTATGGTCCACCGCTATAAGGACTTCCAGACCGGACTGTTCGGCAGCTTCAAGAACGTACAGTTCAACGACCTGCAGGCCGGCGGCACGCTGGGGCAGGGATCGGTGGTCTTTGACTACATCTTCGGGCGCGGCAAAGCGGGCGTCTTCGGGACCAAGGCGTTTCTCGACAATCGCCTGCTGGCCCGCAACGCCATCACCCGCACCATCGAAATCCAGACATTGTTGAAGGCGGTGGATCAGGTGGGTGCGCAAGCCACCATCGGTCTCCATAAGGATATCTACGCCGAAGGCAACCTGGGGTATTTGAAGAGCTATGGCGGGGCTGACCGTCCGGGCGGCACGTTGCGCTTCATCTTCCCCATTAATGATCAGATCGCCTTTACGCTGGAAGGCGGCATGAACGAAACCTTCCTCGGACGCGGGCACAACGGCCGCGTGGTGGCAGGCATCCGCTTCGGCAATTGGATCCGTCCGAAGGATTACAAGGCCGCCGCGCATCCGGTTCCGGCCGACGTCCCGCGCGTACGCTATGAACTGGTCACGCGCCGCGTCCGCACCGGCAACGATGCTCCCGTGGCAGATGCCGGCGCCGATCAACTGGGCGTGGCGGCGGGTCCCATCACCCTCGATGGCTCAGCCTCCTACGATCCGGAAAGCGATCCGATCACTTACCAGTGGACGCAGATCGCCGGACCCGCTGTTTCCCTCTCCGGAGCCAACACGTCAAAAGCCAGCTTCACTGGCGAAGAGGGACAGAACTACGGCTTCCGGCTGACGGTGACTGACGATCGCGGCTCGTCTTCAAGCGACCGTGTCAACGTCACTGTTTCGCGCAACCCGCGTGTCCGCATCCTGCGCTTCCAGGCCAATCCGCAGACCATCAACGCCGGCCAGGCTTCCACGCTCACATGGGCGGTGGAGAATGCCGACGAAGTTGTCATCGATGGCATCGGACCGGTTTCCGGCAGCCAGACTTCGGTCTCCCCCAACATGACCACCACGTATCGTTTGACCGCCCGCAACCGCTTCGGCGAAGCGAGTGAGACGGCTACCGTGACGGTCATCCAGCCGCAGGCTCGCATCCTTCTCTTCACGGCATCGCCGATGTCGGTGGATGAAGGCGAGTCCACCACGCTGAGCTGGCAGACCGAAAACGCCGACACGGTGGAGATCACCGGCGTCGGTGGTGTGGCGCAGAACGGTTCGCAGTCGGTCACGCCCACCGAAGACACAACCTACCTGATCACGGCCCGCAACCGGTTCAATACGGCCACCGCGCAGGTAGCGGTGCGGATCAACAAGATCACCGAGGCGCCGCGCATCATTCGCTTCTCCGTAACCCCGGGTGAGATCGCACGCGGCGAAACCGCCCTGCTGCTGTGGCAGGTGGAGAACGCCACCAATGTCAACATCACCAGCCTTGGCGCCGTAACGCAGGTCGACTCCCGCGAGGTTTCGCCCTTCGATACCACGCGCTACGTGCTCACCGCCAGCAACCGCGCCGGTGAGACCAGGGCGGAAGTCACGCTCAACGTGATCCCGCCGGTACGCATCATTACCTTTACCGCCAACCCGCCGGTTTCGCCGCGGCCCGGAGCCCCGGTCGTCCTTTCCTGGACTACCGAAGGCGCCGCCGAAGTGGTGCTGGACGGCGTCGGAGCGGTGAGCGCCAACGGCAATTCCACGGTCTCTCCGACCCTGGATACCACCTATACGCTGCGGGCCACTGGCCGCCGTGGCGGTCAGGTGCTGGCGAGGGTTGAGGTGAAGGTCACCCAGACCCAGGCGCCGGACGGAAATCCGCCTATCGCCAACGCCGGTCCGAACCAGGTGACGACGAACCGCGAGATCAAGCTCGATGGCTCGCAGTCATTCCATCCGGATGGACTCGTGATCGGTTATTCCTGGCGCGCCATCGGACGGCAGCCGGAGCTGATGCTCGGCTCCGACACCGCAACTCCGACGGTCCGCTTCGCCAACCTGGCCTTCGGTGAGTACGTCTTCGAACTGACGGTCACCGATTCCAAGGGACGGTTCTCCAGAGCGACAACGAAGGTGTTCTTCGGGGCCTATTAGCGCCCCGGAGCACGCCTCCGATATTCAGGGCTGTTCATCCGAAAGGGTGAGCAGCCCTTTTCTTTTGCCGCCGGGAGTCTATATACTCAGCGCGATGAACATGGCAATCTCCACTGGCCGCATCCGCACCCGGCGTTCCTTTTTCAGGCTGGCGCTGGGCCTCCCGGCCGGCGCATGGTACTCCCGCTTTGAGGCTATCGCCGCGCCGGACCGCGCGAAAGTCAAGATCGTGGACATCAGGGCGATGAACCCCGGCAGGGCGGGGACCAGCCTTCTCAAGATCGTCACCGACGCCGGTCTCACCGGCTACGGCGAAGCGTCCGCCTCCGGCCCCATGCTGCGCGCCCGCATCGAAGAGATGAAGCCGCTGCTCATCGGCCAGGATCCGCTGGCCATCGAGTTCCACTTCCATCGCCTCACCGGCATGATCCATCCGCACCTGCCGCACATCCCCTCGGTGGGCGCCATCGACATCGCACTGTGGGACCTGGCGGGCAAGATCCTCAACCGCCCCGTTTACCAGCTACTCGGCGGCCCGTTCCGTAAAGCCATTCCGATGTATTCGCATGGCCACGTCAAAAACCTGCTGGATCGCGGCGAATGGAAGGCCTTCTACGATCACGCCAAGGCCGCGCCCGAAGGATTCACCATCTATAAGCAGGGTTTTGGCAATCTGATGCCTTCCCCCGCCGAAGGCGCCAGTTGGCCCGTCAACTTCACCCAGGACCACGTGAAGAAGATTGCCCGCGGCTTTGAAATCGCCCGCGAGATTTTCGGTGAGTCCATCAGGATCGCCGTCCACGCCCACAACGAATTCGACACGCCCACCGCCATCGATCTCGGCAAACGCATTGAGCCGCTCGATCCGCCGTTCTATGAGGATCCGCTGGCCGTGCCTTACTCGGAATCCTGGGTCGCGCTGAAACGCGCCTGCCGTGTGCCGTTGCTGGTTGGCGAAAAGCTGGAACTGTTCTCCGGCTTCAAGCCGTTTCTCGAAACGCAAACCGCCGACATCCTCCATCCGGACCTTGTCTATGCCGGGGGCATCACTGGAACCCGCCGTATCGCCAACTTCGCGTCGCACTACCGCATCCCCGTCGCGCTGCATAACGTCGGCCACCTGGTGAACACGCTGGCCGCCGCGCACTTCGGCTGCGCAATCCAGAATTTTTACCGTTCGGAAAGCCGGCTGGGAGAAGGGGACCGGCCCGTCGAACGTCAGGCCGCCGGAGAAAAGCCCCTGGTGCGCAACGGCGAACTCGCCGTGCCTGAACGCGCCGGCCTCGGCGTCGAATTGAACCCCGACGAACTCAAACGCGCCAAACATCCTGACGAACCCTGGTGGGGAGACTGATTTTCATGAAACACGCCGCATTCCTGTTGATCACGTCGATGATGCTGTGCTCGCAGACCATCGATACCGGCCTCCTCGGCACGGTTACCGACTCCTCCGGCGCGGCCATGCCCGGCGTCGCGGTTACCGTCACGCATCCCGCCACCGGAGCCAAACACGCACTCACAACGAATGCCTCGGGCACTTATGAAGTCCGCTATCTGGTCCCCGGCGAGTACGTGATTGAGGCGAAGGCGGAAGGGTTTCGCGCCCTCAGGCGCTCCGGCATCGTGCTGCAGATCAGCCAGCAGGCGCGCGTCGACCTCACGCTGGAAATCGGCCAGGTGGCTGAGACCGTGGAGGTGCGCGGGGCCGCCCCGCTGCTGCAAACCGAAAACGCCACGCTGGGCGCCGTGGTTTCCTCCGAACGGATGGTCAATCTGCCGCTCAATGGCCGCAACTTCGCCCAACTGGCCACGCTCACACCGGGCGTCACCGTGCTCACTCAGTTTAACGGCCTGTTCAGCCGCGTCTCTGCTAATGGCGCGCGCGACATCGCCATGCAGGTCAGCCTGGATGGCGTCTCGGTGGTCAACAATCGCCAGAACTGGGTTGGCATGTTTCCCAGCCTTGACGCCATGCAGGAGTTCAAGGTGCAGAGCAGTAACTACACGGCCGAATACGGCGGCAACGCCGGCGCCAACGTGCAGGTGCAGTTAAAGTCCGGAGCCAATCAGTTTCATGGAACGGCGTTCGAGTTCCTGCGCAATCACGCCATGGACGCCCGCGGTTACTTCCGTCCCCGGCCGTTTGAGAAGGATCAGCTACGGCGCAATCAATTCGGCGGCGTGCTCTCGGGCCCCATCCAGCGCGACAAAACGTTTTTCATGTTCTCCTATGAAGGGATACGCAGCAACCAGCAACGTCCCCAAAGCGGCGTGGTGCTCACGCCGGAAATGCGCCGCGGCGATTTCTCCGGCGTTACGCAGCGCATCACTGACCCGCTGGCGGCCAACGCTCCCTTTGCCGGCAACGTGATTCCCACCTCGCGCCTCGACCCCGTATCGGTCGACCTGGTGACAAAGTACATGCCGCTGCCCAACCAGCCCGGCACCATCAACTACGCTGGCTACAATGGCGAACGCGCCGACCAGAACCAGGTGATGACCCGGCTCGACCGCAACTTCGGGTCGCACGATCAGATCTCGGGCCATTACATCTATCAGAACCGCGACTTTCCCACCACCGCGTTTAACCCTAACTTCGGTCTCGACCGCAGCTTCCGCAACCAGAGCGCGAATTTCCAGTGGGTACACACCTTCTCCGGTTCCCTGCTGAACGAATTTCGCTTCGGCCATCAGCGCGGCGACCGTGTGGAACTGAGCCCCCGGCGCGGTTCCGGCTTTAAGATCGAGGATCTCGGCATTCGCGGTTTTCTCATCGGCGGACCCGATGGCCGCGTCCCCGGCGGTGAGGAGGTTGGCTTTCCGCTGCTCAACATCAACGGATTTATGAGCATCGGCGAATCCATCGGCGGCGCCCCCAAGGATGACAGCCGCACCTACCAGTTTGTGGACAACGTCAGCATCATTCGCGGCAGGCACTCCTGGAAGACCGGCGTCGACATTCGCCGCGTCATCGACAACGGGAACTCCAGCAATGACTACGGCGTGATCACCTTCACGCAGGACATTTCCGGAAATCCGGCTTCAGCTTACATGCTCGGCTTCCCGCGCACGGTGGATTCAGCCGAAGGCATCCCGATCACCGGCGCGCGGCAATGGCGCTTTGGCATGTATTTTCAGGATGACTGGCGCGCCACCCAGAAGCTTACGCTCAACCTGGGTATCCGCTATGATCTCGACCCCTCGCCCATCGATGTCTTCGGCGCCAGCCGCACACTTCGCTTCGATCTCAATCCCGCCGGACCGGTGTTGTGGCCCGATCCCGGCAAGAGCGAAAAGCTTTGGGAGAGCAATCTCTACAAGGTGGCTCCGCGCTTTGGCATGGCCTATCGCGCCGGCCGCGGCTTCGTCCTGCGAGCCGGATACGGCCTGTTCTTCACCGCCGCCCACTTTGACAACATGAATATCCTGCAGGCCAATCCGCCCGTGGCGCCCACCATCACCGTGACCAACCCGAACGTCAATCCGACGGCGACGATTCAGAATCCGTTCCCTCGCGCCTTGGTCGCCTCATCCGCTTTCGTGAATGTCGTCTCCGTGGAGCCGGACCGCCGCCATTGGGATGGCTACATGCAGAACTGGAACGTGCAGGTGGGCAGGGAACTGGGCGGATCCAATGTGCTGGAACTCTCCTATGTCGGCTCCAAGGGGACCAATCTGGATACCAGCATCAATAACTGGAACAGCCCAGACCCTGGTCCCGGCACCATTCAATCGCGACGACCTTATCCGCAATGGGGCCGCATCCGCATGCTTGCCTCTGACGGCAACAGCCTGTACCACTCCCTTCAGTCGCGCTTTGAGCGGCGGCTGGCCGGCGGGCTCAGCGCCACCATCGCCTATACCTGGTCGCACCTCATTGACGATTCCGGACAAAGCGCCAACCGCGGCGGATGCGTCTGCCAGAATCCACGCAACCGCGGCGCGGCCGAACGCGCCAACTCGCTGTCCGATATCCGCCATCGCGTGGTGGCCGGATGGGTGTGGGAGCTGCCATTCGGCCGGAAGCTGGGTTCCGTCCCCCGTGCCCTGCTGGCTGGCTGGTCGCTGGGCGGAGTGGCCACGCTGCAGTCTGGCACGGCTTTTAACGTCACCCAAAGCGCCGACACCTTGAACATCGATCCGAACGGCTGGACGCGCCCGAACCTGGTCAGCGGCCAAACCGCCGCCTTCGATTCCTCTCGACGTGACCGCGCGCTGTGGTTCAACACCGCCGCCTTCGCGCGCACCACCGCCACCTACGGGACGTCGCCGCGCAATCCGTTGACTGGCCCCGGCGTGAGGACATTCGATCTTTCGGCTTCAAAGAGCTTTGCCTTGCGCGAGCGCCACCAGTTGCTTTTCCGCGGGGAGTTCTTCAATGCCATGAACACGCCGCAGTTCGCCAATCCCGTAAGCGTATTCGGCAATGCGGGCTTTGGGAGCATCACCGCAACGGCGCTGGACCAACGCCAGGTACAGCTTGCGCTGAAGTACGTTTTCTGAAATTGATGCCTACGCGACGAGACTTTCTTCTGGCAACCGGCGCCGCCTTCTCCCAGGCCGCCGCCGCTCAAGTGGGCCGCCCCGTCCCCCAATCCGATAAGAAGGTCCGGCTTGGCGTGGTGGGCGGAGGTTTCGGAACCCAGTTCTACTTCCACCAGCACCCCAACTGCCAGGTCACCGCGGTGACCGACCTTCGTCCTGACCGGCGCGCCGCGCTGCAGAAACACTACCACTGCGAGACCGCTTATGCCTCGCTGG
>JANRLE010000373.1:0-6138 GCA_033762895.1 Bryobacteraceae bacterium | reverse complement strand
TGAGATTCCCGTGACGGTGAAGATCGGCGAGGCGGCGACGCAGTCCGGCGTCACCATCGCCATCGCTCCCGCCGTGCCATCATCGGAGTAATGACGATCGGCAATGTCACGCTGGAAGGCCGGTACGCGCGGCTGGAACCGCTGGGCCTTCACCATTTGGACGGGTTGTGCGAGGCCGGGCTGGATCCCGGCCTTTGGCAATGGACGCTCAGCGTAGTGAGGGATCGCGCGGACATGCGCGATCATATCGAAGCGGCGCTGCGGGCGCGCGATGCCGGGACGGAACTGCCGTTCGTGACACTGGACTCGGCTTCCGGGCGCGTGGTGGGCTCGACGCGATTCATGAACATCGCCATGGCGCACCGGCGTCTGGAGATCGGCTCCACGTGGGTGGCCCCGCCCTTCCAGCGCACGGCCATCAACACGGATGCCAAGTACCTCATGTTGCGCCATGCCTTTGAGACGCTGGGCTGCCTGCGCGTGGAACTGAAGACCGATGCGTTAAACGAACGCTCACAGACCGCCATTCTGCGCATCGGGGCGAGGCAGGAAGGCGTCTTCCGCCGCCACATGATCACCGCCACGGGGCGCGTGCGCGACACGGTCTGGTTCTCCATCCTCGACGAGGAATGGCCGCGGGTGAAGGCGGAACTGGAACGAAAGCTGGAGCGCTGATGGCGGAAGCTGCCTTGAAGGATCAGTTTTTCCACCCCGCGCTGGTGGAAACGCTGGCCGATGCGATGACCGGCGCGTGGCCCGCCTTTGACCGGAACGGATTCGTGCGCGCGGTGCTGGACGCGGGTTGGGAAGCGCGTGAGCTGAAGCAGCGGATGCGGCACATCAGCACGAGTCTTTGCCAACGGCTTGCCTTGCCGTACCGGGAGCAGGTGCGGTTGCTTGAAAAGGTCGCGCCGCGGTTTTCCGGATTCGGCGCCATGATCTTTCCCGACTTCGTGGAGCAGTTCGGGCTGGATGACTTTGACGTATCGGTGCGCGCGCTGGAGTTGTTCACTCCGCTTTGCTCGTCGGAGTTTGCCGTGCGCCCGTTCCTCATCAGGCATGAAGGTCCGATGATGAAGCGGATGTTGGAATGGACCGGGCACGCCGATAATCACGTGCGCCGGCTGGCCAGCGAGGGGTGCCGTCCGCGGCTGCCATGGGCCATGGCGCTGCCGCGATTCAAGCAAGACCCATCGCCGATCCTGCCGGTTCTGGAAGCATTGAAGAGCGACCCAAGCGAATACGTGCGGCGCAGTGTGGCGAACAATCTGAACGACATTGCCAAGGACAATCCACGCGTCACGCTGCAGGTGGCGCGGCGCTGGCTGGGCGGCAGCGCGGCAACGGACGCGATTGTGAAGCATGCCTGCCGCACACTGCTGAAGGCGGGCGACGTGGAGGCACTGGCGTTATTCGGATACCGTAAGCAGACCGCGGCCGACGTTGGTGCGCTGCGGGGAGACAGGCGCAAACTGAAGATCGGCGAGACGCTGGGTTTCTCCTTTGACGTGGTGTGTCCGGAGCCGGTGAAGTTGCGCGTCGAGTACGTGGTCTACTTCGCGCGGCCCGGGGCAAGGCAGGGCCGGAAGGTGTTTCAGGTGGTGGAACGCGAGTTCGCGCAAGGCCTCGCCCACTTCGATCGCCGCCACAGCTTTCAGGATCTCTCGACACGGAAACACTATCCGGGCGAGCATGCGCTGGCCGTGAGACTGAACGGTGTGGAGAAGGCACGGATTGGCGTTGTGCTCAGCGGCTGAAACAAAAACGGCCAACTAAGACGGCAAACGCCGGGAGAGGACATAGAGCGTCGCCGGCTGCGTCCCTTCCTCCACAACCTGAAAGCCGGCTTCCTTCAGGCGCGCAGTCCACCAGGCCGCGTCGCGAGTGGCGCCGTGGGAAAGCAGCGGACCGAAGGCGAACTTCGCCCACCGGTCATTGGCGACCACCATCAACAGGAAGTCGCCACCCGGTTTCACGACACGAGCCGCTTCGGCAAGCGCCTGGACGGCGCCTTGGCGGTTAAGGTGATCGATGGCGTAGGAACTGACCACGGCGTCGAAGGCAGCGCCTTCAAACGGCAGCCTGCGCATGTCACCGGTTTCGATGGTGGCGCGCCGATCCACGCCGGCGGCCTTGAGGTTCGCAAGCAGCCGCTGTGGTGGATTCTCTCCCCGGCCGAAGTGACTCTCAAACGAGTCCGCAAAGAGATCCAGCGCAACAAGCGTGGATTGGGGGCGCGATTCCAGCACCATGATCGCCGACCTGCCCGTGCCGGCGCCCATATCGAGAACCCGTCCGGTGCCGGAGGCGAGAAAATTCGGCGTTGGCAAGGTTGCCCGCGAGTTGACGTTGAGTCCGACGCGGGCCACCAGAAACGCCGCGCCGGACCAGACCGCCAGCCCCAGCAACAGGCGCATCGGCCACTTGGACCACTTGCGCGAATAACCCAGAAGCAACAGCACGGCGGCCACGGCCGCAATCATCAGATGGCCATAGTTGAGCCACCACGGATAGCCAAAGTCGAGTTGAGAGGCTGTGGGCATTCCTTTTATTCCCTTCGCATATGCATCGCGTCCCAAAGGCGGCGTCCGGCGAAAAGGCATATGCCGAAAAAACAGGCCAGGCTTGTGGCGATGACAGCCGCCTGACGGCCGCGCGACAAAGTTTGTACCCGTGGCCGGGGGGCATCGTAGCTGATCACGCCTTTAAAGCTGACGCTGGCGGCGCGTTGTGTCTCCAGCCGGTTGTCCACCAGGATGGAATATTCGCCGGGATCTTCCAGCCGCGCGCGTATGCTTCCTTCACGGGAAAAACCGGTGGCGGCAAACTCGGTGTACTGGCGGCGGAGTTCCACGCGCGATTCGTCGCGTCGCGCGATCAACGCCAGCCTGACGCCCTCGCCTCCCTTTGTCACGCGGTAGGAGAGTTCGACGATGCCCGGCTTGCGCATGGAGAAGCGGCGGGTTTTCCAGTCGGCTGGCGGGACGACGGTGGATTGTTGGACGATCTCCACCTGGGCGCCAATGGCAAATAGCAACAGGGCGGGAATCATGGTGAAACCCGATGGACGATCCTGCCGCCCAGCACGGTCATCATCGCGCGCGTCTTCAGGATACGGGCGGGAGCTATCTCCATGATGTCGTCGGAGAGCACGACGAAATCGGCCAGCTTGCCCTTTTCGAGTGAACCTTTTTCCTTCTCCTCGAAGGCGGCCAATGCGGCGTCGAGCGTGAAGCTTTTCAACGCCTGCTCGCGCGTCAGGCGCTGCTCTGGCATCCAGCCGCCGGCAGGTGCGCCCGAATGATCCTGGCGGGTGATGGAAGCGTGGAAACCCCACAGCGGGTTGGCGTCTTCCACCGGGAAGTCCGAGCCGTTGGCAAGGACGACGCCTGCGCGTCTCATGCGCTGCCAGGCATAGGCGCCGAGAATGCGGTCAGGGCCCACGCGCTCTCCGGCCCATCGCATGTCGGAAGTGGCGTGGGTGGCTTGCATGGAAGCGACGATGGAGTACTTGTGGAACAGGGCGATGTCGTCGAGCGATACGATCTGGGCATGTTCGATGCGGAAGCGGCGGCCGTTGGCGCCGGCAAGGGCTGCGGCGTAGGCGTTCAGCACTTCGCGGTTGGCGCGGTCTCCGATGGCATGCGTGTTGACCTGGAATCCGCGTTCGACCGCCTGGCGGGCGACGCGCTCGATTTCGGCCCTGGTGAGGATGAGCAGGCCGCGATTGGCGGGTTCATCGGAGTAGGGTTCCTTCATTGCCGCCCCGCGGGAGCCGAGAGCGCCGTCGGCCATCAACTTGATGCTGCGGATGGTGAGAAACTCGCCGGTTTCCGGACCGCGGGCGAGGAACTCTCTCCAAAGGCCGCCGGCGCCGCCGATCATCGCGTAGACGCGCAGCGGCAGTTTGTCCTCGGCGATGAGTTGGCGAAAGGCGGCGATGTGTTGCGCCGTGACGCCGGCATCATGCACGGAGGTAAGCCCAAGGGCCGCGCAATGCCGCGCGGCGCGTTCGATGCGGCGGGCGATCTGTTCGTCTGTGGGGGGCGGGATCTTGCGGCTCACCAGTGCGGCGGCCCGGTCGACGAGCACGCCGGTAGGGCGGCCTTTTGCGTCGCGAAGGATGCGTCCGCCGTTGGGATCCTTTGTGGCTGCATTCACGTCGGCTATTTCGAGCGCATTCGAATTGACCCAGGCGGCATGGCCATCCACGCGCGTGAGAAAAACGGGATGGTGGGGCGCGGCGCTGTTGAGATCTTCCGCCGTGGGGAATTGGGCGCCGGGCCATCGGGTCTGGTCCCATCCGCGGCCGCGAATCCACTCGCCCCTGGGCTGCTTTGCGGCAGCGGCCGACACGGCGCGGGCCACATCAGCGGCGGAGCTGGCATGGCGCAGGTCGAGCGATTCCAGGCTCTCGCCGAGGTTGGCGATGTGGCCGTGGGCGTCAATGAATCCGGGAACGATGGTTGCGCCCCGGGCGTCGATACGCACGTCGCAGGCGGTGCATGCATCGCCAATCGCTGCGATTCTGCTCCCTTTGATGGTAAGCGCGGAAGCTGTGGGTTGGGCCGCGCTCATCGTGTAAATCCGCGCGTTGTAAATTACCCAATCGGCGGATTGCGCCCCCGCTGCCCCTGCGATGAGGGCTAAAATATGGAGCATGGAAGACAGTATGGCACAGCCCCGGTGGAATGCCGGGGTGGACTTGCCTGCGTGGAAAACAGCGGTTGCATTGCTCTGCGCGATCCTGCTTGGGGTGATGTGGATCGTGGCGGGCGGCTGGAAACTGACCGGCCCGTTTGAATGGGCGATCGCGCTGACTCAATTCAAAGTGCCGGGGTGGCTGGCGTTGCCGGGCACCATCGCGCTGGGGATCAGCGAAATGCTGGCCGGCGTGCTGTTGTTCATACCGCGCTTCCGGCGCTGGGGCGCGATTCTTTCGGCGATCCTGCTGGTGGTGTTTATGGCATATATGGGCGTCTTTTACGACGAATTGCGCGGCAAGGACTGCAGTTGTTTCCCGATGGTGAAGCGGACGGTGGGACCGGCTTTCTTCATCGGCGACGGTGTGATGCTGGTAATGTGCCTGCTGGCAGGATGGTGGAGCCGGGTATCGGAAGGATTGAAGACGGCGGCGATGATTCTGGGCGCGGTGGCGGTATTCGCCGGGATGTCTTATGGGGTGGCGGTGACGCAGCAGAGCGGAACGAAGGCGCCGCAGACAATTATGGTGGACGGCAAACCGGTATCGCTGGGGATCGGACGTTTCTTCATCTACTTCTTCGATCCCGAATGCACGCACTGCGACGAGGCGGCGCGGCGCATGGCGAAGTGGAACTGGCGGGATACCAGGGTGGTGGGCGTGCCCACGCGCATGCCGCAGTTTTCGGCTGAGTTTATGCAATCGACGAAACTCCAGGCGCCGGTCACATCGGACCTGAAGCTGCTCAAGGACACCTTTCCGTTTCAGGATGCGCCGTTCGGGGTGGCGCTGGAGAACGGGCGGCAGAAGGAAGCGATGGGGATCTTCGACGCCGGTCAGCCGGAAAAGCGCCTTCGGGAGCTGGGTTTCATCGAATAGACGATTGCCTGGCCGCCTTTACCTGCTCAGTTCGACGTAAGTGGCGGCGGCGTCGAACTTCGCCGATTTCACTTTTTCAAGGACATCACTGAGCACGGCGCTGACAGTCTGCGGCCCGCCGGACGGCATCTGGCCGTCGGGCGAATACATGGGCATGGCGCGGCGGATGGATTCGGTGTAGAGAGCGGTATCCTCGCCGGCGAACTCCGGTGGCATGGCGGCGGCTATCTCCTCGGGCGGATGTTGGCGCATCCAGATCAGTGTGCGGCGGATGGCGCGCGCCAGTTTTTCGGCGGTCCCCGGACTCTTATCCAGCCATGCCGGCGTCGTGTAGAGCGAGGCGGCCGGATAGGAGCCTGTGCCGAAGGCGGCCTCGGCGCCCGTCACTGTTCGCGTGTCGGCAAGGATGCGCACATTGCCCGCCCGTTTTTCGAGCACGGCAAGCGCGGGATCGGCCATCACTGCGGCGTCCACTTTTCCGCGTTCCATGGCGGCCACAGCACCTGCCGACATTCCCACGCCCACTTCCGCAACATCGTCCCAGGCGACCTGGTTGC
>JANRLE010000372.1:0-109792 GCA_033762895.1 Bryobacteraceae bacterium | reverse complement strand
GCCGCCCGGCCGCACCGCCGCCGAAGATCTGGATTACGTGATCCAGAACATCGCCCAGCATCCCAACGTGGCTCCGTTCGTTTCCACGCGCCTCATCCAGCGGCTGGTGATGGGCAATCCGTCCCCGGCCTACGTCGGCCGCGTGGCGGGGGTGTTCCGTTCCACCCGCGGCGACTTAAGAGCCACCGTGCGCGCCATTCTTACCGATCCGGAGGCCGACTCTCCAGCGGCCACCCAGGGTAAGCTGCGCGAGCCCGTGTTATTCGTCCTCAGCACGCTGCGCGGACTGGACGCCACCGTCACCATCGACAACGGGCTGAACGGTTATGCCAACAACATGGGGCAGAACCTGTGGAACGCGCCCAGCGTGTTCAACTACTTCTCGCCCTCATTCCGCGTCAACGGCATTGTGGCGCCCGAGTTCCAGATCAATACGCCTTCGGTGGCGCTGTTGCGGGCCAACTTCGCCTATCGCGCCGGCCGTAACGGTCTGGGCGAAGCCGCGCGCATTGACTCGGGGCACTTTGAACGGCTGGCGTCCGATCCGCCCCAGCTTGTCGAAGCCCTGAACCAGGCGCTGCTGGCCGGAGCCATGGCGCCGGCGATGAAAACCAGCATCGTCAATGCCATCACCGCCACCAACGACATGCGGCTCCGTGCCCGCAACGCGATTTTTCTGGTGGCCGCTTCCAGCCAGTTCCAGGTGGAGCCGTAACAGCCGGCGCCGTAACAAGGAGAAAAACGATGAACTCAAGACGAGAATTTCTCAACAAGCTCGCCCTGGCCGGCGCCTTCAGCCGCCTGGGCATGATCAACGCCAGCGCGCAATCCACCGGAACTTCTGACTATCGGGCCCTGGTTTGTGTCTTTCTGTTCGGAGGCAACGACGCCAATAACACGATCGTGCCGCTGGGCGCCCGTTACCAGGATTACGCGAACGTGCGCGGCAATCTTGCCATCCCGGCGGCGAACCTGCTGGCCGTCAACACGCCTTCCGGCGCGGCTTACGGACTGCATCCCGCACTCGCCCCCATCCATCCGCTGTGGGGGCAGGGCAATCTCGCCGCCGTCGCCAATGTCGGCATGCTGGTGAGTCCCACCACACGACAGCAGTATCAGAGCCGCACCGTTCCCGTGCCGGGCAACCTGTTCTCACACTCCGATCAGACCTCGCAGTGGCAGAGCGGCAACACCGGAGGCGGGCCTTCCACCGGATGGGGCGGGCGCATCGCCGACCGAATGGCGATCTACGGCGTCAACGGTACGGCGTCATTTCCCATGAATGCCTCCGTCAATGGCGGCGCGCTGCTGTTGAACGGCCAAAGCACGCGGCCGGCAACGGTGATCCCCGGGCAGACCAGCACGGGGCTGGAGGGAACGAACCCGGAAAATCCCGCCATGGTGGCGCGTGACAACGCCTTGCAGGAGATCCTGAGTTTCGACGCCGGCTTTGCGCTGGTGCAGGCCGCTTCTTCTTCGCTGAAGGAGGGCATCCGGCTGGCGCAGTTGATCAACAGCGTGACGCAGCAGAATCCGCTGACCACGCAGTTTCCGCAATCCGGACTCGGCAATCAGCTCGCGCAGGTGGCGCGGCTCATCCAGGTGCGCGGGCAGCTTGGCTTGCGGCGCCAGATCTTCTTCTGCGGCATGGGCGGCTTTGATACGCACAGCAACCAACTGGGCGATCATCAGAACCTGCTCACGCAGGTGGGCCAGGCGCTGGCGGCCTTCGCCAATTCGATGGTGGAACTGGGCACTACCGGTCAGGTGACGCTGTTCACCGAATCCGAATTCAGCCGCACGTTCCAGCCCAGCCAGGGCGCGGGCACCGATCATGCCTGGGGCGGCCACCACTTTGTCATGGGCGGCGGCGTGCGCGGCGGCAACGTGTATGGGACGTTCCCCGAACTCCGGCTGCAGAGTCCAGATGATTCCGGCAACCGGGGCAATTGGATTCCCACGCTCTCCCTGGATCAGTACGGGGCGACACTGGCGTCGTGGTTTGGAGTGCCGGCGGGCGACCTCCCGCTGATTTTCACCAACCTCAACAACTTCCCGGTGAAGAATATCGGCTTTATGGGCTGAGATGTTGTTCGCCCCGGGGCGCCCGCGGGAGGAGAGACCCGCGGGTTTTGCTGGCGGTCCGTGTCACCATGCGGGCCGCCAGTTTTTTGTCTCCGCTTTGGGAGCGTGGAAATCATGACCGCTACGCTGACAATCGACCGGAAAAAGTACACCCGGTTGGCGAATCGCATCGTCGTCAAGGCCATCGAAACCGAGGAAGAATACGACCGGATGGCCGCATCGGTCCAACACTGATGGATAAGGGAGAGGATACCTTGTCCCCTGAAGAGTTGGCGTTACTGGAAACCATGGCGATCCTCGTCCAGGCCTACGATGATCGTCACCATGCCCTACCTCCTGCTGCCGCCAGGGAGACGCTTGCGTATCTGATGGAGACAAGCGGACGTGCGGCCAATGACCTGCTTGGCGTGTTTGGTTCACGTGGGCGGGTCCCCGAGATCCTGAGCGGCAAACGGTCCATCAGCAAGGAACAGGCAAAGAGGCTAGCCGCTCTTTTCAAGGTCAATGTCGATCTCTTCATCGATTGACATGGCCGTCAACGTGGTAGTCCTATCTCTTATGGCTCTCCGAATCGCTACCTTCCTCTTCATCGCAACCCAACTCGCCGCCCAGCCCAGGCGCATCCTCGTCATCACCGATGGCGAAGGCGTCGCCGGCATCTGCCGCCAGGAGCAGACCGATCCCGACAATTCCGAACTGCGCCAGGCGCTTGCCGCCGAAGCCAATGCCGCCGTTGACGGCTTTCTTGCCGGGGGCGCCGATGAGGTTGTCGTCTGGGACGGCCACGACGGATCCCGCACGCTCTCCGCCCTTACCATTCATCCCAAGGCCAAGCTTCTGATGGGCGCGGTGGGCTACACCGGCACGCTGGAGCGCGGCTACGCGGCAATCGCCTTCGTCGGCCAGCACGCCATGGCCAACGTGCAGAAGGCCATCATGGGCCATAGCTTCTCCTCGCTGGGCATCCAGAACATGAAGGCCAACGGAAAGCCCGTGGGTGAGATCGATGTCTGGGCGGCCAACGCGGGTCACTACGGAATCCCGGTAATCTTTCTTTCCGGCGATCAGGCGGCGGCCGACGAGTTGAAGGCAATCGTCCCGGATGCCGAACTTGTCGTGGTGAAGGAAGGGCTGGCCCGCTATACCTGCCTCACCGTTTCCGCGCAGAGGGCGCAGGAGATGACGCGCGAAGGCGCCCGCCGCGCCATGGCTAAGCTCGGCCGCATCAAGCCCTACAAGGTCAGCGGGCCGGTGACGCTCGAAATCGAGTTTACTACCCGGAACTCGCTTGGCCTCGACGCCGGGACCCGCGAGGGGACGGAGATTGTCGATGACCGTACCATCCGCTTCAGAGGCGCGAATTTTCTGGAGGCGTGGAAACGCTACCGCGCGCGCTGACTATTTGGTCCCGCGCAGGTAGGCGATCACGTCCGCCATGCCCTGCTTGTCGATTGACGATTCCAGATCCTCGGGCATCAGGGAGATGGTCGACGCCCGGATCTCGGTGATATTGGACCGCAGGATGATGTCGTCGGCCTCTTCGGTCCCGCCGCGCAGTGTGAGCACGGTAGGGGTTTCGGCTGCGATCACGCCGTCATGCACGCGGCCATCTTTGGTGGTGACGATGTAGTTGGTGTAGCGCGGCTCAATGGCGTAGCTGGGATTCAAAATCGACATCACCAGTTCTTCCTTCGTCTTGTTGTTGATGCCCGAAAGATCCGGGCCCACGCGACCGCCCTGCTTGCGCGGCATGTGGCACTTGGCGCAACTGTCGTCAAACAGCTTCCGTCCCCGCTCCACGTTGCCGGTGAGCGTGACGCTCTCCTTGTACTGCTCCACCACCTTCATGCGGTCACTGGCCTGGGCCTGGAACAGCTTCTTTGCCCGCTCGCCCACCTGCTCCATCAGCCGCGCCCGGGCGGCGATGTCGATGGCGTTCGCTTCAATCCGCCCCTGCTCGACGGCGTCCAGCAGCGCCGGAATCCTCTTCTGCGAGCTCAGCATCGCGGCCACCGCTTTCGTCCGCGCGTCGGGTGAATAGCTGCGCCAATTCTTGAGAATCACATCGGAAACACCGGCATCGTCAAAGGCCGAGATCGCCTCCAGCGCCGCCGTCTGTAACTCGGCGGGCGGAGTGGATTCCAGAATCTTCTTCACGATCGGAGACACCTGCGCGAAGTCGCCCCCGCGCAGCGCCCGAACGGCCCGCACGCGGGAGGGCATCGGCGTGGCCGGCGATTCCACGTCTTTCACCGCCCGCGCCACAAGCTGCCGCAATTCGAAATAGCGCGCCACTTCCCAGGCCGAATTGCGCACCGCCTCTGATGGGCTCTCCAGCAGTCTGGCCAGCGGCGCCTCGGCCGCGGGCGATTGAATGCGGCCCGCCGCCGCCAGTCTCATCCCCCGCGCCATGCCGTCCAGCGCGCTTTCAGGGCCGGGGATTTTTTCCACCAGCAGCAGCGCCTGCGCCAACTCCGCCGGGTTGCGCCGCGATCCGATCAGCGACATCAACTCCGGGGCCAGCGCCTCACCGCCGCGGGTCAGCAGCAACCGCAGCATCTCCAGCGGACGGTCGGAAACCGAGCTCAGCACAGCGATGCGGAACCAGCGGTCCTGGACATTTCTGGCCGCGATCGAGGCTAGCGTCTCCAGTGTCCTGGGATGCTGGATGTAGCCAGCCGTCAAAGCCAGTTGAAATAAGACGCGCGGCTCGGAATCTCCAGCCATCGCCAGAACATCGCCGCCCAATTGCGCAAGGAATCCTTCCGCCAGGCGGATGGCATGCTCGCGCACTCCCTCATGCGGATCCTTGAGCGCCCGCTTCACGTCGGAAGCCTCCAGCGCCCCCAATCCCTCCAGCATCCATAACGCATGGGCGCGGGCCAGCGGCGCCTGGGACTTTGCCGCCATTTCCTTCAACTGCCCGGCCACGGTCTTGTCCTGCCGTTCCAGCAGCAATCGTTGCGCCGTCTGCCGGTGCCAGCCGTTTTCATGCTCAAACAACTTCACCAACTCGGCCGAACTCATCGCGCCCAGCTTCGGACGCAGGTCCCGTTTCACCCGCGGATTGTTGGCAACGATGCGGTAGATGCGGCCCATCGTGTCCCCGGCGTAGAAGTCCATGCTTTTCTTGATTTCGTCGGGAATCGATTCCGGGGTTTCAATGAACTCCCGGTAGATGTCCATGAAATAAAGGTTCCCGTCCGGAGCGTTGGCGAAATTGCATGGCCGGAACCACACATCGGTGGACGCCAGAAACTCCACGCCTTCCTTGGCGGCTTTCGCCCTGAAGGTGACGCCGCTGGGCTTCAACTCATCGCGCCGGATGAGATTGCCATTCACGTCACCGGTGAACACCGATCCAATGTACGAAGGCGGAAACGCGTCGCCGGTATATACGGTGCCGCCGGAGGCCGCCGTGATGAAGCCGAACACATGCTCCACTCGGTTCAGCTTGTTTTCGTCATAGCGCTGCTGGCGCAGCTTGGTGCGCTGCTCGCGCCAGGCCTGCGGCTTGGTGAGCGGATAAACCGGCACTGACGGGCCGGCGTTCTCATACAGATTCTGCGAAACCGCGCCCACCTGCAGGAACGGCGCCCGGGCCAGGTACTTCATCGGCACCACCGCATGCCGCAGGTGAATCGTGTTCTGCGTCAGGAAGCGATTGCCCCAGTGGTCGAAGCTCATACCGAACTGCGTGGGACCGGAGGCCGGCTCGAAGTTACCGCGTACCGGATGAAAGCGGAAGTCGGCGCCGCGTACCAGAATCGGCGGCAGCTTGGGGAACTTGGGAGACGTGATTGTGCCGTCGCGCCCCTCGTTGGCGGCGTAAATCCAGTTGTCGATGCTCAGCCTCAGGTTGGTGATGCGCGCTTCGTGATTCACTTTCGGAAAGCCCGTGTAGAGCACCTCGCGCACGTCGGCCTTGCCATCGCCGTCGCCATCGCGCATGTAAAAAATGTCCGGGGCGCTGGTAACCAGCAAACCGCCTTTCCACGGCATCAGCCCGCTGACGGCCAGCACCTGGTCGGCAAAAATCGTGTTCTTCTCAAACTTTCCGTCGCCATCGGCATCCTCCAGCAGACGGATGCGGGAGCGCACGGGCTTGCCCGCCGGTGGGTCGTCCGGATAGTCGCGCATCTCGGCCACATAGACGCGCCCATTCTCGTCGAACGCCATCTCCACCGGGTCGGTGATGTCCGGTTCGGCGGCGAAGACTTCGATGCGAAAGTCCTCGCTGACACGCATGGCTTTTACGGACTCCTGAGCCGTAAGAGCCTTTTGGGAAGCCGGCCCGCGGCCGCAGCCGCCGGCCAGCGTCGCGAGTGCGAAAAGACACCAATAGCGCGGCATGTTCAGTCCTTAAGTTGTCTCACAAGGCGGACGGTTGGCTCAAGTGCCGGGTTGTGGAGGCGTCTGCGACTGAGCAGCCGGTTCTGGAGATCCTTGCCCTTGCGTGGGGCGCGGCGGCTCCAGAACTTGGTAGTTTTGCGGGGTGAAATCGACGGTCTTCACTTGGCCGGGCTGTCCCAGCGCACCCAGGTTCGCGCCGTTGAACTGGATGCCCAACGCTCCGGCGTTGCCCATCAGAATGCGGGCATTGCCCTTTGCCGCGGCGGTTTCCGAATCGCCGTTCACCATCAGCTTTTCCATCACTACGCGGTTGTCGGCGGTTACCCGCACCCATACGTTGTCGCTGGCCGTCAGCACCAGGTTGATCGGCTCGCCTCCCGCTGGCGCCACCGGGGTGGCTGGCTTCGCAGGGGGGGCTGTTTCGACGGCCGTGGCCGGTTGCGCGGCCGGAGGCGACACCGTTACTCCTGCCACCGGTTCGCTCATTCCGGGCCTGACCGGAGTCGCGACGCCGGCCGAAGTGGAGCTGATTTCGGTCCGTTGCCACAGCCAGAAAAAGAGTCCGCACACTACCACCACCGCTACCAGCATGACGGCGGAAGCGGCCATGCGTTTGGCGCCCAGCGCGGAGGCGGTTCCCTCGGGCAGAGGCGCGACGGCCGGCCTGTCCGGGAACATCGAGGCTTGCGCTTTTGATGGTTCGGTGCCAAAGGCAGGGACTTCCGGTTCCTGGAACGTGCGCTGCAAAGCGACGTTCAGTTCGGCGGTGTCCATACCGAGCCGCCCGGCGTATTGGGTGGCGAAAGCACGCACGAAAAACTTGCCGGGCAACTCGCTGTAGCGGTCGTGCTCCAGCGCTTCCAGAAACTGCTTCTTAATGCGGGTCTGGTCTGCAATCATCGGCAAGGAAAGACCTTGCCGTTCGCGCTCACGGCGCAAAATTTCGCCGACGGAGGCCATAACAGGATTCCCGTACCTTCCTCAGTATAATACTACAATCCGTGCTAAACGAGCGTGGGGACCTAATAACGATTATCGTTGTAAACCGCGACCGTGCGCAATTGCTCCGCGCCTGCCTCGCCGCTTTGATGCGCCAAACCCATCGGCCGCTGGAGATTATTGTCGTCGATAACGGTTCCACCGATGACTCGGTGACAGTGGTGGAGCAGGAGTTCGGGCACTTCCCTGGCGTCCCCGTCCGCCTGATCCGTCTGCGCGAAAACATGGGTTTCTGCGCCGCCAATAACCGGGGCATGGCCGCGGCCAAGGGAAGCTTCATCGCCCTGCTCAACAACGACGCCGAGGCGGATCCGGAGTGGGCATCGGCGATGCTTGCGGCTTTTCACGGCCGCCCCGATGTGGGCATGGCCGCCTCAAAGATCCTGGTGTGGGAAGACCCGCGGCGCATCGACAAGGTAGGCCACCTCATCTACTTCGACGGGCAGAATCGCGGCCGTGGTTCCGGTGAGATCGACCGCGGCCAGTACGATACCATGGAAGAGGTTGCCTGGCCTGACGGCTGTGCGGCAATGTACCGCCGTGAGATGCTGGAGCAGATAGGAGGATTGGACGAGGACTTCTTCGCCTACGCCGACGATGCGGAGCTTGGTTTGCGGGCCCGAATCGCCGGCTGGAGCTGCCTTTATGTGCCGGATGCCAGAGTCCGCCATCACCGTGGAGCCACATTGGGTGTGCGCAGCCTGCGGCGGGTGGAACTGATTGAGCGCAACCGGATTCTGCTGGCCGCGAAGCTGTTTCCCTGGAGCCTGTTATGGCTAAACGGCGCGTTTTACGCCGCGCGGCTAAGCGCGGGGGTGTGGGCAGCCTTGATGGGCAAGGGCGAAATCTCCCACTTCCCGGGCTGGAAGGGGAAGCTGCGGGTGGCAATGGCAATGGCGCGGGCCGACATCGAAGCCCTGCTCCTGTTGCCGAAGATCCTCCGCAAGAGGAAGTCCGTGGCCCGGTTACGGAAGCTGAGCCGCTGGCAACTGCTGCGCCTGCTGTGGAAGTACCGCATCTCGCTCCGGCAGTTGAGCCAACAGTCCATCTAGAGCCGGCCGAGGCGGCTTCGAATCCTTGTCCGGCCTGCGACTCTCCTCATGTGCGGGTCCTGTTTTCCGGCACCGACCGTCTCTATCACACCACCGACCGCGAGTTCTTCACCGTGGAATGCGCCTCCTGCGGCCTGCTCCGTCTGGATCCATGGCCTACGCCCGCCGAGCTTGGCAACTACTATCCGGCCGACTACTGGTTCGTTCCCGAACAGGACAGCTCCGGCTGGCTTGCTGAACGGTATCGCCGGTTCGTTCTGGCCGATCATGTCCGCTTCGTCGAACGGGCTGTGGAAAATTCCGGCGAAAGCGGAACTGTGTTGGATGTGGGCTGCGGCGGCGGCCTGTTCCTGCGTATGATGCGCGAACGCGGATTCCGTGTCGCAGGTTTGGACTTCGCCCTTTCGGCCGCGCACGTGGCCTGGAATGTGAACGGAGTACCCGCGCTGTGCGGCAGCCTGGCTCATGCGCCCATTGCGCCGCAGAGCTGCGCGGCGGTGACGATGTTCCACGTGCTGGAACATCTCTTCGATCCGATCGCCTACATCGACGAGGCCCGCCGCCTGCTTCAGCCAAACGGACGGCTGATTCTGCAGGTGCCCAACGCCGCATGCTGGCAGTTTCTGCTGTTCGGCGAACACTGGAACGGCGTGGACATTCCGCGCCACCTGATTCACTTCCGTGTGAAGGATCTCGATTCGCTGCTGGACTACTGCGGCTTCGAGGTAGTGCGGCACAAGCATTTTTCCTGGCGCGACAATCCGGCCGGGCTGGCCACCACGCTGGCGCCGGGTCTTGATCCCATGGCGCGCCGCATCCGAGGCGTGAACGAGTCGCCGCGGATGAAGATGTTCCGCGATCTGCTCTATTTCGGCATCGTGCTGGGATGCGTGCCGCCCACGCTGTTGGAAGCCGCCTGCCGGCAGGGTTCCACCATCATGGTGGAGGCGCGGAAGAAGCGGTGAAGGGCGAATCCGTCCGCGGGCGGCTGCCGGCTTTTCTCGCGCGCTATCTCTGGTTCTTCGAAACGGCGATTGAAGACGCGGTGGATGCGTTCGCCCGTTCTCTTAAGCCGCGGGCCCGCGTCCTGGATGCCGGCGCCGGGGAAGGGCAGTACAGGCGGCTGTTTCCGTCCGCGCGCTACACCGGGCTCGATCTGGCGGTGGGGGATACGGCCTGGGATTATACCCGGCTCGACGTGCTGGGCGATCTCACCGCCTTGCCGTTTCCCAACGGCTGCTTCGATGCCGCGCTGAACATCGTCACCCTGGAGCATGTGCGCGATCCGGCCACCGTGCTGCGCGAGATTGGCCGTGTCCTTTGTCCCGATGGCCGCCTGCTGCTGGTGGTCCCGCAGGACTGGGAAGTGCACCAATCGCCGCACGACTATTTCCGCTACACCCGCCACGGCGTGCGCCACCTGCTGGAGAGCGCTGGCTTCGATTCCATACACATCGAAGCCGGTGGCGGCTATTTCCGCCTGATGGGCCGCCGCATGCTGAACGGCGCGCAGTTTTTCAAGGGCCTGTGGCTCATTCCCGCGCTGCTGGTGCTGGCTCCCGCCGGCCTTCTGTTTCCCCTGTTTGACCGGCTGGACCGCAATCGCGATTTTACCCTCGGCTACATCTGCACGGCGCGCCGCACCGCGAACAGCGTACAATCCAAGGTTGATGGCACGTAGAAGAAACTTTCTCCAATCCCTGGCCGCTATGCCCGCCATGATGATGGCCGCCGATGGCCCGAAATCGATTCCCAACGTGACTCTGCCGGCCGAGGCCGCCAAGGTTACCCACGAACCCTTTGGCGACCTGCGCATCTACTTCGATGGCCGCACCGATCAGATCCGGTCCATGACCGCCGGAAGCCTGCTGCTGAAAGCCGGCATGAGTCCGCATCCTCCCCATGCGCACCCGGAAGAGGAGTTCATGGTGATCACCGAAGGCTCCGGTGAGATCTTCATCGACGGCAAAACCACCAAGGTAGGTCCCGGCCACATGATGTATTGCGCCGCCAACAAATCGCACGGAATCAGGAACACCGGCAAAACGCCGCTGCTCTTCTTTTTCTATAAGTGGAAGGTCTAGGTGGCGATGGAAAAACGCAGGCTGGGCAATAGCGATCTTGAGATCACGCCGCTTGGTGTGGGCGCCTGGGCGATGGGCGGCGCTGGTTGGGCCTTCAGTTGGGGCGCGCAGGATGACGAGGATTCCATCGCGGCGATCTACAAGGCGCTCGATGCCGGCATCAATTGGATCGACACCGCGGCGGTTTACGGATTGGGCCACTCCGAGGAAGTGATCGGCCGCGCGGTCCGCGGGCTGGCTTCGAAACCCTATGTCTTCACCAAGTGCGCCCGCGCCTGGACCGATGAGGGGCAGATCGTCAAGCGCCTGAAGGCCGCATCGGTTCGCAAAGAGTGTGAGGATAGCCTGCGCCGCCTTGGCGTGGAGACCATCGATCTCTACCAGGTGCACTGGCCGGAGCCGGATGAGGACGTGGAGGAAGGCTGGGCCGAAATGGCGCGCCTTCAAAAAGAAGGCAAGGTGCGCTGGATTGGCGTATCGAATTTCAGCGTGCCGCAGATGAAGCGCGCGCAGGCGATCGCGCCGGTCACTTCGCTGCAGCCGCCCTACTCGCTGGTGTCGCCCGAGGTGGAAGCGGAAATACTGCCCCATGCCCTCGCCACCGGTGTTGGCGTGATCGTCTACTCACCGATGAAGGCGGGGCTGCTCACCGGCGCAATGACCCGGGAGCGCGCCTTGAATCTGGCCGAGGATGACTGGCGGCGGCGCAATCCCGCTTTCCAGGAACCGGCGCTGACACGGAATCTGGCCCTGGTGGAGAAGCTGCGCGAGATTGCGGGGCGGCACGGGCGCACACCCGGCGAGGTGGCGATTGCCTGGACGCTGCGCCATCCGGCCGTAACCGCGGCGATTGTCGGCATGCGCAACGCCAGGCAGGTGGATGGCGTGATCGGAGCACTGGAGTTCCGCTTGTCCGCCGGTGAGATCGCCGAAATTGACGCGTTTCGCGCGGCCAACTGACGCGAGAAACGCCTCAGTCGATCCGCGCCACCCCATGGCGCTCCAGCAGCGCCGCCGCTTCCGCGTTTCCCGCCGCCTCGGCCGCGCGCGCGTGCTTCCAGGCGGCGCGGTAATCTTCGCGCACCGCATAGATCTCCGTCAGCGCGACGTGCGCTTCGGCCAAACCCGGATCCAGCCGCACGGCTTCCAACAGCAGCGCCAGCCCCTCATCCTGCTTCCACTGCATGCGCCGCAACTGGGCCAGATGAAAGTACGGTTTTGCGTTTGTTGGCTCCCGCGCGATCCATTCCAGTTGTTCCTGCTCGTGCTTCAGCGTCTCATGGTCAAGCGCGAAATCCACTACTTCCCGCCACATCTAACGGTCTCCTCCCACCAGCACCAGGCGAACATCCATCACGTTCGTGTTCGTCGGGCCGGTCTTGATCAGGTCACCCAGCGGCTCGAAGAAATGATAGGAGTCGTTGGAGGCGAGCGAAGCCTGCGCATTCAGGCCCGCCGCCCGCGCCCGGCCGATCGTCGCGCCGTCGCACAACGCGCCCGCCGCATCGGTGGGGCCGTCGGTTCCGTCCGTGCCCGCGCTCAGCACCACTGTGTTGGGAAGGCCTTCGATGTCGATCGCCGCCGCCAGGGCGAACTCCTGGTTGCGCCCGCCCAGTCCCTGTCCGCGAATGGTCACCGTGGTTTCCCCGCCGCTGATGAGGCAGGCCGGGCGCGGCACGGGCTGCCTGGAAGCATGAATTTCGCGGGCCATGGCGGCGTGCATGCGGGCCACATCGCGCGTTTCCCCTTCAATCGAAGTAGAGAGCACCAGCGTGCGGTAGCCAAGTTCGCGCGCCTTTGTCCTTGCCGCATCCACGGCTACGCGATTGCTGCCCACAATCAGATTGCGCGTGCGGCTCAGCCGCTCATCCCCGGCCTTCGGCGTTTCCTCCACGCGCCCCGCTTCGCCCGCTTCCAGACGATCGCGCACGGCCGCGGGCACGCTGCCCAGAATATCGTACTTGCGCAGAATCGCCGCCGCATCGGCGAAGGTGGAAGCATCGGGCGCGGTGGGGCCGCTGCCAATCACATCCAGGTTGTCGCCGATCACGTCGGAAAGAATCAGCGTGATCAGCGTGGCCGGCCAGGCCAGCGCCGCCAGTTGTCCGCCCTTCAGCGCCGACAGGTGTTTGCGAACCGTGTTGATCTCATGGATATTCGCTCCGCAGGCCAGCAGCAGTTTCGTTGTCTCCTGCTTTTCCACAAGCGTCAGGGGCGGGGCAGGGGCCGGCAGAAGCGCTGATCCGCCGCCGGAGATAATGGCGATCACCAGGTCGCCCGCATCGGCTTCCCGCGCAATAGCGGCAATGCGCTGCGCGCCCGCTACCCCGGCCTCGTCGGGCACCGGATGTCCGCACTCGTTCAACGCGATACGCTTCAGCTTCGCCACATGGCCATACTTCACGTTGATCAGGCCGCCGGTGATGCGCGTGCCCAGGGCGCGCTCCACCGGCACGGCCATGGCGGCCGAAGCTTTCCCCGTGCCCACAACAAAAATACGGCGGAATGTTTTTAGCGGATACCTGCGCCCGCCCGCCCGCAGCGTATCGCCCTCGCGCGAAAACTGCGCCGCCACGGCTTCCATGGGATCGGCGGCCTTTAGCGCCGCCTTCAGGATCGCCATCGCGTGCTTACGTGTCGTTGTTTCCAATGCGGCCATAGAGATCAGAGTAACCCCGGTGTGGAGAGGATGCGCCGCACCGTGATGGCCGCATCGTCGGAGTCAATCTCGATGCGGTAGTCGGCCTTGGCGTAGGCTTCGCGCCGCGAATGATAAAGCTGCTCAAACGCCAGCGGGTCGCGCGCCAGCGGACGATGTCCGGCCTGTGCCACGCGCTGCTTCACCATATCCAGCGGGCAATCCAGCCACACCGTCAGTCCGTGGTTCCCCACAAGCTTGGCGTTGGCTTCCTGCGCGAACGCCCCGCCGCCAAGGGCGATCACCATCGGCCGGGACGCTTCGGCCTGCGTCACCCGCGCGGCGATGGCTTCGGCTTCAATGCGGCGGAACTCCACCTCGCCCTTCTCCTCGAAGATGCGCGGGATCGGCATGCCCGCCAGCGCTTCGATGTCGTCATCCATGTCGATGAAATACCAGCCAAGCTCCTCGGCCAGTTGTCTGCCGATGGTGGTCTTGCCGCTTCCCATGAAGCCGACAAGGTAAATCGCCGGGGAGCGCTTCAGTTTCAAATTCATGAGGAACTCCGGAAGAGGATCCGTTCCAGTTGCCGGTCTACCAGCGACGGGAACAGCCGTTCCATGATAACGAACGCCCAGCCTGAGGCGGGTGTCACCACCGTGCGGGTTTCCCGCTCCACTCCTCTCACGATCGCCGCGGCGCACTGTTCGGCCGTGATGCGGAACCATTTGCCTTCCCGCACGCTGGAGGGCACGTCGCCTCCCATAATATTCTGCTGGAAGCGTGTGGATACATAGCCGGGGCATACCGTGATGGTGTGGATGCCCTCGCGCCGCAGTTCCATCCGCATGCCGTCGGTCATGGCGCCCAGGGCGTACTTGGACGCCGAATAGAGCGTCAGCCACGGCAGTGAAACCTTGCCGGCGATGGAGGCCACGTTCACAATGCAGCCGGTGCGCTGGCGGCGCATCACCGGCACGGCGTGTTGAATCAACCCCAGCGGGGCGAAGAAATTCAGCTCGAACATGCGGCGCGCCTCCTCTACCGGCGTATCCCAACTGCGCCCGTAAAGTCCCGCGCCCGCGTTGTTGATCAGAATGTCCAGCCTTCCGAAGCGCGCGACGGTCCCTTGAATCACCGCCCGTTGGGTGGAGTCCTCCGTGATGTCGCCCGGCGTGATCAACACCTCCGTGCCCGCCACCTCGCGCAGCTTGTCCTGGCGGCGTGCCGTAAGCGAGAGCAACGCGCCTTTGGCGCCGAAGGCGCGGGCGCACGCCGCCCCGATTCCCTCCGATGCGCCGGTGATGAGCACGACCTTGCCGCCTACGTCCATGCGATCTACCATTATGCGCCGGATCCACGTGATAGCATGGCCTTAATAATAGAAGCTTATGCGCGAGGAACTGCTGCCCCTGTTTCCCCTGCCGCTGGTGCTGTTCCCCCGGACGCCCCTGCCCCTTCATATCTTCGAGGAGAAGTACAAGGAAATGATCGGCGAAGCCATCGCCACCCACACCGAGTTCGGCATCGTTCTCTCCAGAGACCAAGGCGTTGTCAACTGCGGCTGCACGGCCACCGTCGAACAGGTGCTGCAGCGCTATCCCGATGGCCGCATGGACATCCTTACGGTGGGCCGCCGGAGGTTTGAGGCCAGCGAACTGGTGGAGGGCAAAGCCTATCTGCAGGGCCGCGTGCACTTCTTCGACGATGAGCAGTTCGAGCCCGTGCCGATGGACGTCAGGCAGGTGGCGCTGCAGGGTTACGCCAATGCCCTGAAAGCCACCGGACAGCAGGCCCCCGAACCCGAGTGGGACGATCCTCAACTCAGCTTCCAACTGGCCCGGATTCTCGATGACGCCGACTTCCGCCAGCAGTTGCTGACGCTGCGCAGTGAGCGCCACCGCATGCAGCAACTGGCCGACTACTTTCCCGAGTACATTGTGCGCTGGCGCCATTCCGAGCACATCCGCAGCGTCGCTCCGCACAACGGCCACGGCAGACTGGGAGGCGGAAGCTGAGCCCCATGCGCCAGCATCTGCTGATCGATGCCGACGACACGCTCTGGGAAAACAATATCTACTTTGAGCGTACTTTCCACCAGTTTTGCGATTTTCTCGATCACTCCAGCCTCACCAGAGAGCAGGTGAGAGCGGCGCTGGATGAAATCGAACTGGTGAATAACAAGCTGCATGGCTATGGGTCGCTCAATTTCGGAAGGAACATGGTGGAGTGTTATCACCGCCTGGTGGAGCGGCATATCTCGCCTTCCGACGCCGAACACATTCTGGAGTTGGCCGCGGCGATTCAGGAGCACCCGCTCGAAATCATTGAGGGTGTGCCCCAGACGCTAGCCTATCTTTCCGCGCGGCATGACCTGCTGATGTTCACCAAGGGGAACGTCCAGGAGCAGCGGCGCAAGATCGACACATCGGGTCTGGCCGCCTATTTCCGCGATACGGTAATCGTGAAGGAGAAGGACGCCGCGGCCTATGGGGAAATTGTGGAGAGCCATGGGTTGCGCCTGGACGCCAGTTGGATGGTGGGCAATTCGCCGAAATCGGACATTAATCCCGCGCTCGAGGCAGGCTTAGGTGCGGTGTACGTCCCGCACAGCCGCACGTGGCATTTGGAGCGGGATGAACTGCGGAGCGGGGAACGGCTGGTGGTGGTGGAAAATTTCACGGACCTGCGAAATTTCTTCTAAAGCGGCGGCGGGCCGAACCGAAGAGAGAGACAAAGGAACAACATTATGAGCATCGTCCAGTCAGGGCTGGAAGGTCTGGCGCGGGCGCAAGCCGCGCTGGAAAAAACCGCCGGCCGGGTCGCCTCACTGCCTCTCTCCTCAGGCGGCCCCTCGGAGGATGTGGTGGACATCAGCGCGGAGGCAGTGGCGTTGATGGTGGCCAGGAACGCGTTCCAGGCGAACCTTAAGGTGATTGAAACCGGAGACCAACTTGATCAGTCCACGCTTGACGTGCTGGGGTAGGCGGCAACCTTATCGCTCCGTCACCTGCCGCAGCACGCGCAGCGTGTTCTCTCCAAGAAACTTCCGGATCCGTTTTTCCGAATAGCCGCGCCGCAGCATCGCCTCCGTCAGCATCCCCAGATCGCGCACATCCCGCATCCCCCGCGGCAGCGTCGGCCCGCCGTCCAGGTCCGTGCCCAGCGCCACGTGATCCTCGCCCGCCACTTCAATCGCCCGGTCCACCACCTTGAACCACTCGTCCACGCTCAGCTTCAAGCTCTCCGGCGCATCAATCCCCACCATCGGATAGGACCGGCCAACCACCTTGTCAATGTCGAAGATCGAAAGCTCCGCCTCCTTCTTCCCGATATCGTGCGTGTCCCAAAAAGCGCGCCCCGCCTGCTTGGTACGGTATTCAAAGAACGGCCGGTTGTGGAACTCGCAGCCCATGTGGAAGCCGATCACGCCGCCCTTGGCCGCCAGTTTCTTCAGCAGCGACTCGGACATCGTGCGCGGAATGTCGTTGAAGCTGCGCAATCCGTGATGGGTGGCCATCACCGGATCGGTGCTCACTTCCAGCACCTGCTCAATGGTTGCGTCGGAGGCATGCGAGACGTTGATCACCATGCCCAGCCGGTTCATCTCGCGCACCACGGCGCGGCCGTGCTCATTCAGACCCTTGAACTTCGGCGCCGCGCAGCACGATTCGGCGAAGTTGTTCGACCAGTTATGCGCCGGAAGCTGAGCCACCCGCAACCCCAGCCGGTAGAGCGCCCCCAGAACGTTCAGATCGCCGTCCATGTCGAAGCCGCCTTCCAGGTCCAGCACGGCGGCGATCCGGCCTCCCTTTGCGATGCGCTCCACATCGGAGGCTGTATAGGCAAGCGCGATTTTGTCCTTATTGTTCTCGATCTGCTTGCGGGCCAGCTCCAGCAGGCGCACGGTCTGCTTCACCTCCAGATGGCCGGGGTAATACTGTTCGTTCACGTATACCGTGAAGAACATTCCGTCCAGTCCGCCTTCTTTTGCCCGCGGCAGATCCATCTGGCCGTTGTCCACGCGCTGGCCGATATCGCCGCCATGGTAAAGCTGGCGGTTGATCATGTGCAGATGCGCGTCAAACACCAGCGCGTCGCGGTGCAGGCTGCGGGCGTCCTGCGCAAAGCAGGGCAGTGCAAAACTGGAAAGCGCAAGGAAAAGGGCAAGGATTCGCATGATTCAGCTCCGCTGGAAAAAGGCGTGTTCGGGCGCGCGATATTCCACCCTCAGGTCCGGAGTCTCCACGCGCTTTCCCACCCGCTTCGATTCAAACAGCAGCGACAGGATGCCCGTGGTGAGCACCGTGCGCTCCCAACGGTAGGGCGGTTTGCCGGTGACGAACATGTCTTCGACGCACTTCACCAGGCCGTCGAAATGCGGCAGCGGGCGGCCCGGTTTGGGCAGTCCAAAGTAGGCCGAGTCAATGGAGGATGCGCCTTTGCGGCGGCAGGCGAACGACCAGTTCGCCCCCGACGGCGTGAGGATAAAGGCCGCGGCTTTCAGGCCATCACGGTATCCAACGGAGAAAAGGATCGGTTTCTTCGCTTCTTCCTCCAGCGGCGCCGGCTTGCGGTGCGGATTGCGCCTCACCGCCTCTTCCAGCAGAGGACGGCTCCAGGCGCCTTCGCCGGACAGCCACTTCCACGCCGCATCGCCTTCCAGAAACTCCACCCACTCCACGCCGGTTTCGCCGCCCTTGCGCCGCTCCACCATGCACTGCAGCGTTTCGAGCAGGTGGAAGCCGTAGGCGTCAACGGGCCCGTAGCCCGCGGCCACGGCATGTTCGATTGGCGTCTCCAGCGGCAGTTCCAACTCCGGCACCCGGATGGTGACCGGAATCGAGGAGCCGGCCAGCATCGGCACTTTCAGCTTCACCGCCCGCTGCCACATTTCCCTGGCTTTCGGCCATGAATAGGAGAGATGCTTGTCGAAGAACGTGGGCACGGCGCGGCCCGATTTTTCGTACTCATCCAGGATCTGGCTGAACAGCTCATAGCGCGGGTACAGGTGCTGGCCCAACTCGTTGAACGGATAGTTCCCGTGTTCGCCCACGAAGCAGACGGCGTCGACGGCCAGTTTGCCGCCGCCCAGCGTCAGCGCTTCGCGGATCGTGGGGTAGATTTTGAAGCCGAAGCGCGCGGCCAGATCACGAGACATGTCGCGGCCTTCAGGAACCTGGTCTGTATACATGGAGACTACGCGCGTGCGCGGCTCATGCCACACGTTGTTCGCCGAGTTGCCGCCCAGCAGCCGGCCCACCACCACATCGGCATGCGAGTAGTGGCGGTATTCGGTGACGATGGCGGCCACGGTTTTCCTTCGCGGCGCCGCTCCGAGAACGGGTGCGCCAAGCGATGCGGCGAACTCGCGCCGGTTGAAGTCCATGAGGTTATCTTAGTACGCGGTTCCCTTGCCAGCATCGCGAGCGATCGAGGCGGTATGATGGCGACATCTGCGAAGTCGCGATTCAGCCGGCCGACATCGCCCCTACCCCAGCTTCTCCGCAATCGACTTGGCCTGCAGAAACTGCAGCAGGTAATCCGGCCCGCCCGCCTTCGAATCCGTCCCCGACATGTTGAATCCGCCAAACGGGTGGCATCCCACCATCGCGCCTGTACACTTGCGATTGATGTAGAGATTGCCCACGAAGAAGCGCTCCTTCGCCAGCCGGATCTTCTCCTGATCCTGCGTATACACCGCGCCCGTCAACCCATATTCGGAATCATTGGCCAACTCCAGCGCATGCGCGAAGTCCCGCGCCCTGGTTACCGCCAGCACCGGTCCGAAAATCTCTTCCTGAAAGATGCGCGCCTTGGAATCCACATCGGCGATCACCGTGGGCGCGATGTAGTTGCCATCGGCCTCGCCGCCGGCCACCAGGCGACCCTCCTTGGCGCCTGCGGCGATGTAGTCCAGAATCGTCCGCCGCGCCCGGTCATTGATCACGGGCCCCATGTCGTTGCCGAACTCCTCGGCCGGGCCTATCTTCAACGCCGCCACGCGGGCCGTCACCTTCTCCACAAACTCGTCATACACCGCGGCGTCCACAATCGCGCGGGAACAGGCCGAACACTTCTGTCCCTGGAAGCCATAGGCCGAGGCCACCACGCCCGCCGCCGCGGCGTCCAAGTCCGTGTCCGCATCCACCACGATGGCGTCCTTGCCGCCCATTTCCGCCACCACCCGCTTGATCCAGATCTGGCCCTTGCGGACCCGCGCCGCCAGTTCGTTGATCCGCAGGCCCACCTCGCGCGACCCGGTAAAGGAAACGAACCGCGTGAGCGGATGCTCCACCAGCGCGTCGCCCACGGTCGCGCCGCTGCCAGTCAGCAACTGCACGGCCTGCGGCGGGAAGCCTGCTTCCAACAACACTTCCACAAACTTCGTGGCCACGATGGGCGTGTCCGAGGAAGGCTTCACCACCACCGTGTTCCCCGCCACCAGCGCGGCCACGGCCATCCCGCACAAAATCGCCAGCGGAAAATTCCACGGCGGGATGATCACGCCCACACCCAGCGGCAGATACACCATTTCGCCGGTTTCGCCCGGCATTTGATGCAGCGCTTCGGGCCGGGCGAACTTCATCAGCTGCCGCGCGTAGTATTCGCAGAAATCGATGGCTTCGCAGGTGTCGGCCTCGGCCTCAATCCAGTTCTTGCCCGCCTCCAGCACCAGCCAGGCGTTGAACTCGGACTTACGTTCACGCAGAATCGCCGCCGTACGCACCAGTTTCGCCACGCGATCCTCGGGCCGCGTGCGGCCCCACTCGCCAAAGCCGCGGTAGGCCGCTTCCACTGCCTGCCCTGCCAGATCCGCTGTGCCCTTCTGCTGCAGGCCCACCACTTCAGTGGGCTTCGACGGATTCAGCGAAGCGAAGGCGCCTTCGCCCTTCCTCCATTGCCCATCCAGCAGCAGGTCGTATTCGCGGCCGAACCCGGCACGCACACGCCGGATCGCCTCCTCCATCGACGCCCGGTTTTCCGGCGCATGGAAGTCGCGGTAGGCCTCGTTGCGAAATGGCGGAAGCATGTCCGCTATCCCTGCACCAGCTTACGGCCGCTTTCCAGAACCTCCGCCGCTTCGTCGGCCATGCGGCGGCCCTTGTCCAGCACGTCCTTGCTGCGGTCCAGCAACTCTCGTCCGGACTCGGCCAGCCGGTCCTTCTGCTCGCCCACACGCCGGCCAATCCTGCGCCGCGTGATCTCACCCGATGAGGGCGCGTAGAGCAGGGCGATGGAGGCGCCAATCGCCGCGCCCGCGAAAAACCATACCAGCTTTCCCGTATTGTCTTCGGCCATGTTAATCGGAATCCTTTCTGTCTTCATTGTATCTGCGTTATCGTAAGGGCATGTCAGAGACACAGGAAACCGCCAACCCTTCCCACGCCATGGACATGGAGAGCGTCTTCGATTCAGTGGGTGTGGAAGCTGAGATGGAGGCGATGGCGGTCCACTCGCTCCTTAACGCCGCGGGCATCCCCGCGATTCTGGTAGGTTCGTCCTCGCTGCCGAATCTGCCCTTTGAAGTGCAGGTGCCGCGTGATCACGTAGAGGAAGCACGGCGCCGCATTGAGGAGGCCAAGGCCGCCGGTCCGGCGGCCGCTGAAGAAGCTGAAAGGGCGAGCGAAGCAGGAGCCTGAACCAGGAACCACCGCCATGCGCCTACCCGCGCTGTTGCTGTTCGCCGGCGTTCTCTCAGGCCAGCCCCGGCTGTTTCTCAACGAAGCCGATTTCCAACGGATTCGTGAACAGGCGGCGCGCGGAGGCTGGGCCGCCGATACTGTCGCCAGCATCCAGAGCTTTGCCGCCGCCTGGCCCAGGTCTTACCTTGACCGCTATGCGCTGGGCTCGCTTGCCGTCCCGGAAAAGGGCGGCCAGTGGAGCCACCACTACGTCTGTCCGCGCCATGGCGTGTCGTTGGCCTATGGCGCCCCTGCCACGCACCGCTGCCCGATTGATGGGGAAAGATTCAGCGGATGGCCCTACGATGACGTGATTCTCAGCCGACGGCATGACGAGCTGGCCAACGCCGCGCGCGACCTGGCGCTGGCCTACAAGTTCACCGGTGACCGCTCATACGCCGAAAAATCCGCCTGGATTCTTTCCGCCTACGCCGGTCACTACCTCACCTATGCCCATCACGACAAGGACGGCCGCAACACCCGTACCGGCGCCCGTGCGCATGCGCAGACACTGGACGAATCGATCTGGCTGATCCCGCTCGCCTGGGCCTACGATCTGCTCTCTGGTAGCGGCGTTCTTACCGGCGATGAGCGCGCGAAAGTGGAACGGGATCTGCTGCGGGCGGCTGTTGACACCATCCAGCGCTACGATGCCGGCATCAGCAACTGGCAAAGTTGGCACAACGCAGGCGTGGGCGCGGTGGCCTTCACCCTGAACGACCAGGCGCTGATCGATTGGACCGTCGACGGCAAGAGCGGCTTCCGCTTTCAGATGAACAATTCCGTGGAAGGGGAAGGCTTCTGGTACGAGGGCGCCTGGGGCTACCACTTCTATGCCTTGGACGCATTGATGCAAACGGCCGAAATGGCCACGCGCAACGGCATCGACTTGTGGAGTGAACCGAAAATGCGCGGCCTGTTCACCACGCCGCTACGGCTCAGTTTCCCCGACGGCACGCTGCCCGCCTTCAATGACTCGCAGCCGGTCAGCCTGTACGGCTATGACCGTCTCTATGAAGTGGCCCTGGCCCGCACCGGCGACCCATCGCTGGCAGGCGTGCTCGGCCGCCGCACCCGTCCCCGCAACGCGCTGTTCTGGGGCATGGAGGAACTGCCGGCGGCCGGGAACGAACCCCTCTCGAGCGAGGTGTTTCAGGAGTCGGGTTTCGCCGTGTTACGCACGCCTGCTGACCATACCGTGATGATGAAGTTCGGACCCCATGGAGGCGGGCATGGCCATTATGACAAGCTCGGGCTGATCAGCTTCGCCTTCGGCGGCATCCTGGGTCTCGATCCCGGCACGCAGTCCTATGCGGCGCCCACGCATAACACCTGGGATAAGCAGACCGTGGCGCACAACACCGTCGTTGTCGACGAAAAGACGCAGGGCGAGGCCACCGGAAAGCTTCACTGGTTCCAGCAGGGCGATGGCTTCGCCGCTGTCCGTGCCGATGCCGGACCGGCCTACAGGTCTGCGCGGCTGGACCGCACGCTGGTGGTGACCGGCGAGTACACGCTCGATCTGTTCGAGGCTGCTTCCCTTGATGGCGCGCCGCACCAGTTCGACTGGGTCTATCACAATCCCGGCCGGCTGGAGATGGACCTCGCCACCACACCGTTTGACAGCTTCCCCCGCACTGCCGGCTACCAGCATCTCACCGCAAACCGGGCCGGTGCGGCTGAAGCGGACTGGATGGTCCGTTTTGACGGTTCCACGGCCGGCGCGGTGGCCTACGGGACCACCTACCAGAGCACAGCCAACGTGCGCGCCCGTTTTGAGCGCACACCTGAAATCGCCTACAGCGGCAACGGCGCGGGTAAAGCCAGCTATACCTTCCAGGGGCCCGGTTACGTGATGTTCACCACGCCCGCGCTAACCGCCATGCCCGCCGCCAAGCCCGAAGGTTTGGCGGTATGGATCTATGGCGATGGCTCCGGCAACCGTCTTGCGCTGCGGCTCTACGATTCCACCGACGAACGCTTCGTGGCCACCATCGGAGCCGTGAACTGGAAAGGCTGGAAGCGGCTGGAAGTGCGCGATCCCGAGTCCTGGACGCATTATCTCGGCGACAACGACGGGGTGTTCGACGCCCCCGTGCGCTCAGTGGCCGTGGAGGTGACTGCCGTCGAAGGTGCGGCCGGCGAGGGGGCGCTGTTTGTCGATGACATCGGAATCGGGCTCGCCGATGGCTTGAAGCTGGTGGAGGACTTCGAGTTCCGCACACGCAGCCTGCGCGTCTGGATGCTGGGCGAACCGGGCACCACGGTGGTGGGCGGCGAAGGCCTGGGTCCGGACCTGCGCGTGAATGTGCCGTACGTGATGGCCCGCCGCAGGGGTCTTGCCACCTCGTTTGTTTCCCTGCTGGAGCCTTACCGGGACCAGCCGCGCATCACCGGTATTGAGCGTGTGGAGGCGAACCGGTTCCGGATCAAAGGGTCCGAATGGACCGATGAGATCACGCTTCAGCCCGCTGGCCTCGACTACCGCCGCGTGCCGCTACCATAGCCCCCAGCGATTGGTCTCCATCGACAGCCGCCGTCCGTCGGTGCGCACCGTCACCAATCCCCATTCATCGGTCCGCAACGTGGTGATGCGCCGTTCCTCCAGCCGCGCGATGACGTCAGGATGCGGGTGCCGGAACAGGTTGTCCTTGCCCGCTGAAATAATCGCCACCGCCGGACGCGCGGCGTCGAGCAGCGCCGCCGTGGTGGACGTTTTGCTTCCGTGGTGCGCCACTTTCAGCACGTCCACCCTGCCAACCCGATCCGCCACCGCGTACTCCATCTGCCGTTCCACGTCGCCGGTGAGCAGAAACGCATGCTGGCCATATTCGATGCGCATCACCAGTGAGTCGTTGTTCGATGGCGCCGCTCGGGGTTCGTATTCCTCGGTGGGCGCCAGCACCTGCATCCTCGCCCCGCCGAAGGCGAACGGAGGTCCCTGCCGCATCGACCGCACGGTTACACCCAGCCTCGCAGCCGCCTGGTGAAGTTGGCGGTACGCCTCACTCGGCGGTGTGGCGCCGACCCACAACTCGGCGGGACGGAAGTTCTCCATCAGCGCAACCAGCCCCGCCGCGTGGTCGTCATGCTGATGCGTGTTTACCAGCACGTCCACCTTGCGGATGGAGCGCGAGAGCAGATACGGCGTCACCACATCTTCGCCGATATCCATGCGTGTGCGGCGTGCGCGGTTTCCGAAGACGGGAATGCCGCCGCCATCCACCACCATCCACTTGCCATCCGGGAAACCGATCAGCACGCTATCGCCCTGGCCAACGTCGGTGACGGTCATCTCCAGCGCGCCGGGCTGCCGGTGAGGCGGAAACGGATGCACCGCCATCAGTAACAGCAGGGCCGCCGAGACACCAAACCACACCTTCGTGCGGCGGATCACCAGCATGAGAAGCGACGCCATGAACAGAGCCCCCAGCCACACTGGCGGATCGGGCACGCGAAGGTTGGGCTCCCATGCGGCGTGCCATTCCGCGGTGAGCCGTGCAATCTTCACCAGCGCCCGCGTACACCAGGCCGTCCATTCCCAACCGGAAAAAAGCGAAACGAACCCGAGCGGCACGGCAACCGTCAACAGCGGTGTCACCACAAGGTTTGCCGTCAACCCCGAGAACGACAGCCGATGGAAGTAAAGAATCATGGGCAGCGCCAGGCCGAACTGCACCGCCGCCGACACCACAAACACTTCGGCCGACCACATCATCCCCCAGCCCGGCGCCTCCACCAGACACTGCGCCGCCCGCAGCGGCAGTTTCAGACAAAGATGGATGGTTTCGGCGATCAGGCGCAACTCCACGCGGAACTGGGCCACCCTGGGCGCCACGTGCAGGTCGCGGCCTTCATCTTCGATGTGCCAGGCCCCGCGCGCCATGGCGGCCACGCCGTTCTCCGCCGCCGGGCCCGCCAATCCGCCCAGCGCCGCCACGGCCAGAAACGTCAACTGGAAGCTTGCTTCAAACAACTGCGATGGATCGCTGATCAGAAACGCCAGCGCCAGCACGCTAAGCAGGTTTGCCAGCCTCACTTTGCGGAAGAAGAACCCGCCGATGGCAAACAGGGTGAATCCGCCCGCTGACCGCACCACCGGCGCCTGCCATCCGCACATGCCCGCGTAGATCCACACGAAAGCCACTGCGGCCAGCCTTGCCGCCGTCCGGTGCATCGAAAGAAACCGGAACAGGCCGACCAGCACGCCGCCGATCACCGTGATGTGCAGCCCCGATACGACGATGGCGTGATAGGTGCCCGTGCGCCGGTAATGATCCGCCCAGATCCTTTCCAGCCGCGAGGAATCGCCCACCAGCAACGCCTGCAGCAGGCCAACGTCATAGGCGTCGGGCGAGTAGGTTCCCTCCACCCGTTCCAGCACCGCGGCGCGCAGGCCGTAGATCCACGCCATCCAGGGCGAGCCACAGGCGCCGTCGAGCACGCGGGGCGCGGCGCCGGACCGCACAGTGGCGTGCCAGTGAATCTGGCGGCGCGCCAGCCACGCCACATAGTCGAAGGCGCCGGGGTTGCGGAAGTTGCGCGGCGGCCGCACCTGCGCCTCCACCTCGACGCGCTGTCCGTAGCGCAGTGGCGGTGGCGTTTCGCCTTCTTTCAGATATAGCTGGGCCCGCACCCGCGCGCCCGGCGCCAGTTCCAGAACGAACTGCTCTTTGTCCTCAAAGAATGCCGGCGGCTCTACCACGCAGCCTTCCAACAACACCACTTCGCCCGATCCGGCATCCAATAGCGGCGGTGGGCCGGGCTGCTGCATCGTAGCCACCGCCGCCCCGAGAGAACAGAACAACCCGGCGGCATACCATCGGCGATGACGGGAAAACAGGACAGCCAGCGCAAACACACCCATCAGGCGATAGAGGTCAGCCATCGACGGGCCGGCATAGCGGGTCAGCGCGATGCCCAGGGCAAAGCCCACGGCCGGAATTAGGAACGGGGTGCGCACGTGCGGAAAGAAGGCGGCCGGCCGCCAGTTCACACGGAGAGGGCTTGTCCGGCCGCGATGGCTGAAATCGGTTGCTCTAATGGAATAGTGTGATTTCCCCGGGATTCCTCTCACCCAAAATTCACGGAATCGTCGCGGCCGCGGCCTGAAATGCTACAGTCATCGAATGGGTCTTTCTTTTCGTTCCCTAATCGCTGTGACGCTTCTTGCCACAGCCGTTCCCGCCCTCCCTCAGGCGATCACCGCCAAGGTTACGGGCGCTGTCACCGACCCCTCGGGCGCAGCCGTTCAGGGCGCCCGCGTCGAACTGAAAAATGCCGACACGAACGTCAGCCGCGCAGCCGTCACCGACACGCTGGGCGCCTACGAATTTCCGTTCGTTCCCACAGGTCCTTATACGCTCCTTGTTGAAGCAGCCGGATTTCAAAAAGCTTCCGTCAGCCGGTTCCAACTCTCCGTCGATCAGGTGGCCCGTCTGGATGTCAAGCTGACGCTGGGCCAGACCGCGGAATCCGTGACGGTCGAAGCCGGTGCGTTGCTCATGCAGACTGAGAACGCCACCGTCGGCACCGTGATCGATTCGCAAAAGGTGGTGGAACTGCCGCTCAACGGCCGCTCTTTTGTCCAACTCGCCCTGCTTACGCCCGGAGTGAATCCGGGCACGCCGGGATCGATCACCGTGCGCCGCCTACGCGGATCGGTGGGCCAGGCAGTGGGCATGTCCGCCAACGGCGCGCGCGACACGCAGAACCGCTTTTATTACGACGGCATCGAAGCGATGGATCTGGATTCCTACAGCTTCAGCTTCTCGCCCTCCATCGATGCCATTCATGAGTTCAAGGTGCAGTCCAGCACTTATTCGGCCGAAGTGGGCGGCGCTCCCGGCGGCCAGGTGAACCTCAGCACCAAGAGCGGCACCAACGCCTTCCACGGCACGGCATGGTGGTTCAACCGCAACGACGAGTTCACGGCTCTGAACGGATTCCAGCCGCGCGTGCCGGGCGCCAAGCCGCCGCGTCTCAATCGCAACCAGTACGGGGCCAACATTGGCGGGCCCATGCTGATCCCCAAAGCCTATAACGGGAAAAACAAGACGTTCTTCTTCTTCAACTGGGAGTCAGGCCGCCAGATTGCCGGATCGTTCGGGGGCCAGGGGCTGATCCCGCCCACCGCCCAGCGCCAGGGGGACTTTTCGGGCACCACCGCGGTGATCATCGATCCCACCACGCGCCAGCCGTTTGCCGGCAACCGCATTCCGGCCAATCGCATCGCCTCCCACGCCCGCGCCTTCCTGGACGGGTATGTGCCCCAGCCCAACACCGCCGAGCCCGGCATCAACTATCGCGGGCCGCGCGCGGCTGCGCCCATCGAGCAGGACCAGTATGTCGCGCGCATCGACCACACTTTTTCCGAGCGCGACACCGTGAACGGCAGCTACATCTTCAACACCCAGGCCGACGACACCGTGCCGACGTTTGTCTGGGATACGCGCGGCAACACCGGCCGGGCGCAGAATCTTTCGCTGGCCGAAACGCACGTGTTCGGACCCAGCATGGTGAACGAACTGCGCGCCGGGTGGCACCGCTTTTTCGAACACGAGTTCTTCGGCACCACGGACCGGCCCGATCTTGACATCGGGAACAAGATCGGGATTCCCGGCGTCGCCACACGTTCGCGCGACTTCGGCCCGCCCACCTTCTCAGCCGGCTATCTGATGCCGTCGGTGCGCGGTATCGGTCCGCGGGACCGCCTCAATCAGCTCTGGCAGGTTGCCGACAACCTCTCCTGGCGCAAGGGCGCGCACAACTTCAAGATCGGCGCCCTGGTGGCCAAACGCAACTGGACGTTCGACGAAGCGGTAAATCCCCGCGGCTCCTTCACCTACAACGGCCAGGTGACATCAGCCGGCGGCGCCGCCGGCACGCTGGACAACCAGTTTGCCGAGTTTCTGCTGGGCCTTGCCACCACCGCCCAGGTCTCAGTGGAGCCCTTCGCCACTCGCATGAACAACTGGTGGCACGCCTATTATTTTCAGGACGACTGGAAGGTGACTCCGCGCTTCACCCTGAACTTCGGGATGCGCTATGAGTTCTACCAGCCGCCCATCCAGCGCGGCAAGGCGACCAACTTCGATCTCAACGGGTTTGTTCCCTCACGCCAGACCTTCCACGGGTTTCCGGATATCGCCGACACCAGTGACCGGCCGGCTGCGCTTGTCTATTCCGATAAGAACGACTTCGGCCCGCGCATCGGGTTCGCCTACCAGGTGCCCAAGTTCAACGACATGGTGCTGCGTGGCGGCTACGGCATTTACTACACGCCGGAGATCACCAACTCCTGGACCACGCTGACGCTGAATCCGCCTATCGTGCGGACGTTCGCTTTCACCGGCAGCGCCACCAACCCCATCAATGTCGCCACCGCCTTCCAAGGCCAGGGCGACACGCGGGCCGGGTTGTTCGGTTCGGGCGCTTTGGACCCGAATATCCGCACCTCCTACACCCAGCAGTGGAACTTCATGATCCAGAAGAAGCTGCCCGGCCAGATTTTCTATGATCTCGGCTACGTGGGATCGAAGGGCACGCGGCTGACGCTGGCCTTTGACGGCAACCGCCCGATCGAGGTGATCACGCCCGGACCGGCAGTGGCGCCGCGGCGGCCGTTCCAGGGTTTCGACAATATCAGCGTGGTCAAGTCCATCGGCAATTCCACCTACCATTCGCTGCAGATGAAGGGCGAACGGCGCAGCGCCAGCGGGGTCACCCTCATCGCGTCCTATACCTTCTCGAAGAGCCTCTCCAACGCCGATATCTCCAGCGTGGGCGGGGGCAGCTTCCTGAACGGCGTGCAGGACTACTTTGACCTGGCCGGATCGCGCTCGCCCTCGGTATTCGATATCCGGCACCGGCTGTCGATCGCCGCGATGTACGACGTGCCGTTCCTGAAGAACCACTCAAATGGCGTGGTTCGTTCGCTGCTGGGAGGCTGGCAACTCGGCACGATCATCACCGCGCAGACCGGTTTCGCGGCGGCGCTGGCGGGTGTAGTGGATACCACCGGCACGGGCATCGTCTCCCGGCCCAATGCCACCGGACAGCAGGCCATGCTCGATCGTGGAGAACGCACCCGCGAGCGGTGGTTCAACACCGGCGCATTCACGGTGCCCGTCAACGGAAGCTTCGGATCGGCCGCGCGCCATCCGCTTCATCTGCCGGGCATGAATCAGGTGGATGCTTCGGCCAACAAAGTCTTCCGGATCTTTGAGTCCCACCAGATCCAGTTCCGGGCGGAGTTCTTCAACTTCTTCAACCACGTGAACCTGGGCGCGCCCGGGCTGAACGTGAGGGATACGGCGAACTTCGGGCGCGTCACCAGCACCAATCAGGGCGCCGGCGGCATGCCCGGGGACGCCCGAGTGGTGCAGTTTGGATTAAAGTACTCGTTCTGACGGACGTTATTTCTTTGCGGCGGGAGCGGCCTTTGTGACAGGGGCCGCTTTCTTCACCGCGGGAGCAGCCTTCTTCACAACCGGAGCGGCGGCCTTCTTCACCGGGGCCGCCGCTTTTTTCATTGCCGGCGCGCCTTCGGGTGCGTTCGGCGGCACGGGGCCCACCCGCCGGAAGGTGATGCTTACGATCTTCACCGGCGTGCGCGGCTTATCCTGGTTGTCCCTGGGCACGCGGGCGATCTGTTCCACCAGCGGCTGGCCGTCGATGACCTGGGCGAAGATCGAATGCCGGCCGGTGAGGTGCGGCGTCGGCCCTTCGGTGATGAAGAACTGCGAACTGCCGGTCCGGGGCCCGGCGTTGGCCATGCCGAACACGCCCGGCTTGTCAAAGGCAAGCGAGGGATGATACTCGTCCTCGATGACGAAGCCCACTTCTCCCGCACCGGTGCCTGTCGGATCGCCACCCTGAATCATGAACCCGGGAATCACGCGGTGAAACGTCAGGCCGTTGAACAGCGGCGTGCGCACCATCTGGCCCTTCGGATTGCGCCAGGCTTTTTTGCCCAACGCGAGGTCGACGAAGTTCTTCACCGTAATGGGCGCTTCCTTCTCATGCAGCTTAAACCGGATGACTCCCATCGTCGTCGTCATCGTTCCGTAAAGTCCGGGCGCAAGGGCCGGGGCGGGGGGAGCCTTTACGGCGGCGGCCTTCGTCGCCGGCGCCTGTGCCCATCCGCCAATCGCCAACGCGCCGCAAATCCCTAGAAAAGTCGCAAATCTACGCATTCCTTCAAATTATACTGCCTTCAAATTATACTAATGGTGTGTCCCCGCTCCGGCTTCTGTTACTAACCGTCGTGAACGCTCTCTGCCAGGCGGAGAGCGTCACCATCACCGTGCTGGCCACCACCGATCTGCACGGCAACATCTTCCCTTACGACTATTTCACGGGACGGACGGCCGAGCGCGGGCTGGCCAAGACCGCCACGCTGATCCGCGCGCAGCGCAGCGAAAACCCGAATGCGCTGCTGATCGATTGCGGCGACACGATCCAGGGCGCGCCGCTCGAAGGCGTCTACCAGCACTACGTCCGCACCGGGAAGCTTCCGCTGGGGCTGGGATTCGATGGTAAGCCGCTCGAAGGCGATCCGATGATGCGGGCCATGAGCCGGTTGGGTTACGACGCGATGGTAGTGGGCAACCACGAGTACAATTTCGGACTCAAAAATCTGGAACTGGCCCGCTCCGGCGCCAGCTTCCCCTGGATCTCCGCCAATACCGTGGTCCCGCGCAGCGGCGCCATTAAACCCTTTGCGCCGTACGTGGTGAAAACGGTTAACGGTGTGAAGGTGGCGATCATCGGCATCACCACGCCCGCCGTACCCAGTTGGGAGAAGCCGGAGAACTACAAAGGGCTCCGATTCCTCAGTGGCGTCGAGGCAACGGAAATCGCGCTGGCGGAGTTGCGCCGCAAGCACAAGCCCGATGTGGTGATTGTGGCCGCGCATGCCGGTCTTGACCGCGATCTGAAGACCGGCGAGATCCGCACTGGCGAGACCGGCTTTGAGAACATGATTCACCAGATCGCCAGCAGGGTGAAAGGCATCGATGCCATCATCTTCGGCCACACGCACCAGCAGCTTGCCCAGCACATGTTGGGCGATGTTCTGCTGCATCAGCCCAAGAACTGGGGCTTTTCGCTGGGCCGGGTGGATCTTCAACTGGAGCGGGAAGGCGGCGGTCCCTGGCGTGTGACTTCAAAATCCGGCAGGCTGCTGCCGGTGACGGCCAGGACCGCGGCGGATGAGGAGATTCTCGCCATCGGCCGCCCCTACCATGAACTGACGGAGCGTTATCTGGATACGCCGGTGGCGGAATCGCCCGGCGCAATGGACGGCGGCCTCTCGCGCGTCTCGGACACGCCGCTGGTGGACGCCATCCACGCCGTGCAACTGCACTACTCCAAGGCCGATGTTTCGTTGACCTCGATGTTTAATCCGCGCGTACGTTTTCCCAAGGGCCCCATCACCGTGCGCCAGGTGGCCGCGCTTTACATCTACGACAACGAACTCTACGTGGTGGAGGGCAACGGGAAGATGCTGCGCGAGGCGCTGGAAAACTCGGCCCGCTTCTACCTGAGTTGCGCCGATCCGTCCTGCGCGGCGGGCCCGCTGGTGAACCCGAAAGTCATCGGCTACAACTACGACATGGCGCAGGGCGTGGAGTATGAGATCGACCTCACACGGCCGGCCGGTGAGCGTGTACGCAATCTGATGTATCGCGGCAAACCGCTGGAAGACGCCCAGCCTTTGAAGGTCGCCGTCAACAACTACCGCGCCGGCGGCAGCGCGGGTTACACCATGTTCCGCAATGCCCGCGTGTTGTGGAAGTCGGGCGAAGAGATCCGCAATCTCATCGTGGAATACTACACCGAACGAAAGCTGCTTCCGGCGCAGGCGGACCGCAATTGGCGGATTGTTCCCGAGGCGGCGCGGAATCTGCTGGAGGCGGAGGCGAAGCAGGAGTCTGCCCGCCCGTCGAGCTTCTGAGCAAAGCCTGCAACTCGTCGCGGTGCAGCGTTTCCTTTTCGATCAGTCCGGCGATGATGCGCTCCAGTTCCTCACGCCGCCGCTCCAGCGCCTGCCGCGCCCTGGCGTACATGGCGTCCACCAGCCGCCGGACTTCCGTATCGATCCGCCTGGCCGTTTCATCGCTATAATTGCGACCCTCCATGCCCGGCAGCGGCAGATACTTCGACTGCGCCGAACGCCCGTAGGCCACCTTGCCCATCTCCACGCTCATGCCGAACCGGGTGACCATTTGCCGCGCCAGTTCCGATGCGCACTCCAGGTCATCGGCCGCGCCGGTGGAAACGTCGGGGTGGCAGATCTCCTCGGCCGCGCGTCCGCCCAGCATCACGGCGATGCGATCCTCCAGTTCGGACCGGGTCATCAGGTAGCGTTCCTCCGTGGGCAATTGCAGCGTGTGGCCCAACGCGCCAATGGAACGCGGGATGATCGAAATGCGATGCACCGGGTCGGCGTGGGGCAGAGACAGGGCCACCAGGGCGTGTCCGGCTTCATGGCAGGCCACACGGCGCTTTTCATCCCGGCTCATCACGCATGATTTTCGCTCCAGGCCCAGCATCACTCGGTCGGTGGCGTCTTCAAAATCCGCCATCGCCGTAGCGTCGGCCTCGCGCCGCGCGGCCATCAGGGCCGCCTCGTTCACAATGTTCGCCAGATCGGCGCCCACCATGCCGGGGGTGCGCGCGGCCAGCGTTCCCAGATTCACATCGGGGCCCAGGGTGACCTTGCGGGCATGCACTTTCAGGATCTCCTCCCGCCCCTTCAGGTCCGGCCGGTCCACCACCACCTGCCGGTCAAAGCGGCCGGACCGCAGCAGCGCCGGATCCAGCACTTCCGGCGTGTTGGTGGCGGCCATGATGATCACACCCTTTGACGGGTCGAAGCCATCGATTTCGGCCAGCAACTGGTTCAGCGTCTGCTCGCGTTCCTCATGGGAGAAATAGACGCCGCGTCCGGCGCGCGATTTGCCGATCGCGTCCAACTCATCGATGAAGATGATGCAGGGCGCCCGCAGTTTCGCCTGCTCAAACAGGTCGCGCACCCTGGCGGCGCCCACGCCAACGAACATCTCGACGAACTCCGAACCGGAAAGCGAGAAGAACGGCACACCCGCTTCGCCGCTCACCGCGCGCGCCAGCAACGTCTTGCCCGTGCCCGGTGGTCCCACCAGCAAAACGCCCTTCGGAATCCGTCCTCCCAGCCGCTGGTAACGCGCCGGAGTCTTCAGGAAATCGACAATCTCCACCAGTTCCGCCTCGGCTTCGTCGACACCGGCGACGTCCTTGAAGCTAACGCCGGTCCGGCTTGGCTGGTCCAGAACTCTGGCGGTGCTCTTGCCAAAAGTGAATCCGCCAACTCCAGCGCGCATCCGGGACATCGCCGGCATGTAGACGATCAACAGCAGGAGCAGCGGTCCCCAGCCCAGCAGGAACTGCCACCAGCGCGATTCAGTTTCGATAGTGCCAGTGATCTTCACGCCGTGCCGCTCAAGGTCGCGCAGCAGATCCGTCTCTTCCAGTCCGGGTAAGCGTGTGGCCAAAATGCGCTTCGGCGGCGTCTTTTCACCCTCGGGTTGCTTCAGGATTCCCGCAAACTCCCGTTCGCTGATCCTCACTTCGGCCACCTTGCCGGCCTTCACCTCGGCGGCAAAATCGCTGTAGGAGACTCGCGGATCCCCGCCTGGCGCAACGGTGTTCCGCAGGATAGCCGTGAGGAGGGCGGCGATCGCCACGTAGGTGAACATCATGTAGAGCAGCCGCCGGCGGGAATCGGAATCGGCGCTTGGCATGAGAAAGCCTCCATCGCCAACGGGGGCAATTCGCAGGCCAAAGGAGCTATTGATCGAGAGCTTTCTCGAGTACCGGATCCCGGTCGGCGAAGTAATCGGCGGCGGTGAGATCCACCTGAATGTCGGGCTGGATGGTGGTCCCCGGGAAGCCGCTGACAGTGAACAGCCGTGTAGAGACCTGGCCGGTCAACTGGGAGTTGGGCAGTTGAAAGCCCACTACCTCGCCGAATCCGCTGGCGCCCCCGCCCGTCGCTTCTCCTACCAGTAGCGTGGCGCCCTGCCGCTTAATGTCGGCCGTGTTGAGCGATGCCGACGAAAAGGTCTGACGGCCGATCAGCAGGAACGAGCCACGCGCGGGGTTGAACTTTCCGGCAACGAAGGACGCGCCCAACTCCTGCAATAAAGGAGTAAGCACGGCGGAATTGCCCCCCGTGTTATTGCGGAAGTCGAAGATGATCCTGTCCACGGGGTTTGCCTCCACAAACGCGATCAACTCACGGGTGAACTGGCTGAATGGCAGCGCGGGCGTGTCACGGCACTGGTTGTACTGCAGGTAGACGGTCCGGGATTCGCGAAGGTATTCAAACCAGTACGGCTGCGCCGGGTTGCGCCGGTAAAGCGGAAACCCCGGGCGCGATAGATATGGCGCGTTCACCAGGGCGACATTGGCGGGGGAAACGGTGAGTTCGAACTCCTCAAAGCCGAAGCGGACGGGTCCGGTGGATTCCACTACCCCCGCCGCCTGGAGAATCTCCGGGCTCACGTGGAGAAATGCGGATTGCAGGCGGGCCCAGTTCTCATTCTCGTGGGAGATGTAGTTCCGCAGGAGCGCGAATGCTTCCTCCGCCGTCTTGTCACCGATGCGCAGGACGCGCTTGCCGATGGCGCGGGCATGAATCTCGGCGGCCTGGGTGACAAACAGCCCGTCGGGGAACCAGCGGACGCGAATGGGCAGGAACGTGGCGCGGGCATTGGTCTGCGTGAGACCGATGCTGGTGTGCGCGTCGCCGATCGATGCCGTCAGTTGTGCCAGGGCGGCCGCCATTTGGACGTCCGTCCGCCGCGTGATGGATTCCTCAATGCCGCGGATGGACTCAGTGAATTCGGCGCGGCTGATCCTGGTAAACGGATTCGGGTGGCGGGAGACGAGTTGCTGTTCCAGAAACTGCAGATCCTGGCGCCACCGCTCCTCGCGGGTCTGGCCCAGGCAAAGAGAGGCAAGAAGGAAAAGGACGGACAGGGCACGAAACATGTGCCGTTGGACGCGCGGGAGACGCCCGGGTTTCACGATATGATGGGGGACGCTTCTCATGAGGAGAGTCATTTTGCGAATCTTGTCCGCCACGTTGGTGGCGTTTGTTTCTATAGTGGGCTCATGCCTGGCCCAGGATACCAGGGGTAGCATTTCCGGTACTGTAACCGACGCCCAGGCGGCAGTGGTGGCCGGCGCGGCGGTGACGGTGGCCAATACCGGCACCGGCGCACTGACGCGGCTCACTACCAATGCCAGCGGCTACTATGAGGCGCCGCTGCTGTTACCCGGCGAATATAGCGTGACGGTGGAGATGGCGGGATTCAAGCGTGTCTCGCGCACCGGCATCACGCTCGCCCTGAGTGAAAGGCTGTTGATCGACATGCAACTGGAGGTCGGCGGCACGGCCGAATCTGTTACCGTGACGGCGGATGCGCCTCTGCTGAACACCGACAGCGTGACCACCGGGCGCGCCATCACGCATCGCGAAGTGATGGACTTGCCGGTGCTGGGCAACAACGTTTCCATGCTGGCAAGGCTGGCGCCGGGCGTGCAGGTCCCCGGCACCACGCAGTTCCTTGTGCAGGGCCAGATTGGCGGGGGCTCCGGATATAACATGCCCGGCGGCGTGGGTGGCAACGAATGGTCTATCGACGGCGCGTCCACCAACGGCACCAATCGCCGCGTGTCTTATATGCCGAGCCCGGATGTGATTGACGAGTTCCGGATCGAAACGTCTAATTTCGATGCTTCATTTGGGCATTCCACGGGATTGAACGTATCGATGTCCACCAAGTCCGGCGCCAACGCGCTGCACGGGTCTGCCACCTATCAGTATTTCAACCAGCGCTGGAACGCCGCGCCGTTTTTTGTGAAAAAAAGCCGCTATTCGCAGATCGCCGCCGCGCGCGCCGCCGGTAACGCCGCACTGGCTGATTCGCTGGCGGGCAGTCCCTTGCTGCCGGCCGGCCACACCAACAACTACCACGGAACCATCAGCGGGCCTGTGTATATTCCGAAGCTGCTGGACGGCCGCAACAAGCTCTTTTTCTTCCTCGGCTATTCGGGTCTGAAGAACCGGCAGGCGGCGCGCCCCAGTGAGATCAACTACACCGTGCCAACCATGGCCATGCGCAACGGCGACTTTTCGGCGCTGTTGCCCGTTGATGCGGTTCGCTACCAGGTCTACGATCCGTTGACGACGCGCGTGGATCCGGCCCGCGCCGGTCACTTTGTCCGTACCCCGTTTGCCGGCAATCTGATTCCCGCCAACCGCCGGACGAACCCCGTGTATTCGTTCTACACGCAGCGCATGCCCGTCCCCAACAACGATCCCACCGACCCGAGGCGTGAGCCGTTCAACAACTATCTGGCCACGGGCATGCCGAACAACGTGGACTACAGTTCATGGAACAATCGCATCGACTATCAGGCGAGTGAAAAGCACCGTTTCTTCTTCCGGTGGCTGAATAGCTGGTTCGTGGAAGATGCCCAGGATTACACCTATGAATCCGAGCCAGGGCTGATGGCGTGGAACGAAAAGCGTCCGACGCTGAGCGGCGCCGTGGATTGGACTTACGCCATGAACGCTTCCACGGTGATGAATGTTTCGGTGGACGCCACGCGCTTTCTCACGCAGAACCAGCGCCTGGGCACGCGAAAGTATAAACCCAGCGATGCGGGCCTGCCTTCCTACATGGACGCCAAGTGCGGCGGAAGCTGCGTGATGCCGCGCGTGGTCTGGCCGGGCATGACCGCCTGGTCGGGCGACATGGTGTTGAGCACCACCGTTGATCCCGGGCCGCAGGGCCGCCAGCAGGCGGTGAAATACAACTTCTCCCATGTGCGCAACTCGCATTCGCTGCGGGCCGGGGTGGATCTCCGGCAGCAATACCGGACGCAAATCCAGAACGGCGGGTTTACGTCGGGTAACTTCGCCTTCGCCAATGCGTTCGTGCGCAAGGATGAGGACGGATTCACTCCCGCAGGCGCGCTGGGGTTGACCTGGGCGACTTTCATGATGGGCATTCCGACGGCCATGTCAGTAGATACCAACGACACCTTCGCGCTGATGAATCCTTACTACGGATGGTACGCGCAGGACACCTGGCGCGTCTCCCGAAAGCTGACGCTGACCTACGGTCTGCGCATGGAGTTTGAGCAGGGGCCGACGGAGCGTTATGACCGGGCGATCGCCTATTTCGATCCCAATGTCGAATTGCCGATTTCCGCCGCCGCGCAGGCCGCCTACGCCCGCAACCCTCTGCCTGAACTGCCGGCCAGTGCTTTCGTGGTGCGGGGCGGACCTGTCTACGCGGGCAGAAACGGCGCCGACCGCAAGCTGTGGCAGAACGAACTGATGTTTCTGCCACGTGTCTCGGCGGCATGGCAGACAAACTCGAAAACGGTGATTCGCGGCGGCTACGGCATTTACTTCGACACGCTCAACGTGATGAACCAGGCAGCGGATCAGTTCGGATTCTCACGTCCCACCAATACCGTGCTGACCAATAACTTCGGCGTGGACTGGCTGGCCGGCGATCCAAGGAACGGAATCTCGCCGCTGAGGGATCCGTTCCCCGTGCGCCAGGACGGAACGCGCTTCGATGTTCCGTTAAAAGATGCGCTGGGGCCGATGGCCAGAGTGGGCCAGGGCTTCAGCTTCTGGGATTACAACCGGCGCCATCCGCGCGTGCAGCGGTGGCGCGTGGGCGTGCAGCGCGAGTTAACCAACAACATGCTGGTGGAGGTTTCCTACTGGGGCCAGTGGGCTGACCGCGTCAACGTGACGCGCCGGCTGGACGCGCTTCCCGAGCAGTATTGGGCGTCGGGAAATACGCGCAACAACGCCGTGGCCACGGACATGAACCGCCAGGTGCCGAACCCGTTCCATATTAGTAACTTCGAGGACCTGCGCGCCTCTCACCCGGTGGTCTACCAACAGATGTCAACCTTGGCCCAGTTCACCAACCGCACCATCGCCAAGAACCGCCTTCTGAGGCCGTTCCCGCACATGAACGGGCTGAACAATCAGGCCGAGGAAACCGGCAAGGCCCGTACGCATGCCCTGGAGGTGAACTTTCAGCGGCGCTTCGCTGGCGGATTCATGATGAACGCATCCTACACGCGGATGCACCAGGACAACCGCACCATTTTTGAGAATGAGTTCGATCTGGAGCCTCGGCTGTGGTGGGCCAGCAACACCGCGCGTCCCCACCGGATCACCGCCACAGGCATCGTGGAACTGCCCTTCGGGCGGGGCCGGGCGTTCCTGAAGACCGGCGTTCTCAACCACATCCTGGGCGGCTGGCAGATCGCCGCCACTTACGAATTCCAGCCCGGACCCATGCTGGGTTGGGGTAACATTTTCTACCGCGGCGACATCACTACGTTTGAACAGGACGCGACGTCGGGAACCAAGTCACTCAACCAATGGTTCAATACCGCGCTGCCGTTTGAACGCGTGCCCGCCAACCAGCCCGCCGCCTTTCACACCCGCATCTTCCCGCGATTTTTCAACGGACTGCGCGCCGACGGGTTGAATCAATGGAACGCCAACCTGCTGCGAGAGTTTCGCATCACCGAGGGAATCCGCATGCAGTTCCGCGCCGACGCCATCAACCTGCAGAACCGCTCACAGATGAACGCTCCCGATATTTCACCCGTCTCGACAAATTTCGGACGGATACTCAGCCAAACATCGTCGTTGAACCGCTTCTACCAGGTTCAGGCGCGAATTCAGTTTTAGGAGACAACCATGACAACACGCCGTGGCTTGATGAAAGGATTCCTCGGTTCGGCCGCGCTGGCGGCCCTACGCACGGACGCCGCAGCCGTTGGCCCCAAAGACAAGATCAAGGTCACCAAGATCGAGAGCTTCGTATTGAAGAACTCCTGGGTGTTCGTGAAAATTTCAACGGACGCCGGTGTCACCGGATGGGGAGAGATGCTGAAGGATGACGCCAAGGCGTGCGCGGCCGGGGCACTGGAGGTGGGCAACTACCTGATCGGTCAGGACCCCACGCGGGTGACCTTCCACTGGCAGGCGATCCATCGCGGCGCCTTTTACCGCGGCGGGCCTATCAAAACGGCGATTTCCAGCGGCATCGACCAGGCGCTGTGGGACATCACCGGCAAGGTATACGGCGTGCCGGTGCATCGCCTGCTGGGCGGGCCCACGCGCGACCGCGTGCGCGTATACGGCACGTTGAGCGACAAGACCGGCGTCAATGCCATCAAGGTCGGCCTGCGCGGCTCCAAGCGCGCACCCTTCAAATACAACGAAGGCCAGTTGTTCGTAGAAGAGGTTGTGGAGCGCTTCAAGGCGCTGCGGGAGAAGGTGGGCAAGGGCGTGGACATCGGAGTGGAGTTTCACGGCGCCGTGCAGCCGCCCACGGCGATGTCGTTGATCCATGCGCTGGAGCCGTATCATCCGTGGTTCTATGAGGAGATCGCGCAGGCGCTGAACGTGGACGTGATGGCGGAGATGGCCCGCAAGACGCATGTCCCCATCGCCACCGGGGAGCGCATCTTTACCAAGTGGGGTTTCCGCGAGATCCTGGAAAAACGGGCGGCCACGATTCTGCAGCCGGACGTCTGTTACGCCGGCGGAATTACGGAACTGAAGATCATCGCGGGGATGGCCGAGACTTACTATTCGCCGCTTGCGCCGCATAATCCGCAGGGGCCGTGTTCGCTTGCGGCGAGTCTGCAAATCGCGGCATCGGTGCCGAATTTCCTGATTCAGGAGCGCGGCGACAACGAATATTCCGATTTGCTGGCGAAGCCTCTGCCGGCGGTGACCGGCGGACATCGGCCGCTGCTCACTGAGCCCGGACTGGGCATCACCATCGATGAGGACAAGCTGAAGGCGCAGGTAGGAGAGCCGAAGCCGTATCTGACGCGATTCGACGACGATGACGGTTCCGTTGTGGACTGGTAGCGCTAATTCAGGACAGGCAGCCGCAGATAATCCTTCGGAATAAACAGGCTGCCTTCGGTGATACCTTCCGGACTGGCCTGCTTCAGGCGTTGGGACAGGGCGGCGGCGGTGAGCCGTCCGCGAATCGCCATGGCGAAGGATTCGGCGATGTCGCGCGTCTGGCCCGTCGTCTGATGCACGAATTCCAGGCGGAAGTGGCGGATTCCGGCGTTGAGCCATTCCTCCAGGTGCGCGGCCGCGTGCTGCGCCTCGGCCCCAAAGACGGTATTGCGGCAGCCTACGTCGGCCATCACCGGGTGCGCCCGGCCGCTGCCGTCCTTCAGCGCCAGGCGATGCTTCTCGCAGGGGTGGCCGCAGTCCAGGTAACTTGTGCCGCTTGAGAGAAAGCGGCAGAAGACGCAGTGTTCGGTGTGGAATACCGGCAGGTGCTGGTAGGCGATCGCCTCGATCGATTCGGCGCCTGCCGACTGCGCCAGTTCCACCACCTGCGCGGCGTTGCAGTCGTGGGTGGGAGTAAGCCGCGTTAGCCCGATGTCCAGCAGCGTACCGGCGGTGATGGTGTTGGCGGCGTTCAGGCTGAAGTCGCCGATCAGCGGAGGGTGCGGCTGATCCCGCAGGGCGTGCAGCAGACCGGCCGAACGCACCAGGATCGGGCAGCCGAGTTTCAGCAGGAAGTGGACGATCCGCTGCTCGGCCGGCTTCAGGATGCGCGGGCTGGCGACGCGGGCCGTTAACCCGGCGGCCAGGATCCGTTCCACTGACGGGCGAAGTCCGTAGAGTTCCAGGTAGTCGAGCGTGATGGAAGCCGGCCGGACCTGAATGGCCGCCTCCAGTTGCTCTGGCGTTCTTACCAGCAGGTGAAGCTGTGGGGCCGTGGGCTCGGCTTCGCGCGCGCGGCCGATTTGCAGGCGCGGCTGGTGGATCATCCGGGGCGGAACCTCGGCCTGCCGCTGCTGCAGCGCTTCCACAGCCGCGCGCCGCATCTGGTTGAGCTGGGATGTGGGGATGAACGGCCGGCCCGTGATTGCAAGCTCCAGGTGGGCCAGTTCGTACGGGGTGTTTCCCAACCTTTCCAGGTGCTGCCGCAGCAACTCTTCGGTAAGGGCCTGATTGCGGGCGGCGCGCAGCGGTTCGTCCGTGCGGACAATCACGGCTGTCCGCGGGTCTTCTTCCAGCGCCCAGTGAGCTTCCAGATGCTCATCCTCGTGGGCCGTTACGCGTACCGTGACGCGCTGCCTGGCCACCGGCGCGGCGGGTTCAAGAAACGGACGCGCGATGCGGTCGAGATCGGGATCGTGCGAGCGCCACAACAGGTCGCCCGGCCGGACGCGGGCAAAGTCGATGGCTCCGTTGCCGAAAAGAATCTCGACGGTTCCATTGCGCGGGATCACCTGATAGACGCGCCCGCCTTCTTCCTTTTCCTCGGGGCTGCGGCGATCGGCGGCGTCGAACACCACGCCGTCGCCCGGCTTCAAAGGCGAAAGGAGATGATTCGGGGAAGGTGTGATGATGGCGCGGTCCGCCGTGACGCCGGCCACCAGGCCCAGGCAGACACCGCGGTGCCGCGGAGCCCGCCCGCGAACCACCCGCTGATGATCCGTGCCGCTCAGGAAGAACGGGCCAAGCCCGCGCGAATAGACCTGTTCCAACTGCAGTTCGTCCACGGCGGTGAGGCTCAGCGCCCGACCCGCGCAGGCGTCATCCACGGCCTTGCGGTAGGCGCGTGTGGCCAGCGCCACGTAATCGGCGTCCTTGTAGCGGCCTTCGATTTTCAGAGCGGAGATTCCGATTTCCACAATCTCCGGGATCTGGTGAATCGCATACAGATCGCCGGGCGACAGCAGGTAGCGGGCATCCCCCAGCGGCCGCAACTGATCGTCCACCATGAGTTCGTAGGGCAGGCGGCAGGCTTGCGCGCACTGGCCACGGTTGGCGCTGCGGCCGCCCCAGGCTTCTGACGAAAAACATTGGCCGGAGTAGGAGACGCAAAGGGCGCCGTGTACGAACAGTTCCAACTCACAGGTGGTGGCGGCGCGGATAGCGCGGATGTCCTGGAGCGAAAGCTCGCGGGCGAGCACGACGCGGCTGACGCCAAAGCTTTGGGCCAGCGCGACGCCTTCGGCGCTGGTGATGCTCATCTGCGTGCTTCCATGCACGTCCAGATCCGGGGCCACCTGCTTTGCAAGGCGCACGATTCCCAGATCCTGCACGATAATGGCGTCGGCGCCGGACCGGGCAATGGTGGCGATGGTGTCCGCGGCCTCTGCCAACTCGTGGTTAAAGACCAGGGTGTTGAAGGTGACGTAGGCGCGGACGCCGCGCTGGTGAAGAGTGCGGACAGCCTCCGGCAACTCGCCGAGCGTGAAGCCGACCTTCGCCCGCGCCGTGAAGTGCTTCAGCCCGAAGTAGACCGCGTTGGCGCCGGCTTCCACGGCGGCATGGAGCTGCGGCCAATAGCCGGCCGGCGACATGATTTCAGGCTTGTGCGGCGCCACTCCTAATTATGGCTCGCAGCGGAAGTTCTTTTCCTCGTCGGCGCTGCCGGCGCCGCGATAGCGCGCCACCTGTGGATGCGGACACAGCGGCCGCGTGCGCACGACACGGCCCTGTTCCAGTTGCTGGGCCACGATGCGCTCCGGCGCCTTGCCTTTCTCCACCCACGGCACGATGTGCTTCAGCGGATCGAAACATGCCGGCCCGACGCCTCCCGAGCAATGGAACACGCCGGGCATCATAAACAGCCGGAAGAAATCGCCGGTTCCCGCCCCCATGGTTTGGCGCACGGAGTCGTAATACTCGATGCCCAGCCGCGGGTTGAGGGCCGGATCCGCCCATCCGAAATACATCAGAATCTTGCCGCCATGATCGCGGAAACGCGTAAGGTCGGGATTGGTGGCGTTCATCAACCTGCCTGCGCGGTCCAGCAGGTGGGCGTCGCGCTCCAAATTGAATTTTAAGATCGTCATCTCCGGATCGGGCACGGACTTCAACATATACTTGAGCGCGCTTTCGGCATACATGGGGCCTTGCGCGATTCCGTCATCCTTGAGAATCCATCCATCCCAGCCGCTGCGGCCGTTGGGTCCGGCGACCTCGGCGCCCTTGGGAAAACCGAATGTGGCACGTCTGCCGTTGAGCATGACATCGGAGTAAATGGTCTCGATTACCTGAATCTGCCCGGCGGTGAAACAATCGGCGGCCTCGGCGCCCTGGCAGACCGGCAGGTCGCGCGAAGGTTGAAAGTCGCACTGCGTGGGGTCGGTGAGCAGGTTGTCCTTCAATCCGTCCCTGGCGTCGCAACGCTCATACACACGCCCCGCCAGCAGTTTCAGCTTCTCCGTGCGGATCGGCGCCCTGGCCTGCGCCTGCCATGTGGCGATGGACCGGATGCGGTTGGCGGTGTTGTTCAACGCCGGCGCACCCACGATGATGCCGTCAAAGTCCAGCGGATAGCGCTGGGCAAGGATCAGGCCCTGACGGCCGCCGGTGGAGCATCCGTTGTAATAGGAACGGGTTGGCCGCGAACCGTAGTAGGCTTCGGCCACCCGTTTCGCGGTTTCCACCGTAACGTGCAGGGAGCGGAAGGCGTAGTCTGCCAGTTTCTGCGGATGTACGGTGAAGGTGCCCTGCGGCTCACGTTCCGCGTCGTGTCCGGTGTTGGTCTGCGTGACCACGAAACCCGATGTCACGGCGGCGTCGCGATGCGCCACGCGGTTCGGCGCGTCCAGTTTTTCTCCCGCATATCCGCCGTTGCCGAACATGTAAAGCCGGTTGTTCCATTTGGCGGGCAGCGAAACTTCCACCTGGATTTCCGGTTGCACCAGAATCCAGACACGGCAGAACGGCTGGCGCGCGCCGGCGGCGGGAATCTCATCGGTGGTCAAGACGGAGAATTCATATCCGGTGAGGCTATGCAGGTCCATGCAGCGCGACTTTGGACTCAGGCCGGGTTCGCCGGGTTCGGGTTTCCAATCGCGGATATGCGGGGCGTTCTGAGCGAATGCCACGGCAGCGAGCAGGAGCAGGGGCAACATGTGTCGATGCTACCACTGGCGCGGCTCAGCAGGGCAGGAACGTAAACACCACCACGCCCAGGACGAACCAGATCGCCGCGAACACCAACCCGTAGCCGAAGAACTCGCGAAAGTTCACGCGTGCAATGCCGCCGATCACCATGTACCAGAACGGCGAGGTGAGGTTGCCCATGTGGTCACCCACGCTCAGCGCCAGTATGCCGCGTGGAATAGACACGCCCACCGCCATCGCCGCCTTCGAAGTGACATATCCCTGAATCGCCCACTGCCCGCCGGAAGAGGGTACGAACATCGAAACCGCGGCGCCCGACACCGCAGCCAGCAGCGGAAAGGTGTATGGCGTTGAGACCGCGGCCACTGTCGTCGCCAGAAACTCGCCCACAGAGGTGTGCTGGATCATGCCCGCCACCCCTGCGTAGAGATGATAGAGCACGATGACGGGCCATGCCGACAGCACCGCCTTCTGCAGCGCCTTGGTGAAGTGGTGGACGCTGCCGTGCAGCGCCAGGCAGGAAAACAGCAGGATGGTATTCAACGAGTTGATATCCAGTCCCAGTCCGCGCTTGAAGAAGTGCGTATAGAGCCACGTGCCCAGCACCAGGCACAGCAGCAGCGTCACCAGCGAGTTGCGCTCCAGGCGTTCGGAGAAATTGACGGGTGAGCCGTCCGGCGCGGGGTCTTCGATCGCCCTGAGCGCCTCCGGGAACGAAGACACCGGGCGGCATTGGGATGGCATCATGCGGCAGCCGGCGAAGATCAGTATCACCAGGAACGCCAGTTCCTGCACGATCGCCGCTGGTGACCAGATGGTCCTGGCCAGCGGAACCACGCCGGTGAGTTTTTCCAGGAAGTGTCCCGGCGTGGCCATCAGAAGCGGCGCGCTGGCTGAGAGCCCGTATTGCCAAAGCGAGTTGGCCGCCCACAGCAGCGCCAGAAGGAAGAGGAAGTCCACCGGAATCCGCCGCCGTTCGGCTTCGCGTGCGAAGTGGATGGCCACCAGCGGCGCAAGCGCCATCCCCAGGCCCCAGTAAAGATAGGAAGCCAATCCCGCCACCACTACGGAAAGCGCGATCACCTGGTTGGTGGTGCGTGGCATGCGGGAGAGCGAAGCGATGGCCGCGCGAAAGAATGGTGTCGCGCCCAGCACGGAGCTCAGGGTGATGATCAGCGTCATCTGCATGGTGAACGGCAGCAGCATCCACAGACCCTGGTAATAGGCGTCTACAGACTTCGATGCGGGGTCGCCCAGCGCGATCGACATCCCGGCCAGCAACAACAACAGAACAATCGATGTGGTGATGGCGTCGGGGACGAGCCGGCCCATGAGGCGGGCGAACTGATCAAGGCGTTCCTGCACTGGGGCATCATACCGCGCTGTGCTACGCTGAAGTCCGTTCCGGCATGCCCGCCAGCACCAGCGACTCCCTGATTCTAAAAACATTTCCTTTCGGAGAAGCGGACCTGATTGTCAGTTACCTGACGCGCGAACAGGGCAAACTGCGCGGCGTGGCCAAGCGCGCGCGGCGCCCCAAGAGCAATTTCGGCGCGGGTCTGGAGCGCCTGTCGCAGGTGCAGATGACCTACTTTCTGCGCGAGAACCGCGACCTTGGTTCGCTTGATTCCTGCGAGATTATCCAGTCGACGTTTCCGCTGCTGGCCACGTTTGAGGTGGGTGTCGCGCTGGACTACATGGCGGAGGTGACCGAGGAACTGCTGCCTCCGCACGAGCCGGCGGAGCGATTCTACCGCCTGCTGGTAGCGGTGCTCGATTATCTGCACACCATGCCGAAGCAGCCCGAATATGCCTGGCCGGCGATTCTTTACTTCAGCCTGTGGGCGGTCCGCCTGTCGGGATTCCTGCCGGGTTTGCCGGTGAAGGAAGAGTCGCTGGAGATTGCGCGGGAGATGTTCCAGAAGCCGATCCGCGAGCTTGAGCCGCGGGAGTGGACCAAGGACACGGCATCGGACCTGCGGCGGTTTCTTTATCTGGTGATTCAGGAACAGACCGAGCGGCGGATTCTCAGCGCGCCGATGCTGGAAGATCTTTGATCCGGCTCCAGAACAAGATGCCGGCCAGCAGCATTGCCGCCACCGGAATGAGCGCAGCGTCATAACTGCCCGTCAGTTTCACAATATATCCGTACGATACTGCCAGCGCGAACGAGCCTGCTTGTGCCGCGGTGTTCATGAATCCGGAAACGCTGCCGGCGTCGTGGCCGCCAATGTCCACACATACGGCCCATACGGATGGCTGCTGGAAAGTGATGCCTGCATACGCCAAAGACAGCAACGCGACGCACGTGCCTGCGTGAGCGGTGGTGGCGGCGGTCGACAGGCAGAGCACGGCTATACCGAGCCCGCAATAACCTGCCAGTTTACGCCCTTCGGTAAGCCCCAAACGTTTCACGAATGCATCGCCCGCCAATCCGCCGGCGCCATTGGATGCGGCTCCCAGCAGGAAGGGGATGGTGGTAACGATCAGGTCCTTGTCATCGAACCCGCGGGACTTAACAAGATAGGTTGGCAGCCAAGCGAGGAAGAAATTCATCGCGAAGCAGTAACAGAAAGCCACGGCCATCACGGCTGGCACGTTCGGAATTGTAAGAACCCCGCGCCAGTCGACTTGCCGGAGTGCGCTGGCGGTGGCGGCATCGCGGTACCACAGGAACCAACAAAAACCCCACAGGATGCCGGTAGCGGCGAAAACATAGAAGGAAGCTCGCCATCCATAACGTGATTGAATCGGCACCACCAGCGCGGGCGACAACGCCGCGCCGAGTTGGCTCGCCATCCAGATGACGCCGAAAGCGCGGCTTCGTTCCCGGAGCGCAAACTGCCGCAACACCACTCCACTCATGCCGTGGAACGCCCCCGCTTCACCCGCGCCAAATGCAAATCGGGCAGCCAACAGCGCGGGATAGCTGCTTACGGCGCCTGTCAGGGCGGTGAAGGCGGACCACCACCATACGATGCGCGTCAACATGTTGCGCGCGCCGATGCGGTCGCCGAGGCGGCCCGCGGGAATTTCGAACAGCGCGTACGACAACGCGAATGCGCCCAGGACCCAGCCCCATTGTTCGGGCCCGATGCCCAATTCGTGCTGCATGCGGGGTCCCGCCACTGCGATGCAAACGCGGTCGATATAGGTGATCACCGCAAGTACCGAGAGTACGGCCAGCACTTGATAGCGATGGGGCATTGTGAGCAAAGTACAATTAGAGCACTCTGACGATGAAACCGGGGGATCAATATCGCCAGTTCGCGCGCTGCGAAATCGAGCAATCGATCCCCGCTCGCTTCGACAAGCAGGTACGCGCCGCGCGCTACGCGATTGCAGTTCGCGCCTACGGCCGCACGCTGCGCTACGGCGAGTTAGCGGCAGAGGCGAATCGGATCGCCGGTGCGGTGGCCGCCGCCGCGGGCGAGCAACCGGAGCCCGTGTTGGTGGCTATGGACCAGAGCGCGATGCTGCCAGCCGCCATTCTGGGCATTCTGAAGGCAGGACACTTCTACGTTCCAATTGAAGCGGGCTCGAAAGACATCGCGCGGTTGGTGGCGCATACCGGCGCGCGGGTTGCGGTCTGCGACGAAAAGCTGGATCTGCCGGGGCTTCACGTAGTTGCCGCCGAGTCGGCCGGCGGCGCTGGCCGCATTGGAAGCAGCGGCGCGGACGCTCTGGCCTACATCTACTACACCTCGGGCACGACGGGCGCGCCGAAGGGAGTAATGGACAACCACCGCAACGTGTTGCATAACATCATGCGGTACACCAACAGCCTTAAGATCGGCGCAGGTGACCGGCTTACGTTGCTGCAAACGCCGGGGTTCAGCGGCGCGGTATCCGGCATGTTTTGTGCGCTGTTGAATGGCGCGGCGTGTTACCCGATCGCACCCCGGCATGAAACCGCGGCGAGTTTGGCGGCTTTGGTGCAATCGAATCAGCTCACGATGTGGCATTCCGTGCCGTCGCTGTTCCGCCAGCTTTGCGCCTCAGGAGAACGGTTTCCGTCCGTCCGCGTGGTGAGGCTGGAAGGCGATCAGGCCGCGCCAGGCGACGTTGCACTGTTTCGCGCGCATTTCAGTGCGGACAGCGTTCTGGTGAATGGGCTGGGAGCGACGGAAACCGGACTGACACGGCAGTACTTCGTGATGCCCAACACCATGATCCCGCCGGACACGCTACCGGCCGGCTATCCCGTGGAAGACATGGAAGCGGTGCTGTCGCAGGACGGGGAATTGGGTATCAAGAGCCGCTTCCTCGCTCTGGGTTATTGGAAGGAGCCCGAACTTACCCAGGCACGGTTCATTCCGTGCGGCGATGGCCGCCGGATGTACCTCACGGGCGATCTCGCCAGGTTGGCGGAGGATGGCTGCCTGACGCTGGCCGGCCGCAAAGATCATGCGGTGAAGATCGCTGGCAACCGCGTAGACATCGCCGGGATTGAGGCGGCGCTCAGCGCGCTGCCGGGGATCGAACAGGCGCTGGTGGCGGCCCTGCCGGATCGCCGGAACGAACTTCGCTTGCGGGCATGGGTAGTCTTCCGGGATCGCCAACAGCCAGCCATCAACGGCATCCGCCGCGCGCTCGCCGATCGCCTTCCGCCTCATTCTGTGCCGGCGTCGTTTCTTGCCGTGGATGCACTTCCAGTCACGGCAAACGGCAAGGTGGACCGCCGCGCGTTAGTGGTTCCTGAGCCCGGACGTCCGTTGATGGACGTGCCCTTCGCGCCCCCGCAGACGGATTCCCACCGTCAAGTCGCAGCGATCTGGCGGGAGATCCTTGGCATCGATCCGATCGGCATCGATGACGATTTTTTCGAACTCGGCGCGAGTTCACTGGACCTGGCAAGGCTGGCGGGGGAACTGCCGTTCGACATGGAACGCTTCGCCGGCGGGCTCACGGTGCGGCGCCTGGCCGAGTGGATCGATCTGCCGCGGGAGACGAAGGGGCTGGTACGAATCCGGGAGGGCGTTTCGACGGCGCTGTTCTGCGTGCCGCCCCATTCAGGCGTGCTGGCCGGGTTCCACAATCTGGCGCGGCGGCTTGGACCGGGGCCAGCAGTATACGGTTTTGCGCCGGTGGAGGTTGTGGATTGCAGACATCCGTTCACGATTCCGGAGTTGGCCGGCAGATATATCGAGTTGATGCGCACCGTGCAGCCGAGTGGACCCTATGTGATTTGCGGCCATTGCTTCGGCGGACTGGTGGCGTATGAGATGGCCTGCTTGCTGAAAGAGTCAGGCGAACACGTGGCCTTGCTGGCAATGGTGGAATGCTACAACGACGGATGGTTTCGCGGGCAGTCGAAGTGGAAGCAGACCGCCCTGCTGCTGCGGCATGGCATGCGCCAGGTGCGGCGGCATGCCTTTCGCGGACCGGCACACTGGCGTTCGCTGGCTGTGCGCGCCGTTGAGCTTCTGGAAGAACGGCGCTTGCAAGACCAGTTCGAAGTCAGCCTGGCGCAGAGTCAACCCGTACCGGAGCAACTGCAGAGATCCTCACGTGCGAACCGGCTGGCCGCCCGGACGTTTCGTCCACGGCCGTATTCGGGCAGGGTGCTGCTGCTGGAGGAGGATGAGCCAGGGGCGACAGAATACCCGTCGACCCTGATGGGCTGGGAAGGATTGCTGTGGGGAGAGAAGGCGTTGTACGCGATCTCAGGCGCCCGGCGCGGGTTGTTGAGCGAACCGGCCGTCCGGCAAACCGCCGGGCGGATCGACGCGGATCTGGCGGGCATCGCACAGCACTCCCTTGTGTTACCCTGACCTGAGATCGCATGTCGCTCACCCGTGAAAAAGCTCAGTTGATGTCCGCCTCGGAGATCGACAGGACCCTGGTTCGCCTCGCGCACGAGATCCTGGAAAAGACCGAAGACCTGGAGAAACTCGCCTTCATCGGCATCCGCCGCCGTGGTGTGCCGATCGCGCAGCGGTTGGCGCAGAAGATCCAGGCTTTGGAGAATCGCGAGATTCCCACCGGTATCCTCGATATCAATCTCTATCGCGACGACCTCTCCACGGTGGACAACCAGCCGGTGGTAGGCTCGACGGAAATTCCGTTTTCGGTGACCGGGAAAGATCTCATCCTTACCGATGACGTCCTTTATACGGGCCGCACGGTGCGCGCGGCCCTGGATGCGCTGTTCGAACGGGGCCGCCCGGCGCGCGTGCAGTTGCTGGCCCTGATCGATCGCGGCCACCGTGAACTGCCGATCGAGGCGAAATACGTGGGCCGCATGGTGCAGACCACCTCCAACGAAATCATCGAAGTGAAGTTCAAGGAAGTGGACGGCATCGAAAAAGTGTTGCTGGTAGAAAAGGCCGGATGACGGGTGTCAATGGCTAAGGGACTGCTCGGTACCGAGGACCTGGGCCGCGCCGAGATCGAAGCGATCCTGGCGCGGGCGAAAGATTTTCAGCCCCTGCAGAATCAGTCCAACAAACGGCTGGATCTGCTGCGGGGCCGGATGATCGTGAACCTGTTCTTTGAGGCTTCCACGCGCACGCGCACCAGCTTTGAGATCGCGGCGAAGCGGCTGGGGGCGGATGCGATTTCCATCACCGCTTCCGGATCCAGCGTGCAGAAGGGCGAGTCCCTGGTGGACACGCTGAACACGCTGGCGGCGATGAAGCCGGACGCCATCGTCATGCGCCATTCGGCTTCGGGCGCGCCGCATTTTCTGGCGCGGCATCTGGAAACGCCGATCATCAACGCCGGCGACGGCACGCACGAGCATCCCACGCAGGCGCTGCTGGACGCGCTGACGATCCTCGATCACCGCAAGAGCCTGGAAGGGCTGCGGGTGGCCATCATCGGCGACATTGTGCACAGCCGCGTGGCGCGATCGAACATTTATCTGCTTTCGCGTTTTGGCGCCGACATCGTGTTGTGCGGGCCGGCTCCGCTGCTTCCGCCGCAACTGGCGCTGCTTGCCCCGGGCGTGCGGCTCACCAATACCATGCGTGAGGCCATTGAGGGCGCCGATGTCATCATGATGCTTCGCGTGCAGTTGGAGCGGCAGAACGAATCGCCCTTTCCGCCCGGAGAGTATTACCCGTTTTATGGACTGAGGCTGGAGCATATGGGCCTGGCGAGGCCGGACGTGCTGGTGATGCATCCCGGGCCGATCAACCGCGGGCGGGAGATCTCCTCCGACGTTGCGGATTCGCCAAGTTCCGTCATCCTGAACCAGGTGGAAAACGGCATCGCGGTGCGCATGGCGGTGCTCGAAAGGATCATGAAGTAAGTGGCCCATCTTCTGATCAGGAACGGACGCGTGGTGGACCCGGCGTCAAAACACGATGGGATCGCCGATGTATTGATTGTGGATGGCGTGGTTGCGGCGGTGGGGCCGGGCCTGGACGAACCGGGCGCGGAGACCTTCGATGCGACGGGAATGGTGGTCTGCCCGGGGTTCATCGACATGCACGTGCACTTGCGTGAGCCGGGATTTGAGCATGCCGAGACAATCGAATCGGGATCGATGGCGGCGGCCGCGGGCGGGTTCACCTCCATCTGCTGCATGCCCAACACGTCGCCGGTGAACGATAGCGTAACCGTAACCAGCTACATCGTGGAACGGGCGCGGCGGCATGCGGCAGTAAACGTCTTCCCCATCGGCGCCATCACCAAGGGCAGTGCGGGCGAGGAACTGGCGTCCATCGGATCGATGAAGCGGGCGGGTGTGGTGGCCATTTCCGACGACGGAAGGCCCGTGATGAACGCGCGGGTGATGCGGCGCGCCATGGAGATGGCCCGTTCCTTCGACCTGCCGGTGATTGACCATTGCGAGGATCTGCATCTGTCGGCGGGTGGCGACATGCACGAAGGGCTGGCGTCGGTGCGGATGGGCCTGCGCGGCATCCCCGCCTGTTCGGAAGATGTGATGGTGGCGCGCGACATCCTGCTGGCCGAGGTTACCGGCTGCCGGTTCCACGTGGCGCATATCTCGGCGCGGCATTCCATCGCCATGGTGGCGCACGCCAAGGCGAAGGGGCTGGCGGTGACGTCCGAAGTGTGCCCGCATCATTTTTCGCTCTCCGACGAGGACGTGCTTCCCTACGACAGCAACTACAAGATGAAACCGCCGCTGCGTGGACGCCATGACGTGTCGGCCGCGGTGGAAGGCGTGATATCGGGCGCCATTGATGTCATCGCCACCGATCATGCGCCGCATCCGGGCAGCGAAAAGATGCAGGAGTTCGAACGCTGCCCGTTCGGCATCCTGGGACTGGAAACCGCCATCGGATTGTCGCTGGAAACATTCGTCCATAGCGGGCGCATCCCGATGATGAAGCTGGTGGAGATGTTCACCACCGCGCCCGCGCGAATCCTGAAACTGAATCGCGGCACGCTTGCCGCGGGCGCCCCGGGCGACGTGACCATTCTGGACCCCGCGCTCCGATGGGCGTACGATGTGAATAAGTCGTACTCCAAGAGCGCGAACTCACCCTACCATGGGCGCGAGTTTACGGGGGGGCCTGTGGCCACCATTGTCAACGGACGCATTGCCTGGCGCCGCGACTAGATTGATAAAAAAGGAGCTGCCATGCCCGCAGCACGGGAAGACCGTACTCCCCTGATCGTATTGTTTTTCCTCCTGGCGTTCCTGTTGCTGGGAGGCATCCGTACCTTCGCCGGCTGGGTTCTGGAATTCGAATGGTGGAAGGAACTCGGCCAGCGCGAGACGCTGATGAGCATCCTGCTCTACACCTATGCCCCGGCGCTGGTAGTGGGACTGCTTGGCTTTATCCTGTTCTGGATCGCGCACGCAAGAGGCATGAAGGCCGCCGGCACGGGTATGGGCCAGTTCCCGATCTATGCCAAAGCGGCCACGCTGGCGATGCTGCTGCTGGCCTATCTGGTGGCCGCTTCCACGGTGAGCGGCTGGACGCTGGCGCGCTACCTGGGCGCAAGCCAGTTGCCGGCCGAAGCCACCGCGTGGTCCGATCCCGTGTTCGGCCATCCACTCTCTTTTTATCTGTTCACGCTCCCGGTCTACCGGCTGGCGGTGAGCGTGCTGCTGGCTTTCACGCTCATCAGCGGCCTCATCCGGTGGTTGACCGAACGCGGATGGAAGGCCCGGCTGCATGCCGCTGAATGGATCCGGCAGGGCGAGTTCGATCTGCGGGATCTGGACATCCGGGGCGCGTTCAGTTCTGTCTTTGTGCGCGCCGCCGCCGCGGCGTTCCTGTTGGCGATTGCCGCCACCTATTATCTGGACCGCTACGACATGCTGACCAACGACCATTCCTTCATGGTGGGGATCGACTGGGTGGATGAGAACATCCGGCTGCCGATCAAGCTGTTTGGCGCCGCCTCGGCGATTGTCGCCATCGTGCTGGTCTTCCTGCGCAAGTGGGTTCTGGTGCTGGCATGCCTGGCGCTGCCCATCGTGGCGGGTGCGGTGATCCCGAACCTGGTGCAGTCGTTCTATGTGCGGCCGAACGAAATCTCCATCCAGCGGCCCTACGTGCAGCGCCACATTGAGGCGACGCGGCGCGCCTTCTCGCTGGACCGCCGTACGACGGAGCGGGAGTATCAGGCGCGAATCGAGCGGCCCGTGGACCTGGACAAGCACAAGCCGCTGCTCGACAACGTGCGGCTGTGGGATTGGCGCGCCTTCCATGACACCGTGACCCAGATTCAGGCGCTGCGGCCGTATTACTCGTTCGCCGACACCGATGTGGACCGCTACATGATCGACGGCCAGTTGCGCCAGGTGCTGCTGACCCCGCGTGAGTTGGACGTGCGGCAGCTTTCCGCCGATGCCCAGACGCGTTGGATGAATCCGCATTTCATCTACACGCACGGCTATGGCCTGGTGATGGCCGAGGCGAACCGGATCACCGCCGACGGCTTGCCGCTGCTGTTTGTGCAGGATGCGCCGGCGCAGGTGAAGACCAATAGCGTCAAGCTCACGCGTCCGGAGATTTACTACGGCGAAATCGTGCATGAGCCGGTGTTCGTGCGTACTGACCAGCAGGAATTCAACTATCCGTCGGGGTCTGAGAACGTGCATTCGCGCTATGACGGCAAAGGGGGATTCCCTATCTCCCCACTGCACATCCGTCTGGCCACGGCCATCACCGAGGGCGATTGGAATATCCTGCTGACGGGCTTCCTGACGCCGGAAAGCCGCATCATGATCCGGCGCAACGTGAAGAACCGCCTGTCGCAGTTGGCGGACTTTCTCAGTTGGGACGACGATCCCTATCTTGTCATCACCAAGGAAGGCCGCATGGTGTGGATGGTGGATGCCTACACAACCTCCCGCCAGCACCCTTATGCGCGCCGCATCCAGCTTCCCGATGGCACGGTGGCCAATTATATGCGCAACGCCGTGAAGGCAACGGTGGACGCCTATGACGGCACCGTCCGCCTGTACGTCTTCGATCCGAGCGACCCGATTGTGCAGGCCTACCGGCGGCTGTTTCCCAGGCTGTTTGAGGATGCCGCGAACATGCCCGCCGATCTGCGCGAGCATGCGCGCTATCCGGAAACCTTGTTCCTGGCGCAGGCCGAGATCTACCGCAATTTCCACATGCGTGATCCGGAGGCCTTTTACAACAAGGAAGACGCCTGGGACATCGCCCGCACCATCACCCGCCAGGACGGGCGCGCCACGGCGTTTGAACCCACCTACGTGGTGGCCACGCTACCCGGCGAACAGAAGCCCGAGTTTCTGCTGCTGATTCCGTTCACGCCGCGCAACAAGGACAACCTCATCGGCTTCATGGCGGCCCGCTGCGACGGAGACAAACTGGGCGAACTGCTGTTCCTGCAGCTTTCCAAGCAGCAGTTGATCTTCGGGCCTATGCAGGTGGAGGCGCGCATCAATCAGGATCAGAACATCAGCAAGGATCTGACGCTGTGGAACCAGCAGGGATCGCAGGTGCTGCAGGGGCAGATGCTGGTGCTGCCGGTGGATGACAATTTCATCTACATCAAGACCTTCTATCTGCAGTCCTCGCAGGCGCGCATGCCGCAATTAAAAAAGGTGGCGATGGCGATGGGCAACTCGATGGCCTATGAGGATACGTATGAACAGGCGCTGGCGCAATTGACCGGCATGCGTATGCCGGTGCGTGCGGCCGAACCGGCCAAGCCCGGAGAGGCGCCCGCTCCTGCGGCGGCCATTTCTCCGGACGCCCAGCAGAGGCTGGATGAGGTACGGCGTCAGTTGCAGCGTTATCGCGAACTGATGTCGCAAGGCAAGTGGGTGGAAGCGGGCGCGGCGCTGCAGGCGCTGGAAGCGGCTCTGAAACGCTAGTTGGGTTCCTGGGTTGGTTCCACCAGCGTCTGTGAGACGGTGCGCCTGGGCTCTCCCGCGCCCCAGATGATCTCCAGCCTGCGCCGCTGCTTTGCGGCCACCAGCACGGTGGCGCCGGCCGCATTGTCCTGGGCGGGAAGAGCGGAGACGCTGTGGATGCTCCATCCGTGCTCGCGCAGTTGCGCGCGGTACCAGGCCTCCAGCTCGGGCGCCGCCACTTCTGCTTCAAACACCACGTTCCAATGCATCCATTCCGGGCGTGGCAACTCCACGGTCGTCAAAATTCGCGCGGCCGGATGCAGCGGGACATCGGTGGGATAGGCATCCGGGGCCTCTCCGTCGCCGCCGGGGAACTCGCGGTAGCGGTCGCCTGAGGAGTGCGCGGCGGCCGATGGATGCGAAACCCGCGGCCCTCCCGCCGAAGCGAGGGTCGTCTTAGCGGGAATCGCCCCATGCCCCGATGGGTCGAAGTACCAGCGGCCAAACGCCAGGCTCACGACGATCAGGGCAAGGTACCATCTCCAGTTCACAACCCAATGTTAAAGGGCGGCGTCACGGAAACCACTCGGGCAAAGACCTGAAACCTCTCTGCCTCATACCTCGTGCCGCTGTGCCGATATGCCATTTTGAGATGGCCACACTAACCGGAAATCTACTGGACGAGCAGACGGCGGGCGCAGAGCCGGCGGCCCGGCAGCCGCACGAACGCAGGGTTGCCGCGGCCGCGGCGGAATTGGCGAAGAAACTGCGATGGAGCGAGTATAAACGGCTGGCGCTTGAAGATGCGGCAGGCCAGCATCACACGCCGGTTTATTCAGAAGCGCCTTCCTATTGGGAGCGGGTGATACGCGATGTGGGCGGCCGGCTGAAGCCACCGGTAAGAACGTCGAATTTGAATATGGATACCGAGGCGAGGGAACTTAGCCGGCTGTTGCAGATGGCCTGCCTGATCGTGAGGCGCTGGGAGGCCAGCCCCGTGGATCTGACGGGGTGGGATGAAATCCAGGTGGAACTGGAGGAGCGGGTTCGCGACGGATTTCTGGAGGAGCGTCACTTGCATGTGATCCGCCAGCGCGCGCAGGCGGCGATGCAACTGATCGATCAGGCTGTCAGCACGCTGCCCGTATTTCCCTCGATCGCGCTTCAGGCGATGCAGATTGCCTCTGACCCGATGGCCGCGGGACAGAGGCTGGAAGAGACCATCAACTCCGATCCGGTCCTGGCCGGTGAAATCCTGCGGGCAGCCAATTCGCCAGTATATTCGCCCGCCTCTCCCATCACCACCATTCGCCAGGCCGTGCTGCTGATCGGATTCGGGGAAGCCTGCCGCGTGATCGCCGCTTCGCTTTTCCGGCCGATGTTCCAGGCCGCCGCCCTGCGTCCCTTGTGGAATCACTCGCTCGAAGTGGCGAGGCTGGCCGAATCCTGCGCGCGGCTCAGCCGCGGGTGCGATCCGGAAGAAGCGTTTCTCGCCGGGCTGATGCACGATGTGGGCCGGCTGGCCATGCTGAAGACGCCCATGGAAGTACAGGCGAGAATGAAGGCGATGACCGATGCCGGTTGCGAACCCAGGTTCGCCGAGTCCATCGTGTTCGGCTTCGACCATGCCGCAGCCGGAGTGGAAGTGCTCCGCCAGTGGCAGATTCCGGACTCCGTGCAACAGGCCGTGGAATTCCACCATGCGCCCGAACGCTCAGAATCGATGCTGGCAAGCTGCCTCTATCTGGCCGAGTGCTGGTCGCAATCGATGGAGGACCTCGCTTCTGAAAAACGCGTCCGTTCGGCGATGGAACGCCTAGGCCTGCAGGTGGACATGCTGAAGGCCCTGCCTTCGGCGCCTCCGGTGATGGCCTGGGATTAGGCGCGACGGCTTTGCGAAACTTGCCAACCGGCGGCATGCGGCGCGAGAGGTTGACCATACGCTAAAATCGTCGTAGATGGACGTTTACGAGGAATTGGTGCGCCTGCGGCGCTCCGGTCAGAAGTGCGCCATCGCCACGATCGTTCAGGTCAACGGCTCCGTCCCCAGCTACCAGAGCGCGAAACTCCTGGTGAGGGAGGATGGCAGCATGGCCGGCACTATCGGCGGCGGATGCGTGGAAGCCGAGGTCTGGAATGCCGCCCGTGAAGTGATGGAGACCGAAAAGCCCCGGCATCTGACGTTTTCGCTCGGCCAGGACGCCGCCTACGATAACGGTCTGATCTGCGGCGGCCAACTCAACGTCTTTGTGGAACCTGTTTTGCCTCAACCCTTCGCCTACATCTTCGGCGCGGGCCATGTCTCGAAGTCCCTTTCGAAAGTTGCCACGCTCGCCGGCTTTGCCACTGTGGTGATCGACGACCGCGAGATGTACGCCAACCGCGAGCGTTTTCCCGAAGCCGACCAGGTCCACGCCGGCGACTACGAATCCATCTTCCCCAAGCTCGAGATCAACGAGAGCAGCTACATCATCATAGTCACGCGCGGCCACCGCGATGACATGCGGGTGCTGCGCTGGGCCGTGGGCACGCGCGCCAGGTATGTCTCCATGATCGGAAGCAAGCGCAAGACCATTAGCGTGGTGAAGGAACTGGAGAAGGAAGGTATCGCGCGTGAATCCTTCGACAGAATCTTTGCGCCCATGGGACTGGAGATCGGCGCCATCACGCCGGAGGAGATTGCTGTATCGGTGGTGGCGGAAATGATCGCCGTGCGCCGCAACCCCGACTCGCAGTGGCGCGCGGCGAGCAAATCCATCTTCGTCAACGAATCGTTGCGGACGCTGCTGAAGTGAAGTGCGCGGGCATTATTCTCGCCGCCGGCGCATCCAGCCGCATGGGCCGTCCCAAAGCGCTGCTGGCGTATGAGGGCGAAACTTTTCTGGACCGGCTGGCGGGCATATTTTCGCGTACTTGCGATGAGGTTGTGGTGGTGTTGGGCTATCATGGCAACGCCTTGCGCGAGGGTGCGCGGCGGCCGGTGCGCTTTGTGGAGAATCCGGATCCGGACCGTGGGATGCTAAGTTCACTGCAGTGCGGATTGCGCACGATGGCTGACGATACCGGCGCGGTGCTGTTTACTCCGGTGGACTATCCAGCCATTCAGGAATCTACGGTTGCCAGGCTGATCGAGGCGATGGCGCACAAGCCCGATGCGCTGATAGCCATTCCGCGGCATGAGGGACGGCGCGGGCACCCGGTGGCGTGCCGGCGCCTGATCGGAGAGGAATTGATGGCGCTGCCGCCCGGCGGGCAAGCCCGGGACGTGATTCGCGCCCATAGGGATCGTACTGTTTATGTTGACGTGGACGATCCGGGGATCCACATTGACGTCGACGATCCGCAGGCCTACCGGCGGCTGCTGGCGGGGGTGGGGCAATGATTCGCCGTGTGCGATTGCTGGCCGCCGCCGTGGTTTTGGCCGCGGTCTGGCGATCGCCCTTTCTGCAGGCCGAACGTTACAAGCCTCGCGTTCACCAGGCCATCGAAAAAGCGCTAAACCGGAAGGTGGATATCGCCGGCCGGCTGCGCTTCAGCCTGCTTACCGGCTTTGGTTTCTCGCTGGAAAACGTGGTCATCCACGAGGACCCGGCCATGGGGATTGAGCCTTTCGCTTACGTCGCTTCGCTTGATGCGCGGCTGAAGCTGTCCAGTCTGTTGCGCGGCCGCTGGGAGGTATCGCGCATCGTGTTGGATGAGCCGACAGTCAACCTGGTGAAACATCCCACCGGAGCGTGGAACGTGCGGCCTCTGCTGGGCCGTTCGGCGACTGCTACTTCCATTGAAACCCTGCCCGAAATTCAGGTACGGGCGGGAAGACTAAACTTCAAGTTCGGCGACACCAAGGCTGTGGTCTACTGCATGAATGCCGACGTGGACATCACGCCCCGGTCGCATTCGGAGATCGGCATCCAATTTTCGGTGGAGCCGGCGCGCACGGACCGGCCCGCGCGCGGTTTCGGCACCTTGTCCGGCAGCGGCGGCTTCCGGTGGGTTCCCGGCAAGCCCGGGGAACTGGATCTGAACATCGACGTCGAACGCACCGCGCTATCGGGATTGGCGCTGCAGTTGGAAGGGCACGGCGCAGGCATGAGCGGATTTCTGGCTTCGCGGGCGCACATTCGCGGGCCGCTGTCGGCTTTGAAGATCGACGGACGTCTACGCCTGGAAGACGTGCAGCGCTGGAATCTTCTAAACGTGGGCGGCGGCGATTGGCCGGTGCGTTATCAAGGGACGTTGCAGTTTCCGCAGGGGGAACTGGATTTGGAAACGCGATCGGAATCCGAACCGGCGCCTTTCCGGCTGCGCCTTCGCGCGCACACACTGCTGGAGAACGCAAGTTGGGGCGCCATCCTCCATTTCCGTGAACAGCCGGTGGCCGCGCTGGCGGGCTTGCTGCGCTACATGGATGTCATGCTGCCTGACCGTGTGAACCTGGACGGCAAGCTCAGTGGGGTGCTTGGTTATTCGCGCCTGCACGGCCTGCAGGGCGTTGTGGAAGTGCCGGAGGCAACGGTGAAGGTGGGTGATGCCGGGGCGAGGCTGGCTTCCGCCGTCGTGACGGTGGAACGCGACGTGCTGCGCCTGCGGCCCTCGCGTCTGGACCTGGGCAATGGCCTCGGCGCGGAAATCCAGGGTTTCTACAGCCCGGGGGCGCGATCGTTTACCTGGAACAGCATCGGCCAGCCGCTGCCGGTAGAGACTCTCCTGGCGGCGCAGCGGCAACTGGCGGGTGTCTCGGCGATTCCATTGCTGGATGCGGTGGCCCAGGGCGAATGGAACGGATCTCTGCGTTATGATCAGGCCGGAGAAACGCCGCCCGCCTGGAGCGGCGCCTATCAACTGCGTAACGCGCGGCTGTCGGTTTACGGATTGGCCGAACCGTTGACCATCCGTTCCGCGTCGGTCACGATTCGGGACAATCGGATCGCAATGGATGGAATCGCGGCCAGCATTGGAAAAACGGCGTTCCGCGCATCCTACCGGGAAGAGCGCGCCCTGTCGCGGCCCCACCGGCTGCGAATCCAGGCTGAGCAAGCCGATGTTGTCGAGTGGGAGAAGCTGTTTTTGCCCACGCTGGTCCGCCGCACCGGGTTCCTGGCCAGGACCCTGCAATTGGGTCCGGCGCCGCTGCCGGACTGGCTTCGGGACCGCCGTGTGGACGCCCAAGTGGAGGTGAAGTCGCTGACGGCCGGCAACTCGGCATTGGGCACGATGTCGGCACGAGTGCTGTGGACCGCGGCACAGGTGAGCTTCACCAACCTTCGCCTGGCGAAGCAGGACACTTCCGGCCTGGGAGAACTCACCATCCGGCTGACGCAGACCGAGCCCGCCTACCGGCTGAGCGGGGCCGTGCGGAACCTGGCGTGGAAGGGCGGCACGGTGGAAGCTGAAGGTACAATCGACACGATCGGCGCGGGAGTAGCGCTGCTACGAAACGCCAAGGCGGTTGGCCGGTTCTCGGCCGAAGGGTTGGAACTGGCCGAAGGTGCGTTCCGCACGGTAACGGGCGCATTCGAGTTCGCTGTCACCCGTTCCGGGCCGCTGTTGCGTCTGAGCGGGCTGGAGGCGAGCCTTGGTCCGGAGACATTCACCGGGCAGGGCCGTTCGGAAAATGATGGGCGCATGCAGGTGGAACTGGCCAGCAGTCAGCGCCGTCTACGGATGGCAGGGACGCTGTGGCCGTTCGACCTGGAGAATGCGGCGCGGCAGTGAGCTTGCTTTGGTAATCTTGAAGATTCATGGGGTTGCATTCGATGTTTCGTGTTTTTCTCCTTTTCTGCGCCTGCGGCCTGGTTCAGGCGGCGCCCGACGGCGCTCGACTGCTGCGGCGGGTTCCGCTGCGCTTTGAAGCAAATGCGGGCCAGCTTGATTCGCGGGTGAAGTTCCACGCGAGATCGGCCTCCTATAATTTGTTCCTAACCGAGCGTGAGGTGGTGGTGGCGCTGGCCGGCGGGTCGGTTCGCCTGACCCTTGGCGGCGCCAATCCGCGGCCCGGGGTGGAGGGTGTCGATCCGCTGGCTGCGCTCAGCAGCTATTACGTGGGCGGCCGCCAGCAGTGGCGCAGCGGTGTGAGGCAGTACGCCAAGGTGAAATACCGCGAAGTCTATCCCGGCATCGACGTTGTTTACTATGGCAAGGATCGCGCCGTGGAACACGATTTTCTGGTTGCCCCCGGTGCCGATCCTTCCCGGATCCGCATGCGGTTTGAGGGAGCCACGCCCGAATTGAGCGCCGGCGGTGATATCCTTCTCCGCGCGGGCAACGCGGATTTGCGGCAACAAAAGCCGGTGGCGTTTCAGGATGGCCGGCCGGTGGCGGCCGAATACGTGCTGCATCCATCCGGGGAAGCCGGGTTCAAGCTGGGCGCCTATGACCGGTCAAAGCCGCTGGTCATTGATCCGGTGTTGACTTATTCGACGTTCCTTGGCGGCGGCGAGGTGGACGTGGTGCGCGCCGCGGCCATTGATCCGGAAGGTTTTGTGTGGGTGGCGGGCGCGACACGATCCCAGAATTTCCCCGTCTCCGCCGACAGCACCCGGGCCGAACCGGCCGGCGGAACCGACATCTTTATCGCCAAGTTGAATCCCAATGCCGAAGGCGCGGCCTCGCTGCTGTTTTCCACCTACATCGGCGGCGCTGGCAACGATGAGGCGACATCTGTCGCCTTCGATCAGGGCAACCTGTATTTTGCCGGGATCACGAACTCCCCCGACTTTCCGGTCCTGGGTAACAGCGTCCAGACCAATCTCAACCAGGACCCCACCCTCGCCGGAGGCGAGAGTGACGCGTTCGTGGCTTACCTGAATACCCGCGTACCCGGGGCGGAGGCCCTCTACTATGCCACGTTCCTGGGCGGGGCGGCGGGCGATGGCGCGCAGGCGATGGTACTGGGACAGGACGGCTCAATCTACCTCACCGGCTTCACGCGGTCGGAAAACTTTCCGCAGGCGGGCGGTCCGGCGCAGAATGGCAGCCGCGGCGGACAGGAAGCTTTCCTCACGCGGATCAATCCCGGCGCGGCCAGCGGTCAGGCCCTGGTGTATTCCACTTACTTTGGCGGCGCCGGCGCGGACTCCGGCGCGGCTATCGCCGTGGACGCGGCCGGCAAAGTGTATCTCACCGGATCGACCTCTTCCGGCGACTTTCCGATCACCTCGGGGCAGCAGGATCGCTCCAGCCGCGCCGATGCTTACCTGGCGCGGATCGATGTGAACCGTTCGGGACTCGAGTCGATTGAATATGTCGCCTACGTCGGCGGCAGTGGCGTGGACGTCGGCACGGCGCTGCTGCGCCATCCGCGGCTGGGTGTGTGCGTGGCGGGATACACGCTTTCAAGCGACCTGCCGGTGAGCGCCGGCGCGGCGCAATCCCAGCGCTCCGGCGCGGCCGACGCCTTCGTGTCCTGCTTCAATCTCGATACCTTTGGCGCCCCGGTGACTTACTCCACTTATCTTGGCGGATCCCAGGACGATGTGCTCTACGGGATGACCCAGGACGCCCAAGGGCGCCTCTATCTGACCGGGTACACCTTCTCCACGAACTTTCCGCTGCGCAACGCCGTGCAGGGGACCAACCGCGGGTTTCTGGACGCCTTCCTGGTGCGGCTGGATCCGGCAGTGGCAGGCGAAAACGGGATCAACTACTCCGGGTATTTCGGCGGCGAATTGCTGGACATCGGCTACAGTGTGGTGCTGGATTCCGCGGGCAACGTCTACGTTGCCGGCACCACCGGTTCGCGCAACGTCACTGTGACGCCGGCGGCTGCGCAGGAATCGGCGGCGGGACTGGGCGACAGCTACCTTGCGAAATTCGATCTGAACCGCTGACGCGACTATAGTAAAATTCCTGTTCATGAATCATACGCGACGCTCCTTCCTGGGAGCGATGGGGTCGGCTGCTTTGCCTCTGGCTGCCGCCCGGCCGAAAAACCGCCCGAACATTGTCGTGATCCTGGCTGACGATCTGGGCTACGGCGACGTGGGTGTCTATAACCCCCAATCGAAAATCCCCACTCCAAACATTGACCGCCTGGCTAAGGAGGGCGTTCGGTTCGTGGACGCGCACACTCCATGCGGCGTCTGTTCGCCCACCCGTTATGGCCTGCTGACCGGCCGCTATCCCTGGCGCACCGAACTGAAGTCGCAGGTGCTCTGGCCGTGGGACCGGCCGCTGATCGAAAAGGACCGGCTGACGCTGCCGGGAATGCTGAAAAAGCTCGGCTACAATACGGGCTGCATCGGCAAGTGGCACCTGGGGTGGGACTGGGCCACCACCGATGGATCGAAGGTCAATTCCCAGGTGCGTATCGGCGATCCGCAGCGCGAAATCCGATATGAGTTCGCCAGGAAGGTGCTGCTTGACCGGCCGATCGCCGAAGGTCCCACCACGCGAGGCTTCGATTACTACTTCGGCGTCGACCTGCCTAATTTCCCGCCCTACAGCTTCATTGAGAATGACCGTGTGCTGGGCAAACCCACCGTACCCAAGCCCGACGGCATGTTCGGATGGCCGGGTCTGATGGAGCCCGGCTGGCGGCTGGAAGGCGTGTTGCCCGAACTCACGCGGCGGGCTGTGAAGTACGTGGAGGAGCAGGCGCGCAAGACCAACCCCTACTTCCTGTATCTGCCGCTGAGTTCGCCGCACACCCCCATCGCCCCCGACAGTGAATTCCTCGGTAAGAGCAAGGCCGGCAGGTACGGCGATTTTGTGTTTCAGACCGATTGGTCCGTTGGCAAGGTGATGGATGCCATCCGCGCCTCCGGCCAGGCGGACAACACCATCGTCATCTTCACCAGTGACAACGGACCGGAGAACCTCACCTATCCCGTGCTGAAGGAACACGGCCATGCCAGCCAGGGCCCGCTGCGCGGCGCCAAGCGGATGTTGTGGGAGGGCGGTCATCGCGTGCCCTACATCGCATGGGGGCCGGGCCGCGTGCCCGCCGGGCAGATCGAGAAAGAGATCATCTGCCACACCGACGTGATGGCCAGCGTGGCCGCCATTACCGGGGTGAAACTGCCCAATGACGCCGCCGAGGACAGCTACGACGTCAGCGCCGCCTGGCTGCGCAGGAAACGGTCAAAACCCATTCGCGAAGCTACGGTGCATCACTCCATGAACAACGAATACGGGCTGCGGCAGGGCGATTGGGTGCTGATCGAATCAACAGGCGCCCATGGAGCGGCCGAACCCGACTGGTGGAAGGAGCGCAACGGCATCAAGAAACACGATCAGCCGGGCGAATTATTCCACTTGAAAGAAGACCTGCTGGAGACGAAAAATCTCTACGCCCAGTTTCCGGACCGCGTGAAAGAAATGCACACGCTGCTGGAGAAATATAAAACCAGCGGCCGCAGTACGCCGCAACGATAAGGAGTCCCCAGTGGTCAATCGCCGCCAGTTCCTTCAGGCCTCCGCATTGTCCGCGCTGTGTCCTGTGGGCGCGCAAACCCGGCGTCCGAACATCGTGCTGATTCTTGCCGATGACATGGGTTACAACGATACCGGCTTTCAGGGATCGGCCGATGTCGCCACGCCGCGGTTGGACTCGCTCGCCCGGGGCGGAGTCCGGTTTGAGAACGGATATGTGACCCATCCCTTCTGCAGTCCGTCCAGAGCCGCGCTGCTCACCGGGCGCTACCAGCAGCGCTTCGGCCACGAAAACAACATGGTTTTTGACCGCGAGGACGCCGTGGCGGGTTTGCCCCTTTCCGAAGCCACTCTGCCGGACCTGCTGGGCAAGGCCGGCTATGCCACAGGGCTGGTGGGCAAGTGGCACCTGGGCGCGCATCCGCGCTTTCACCCGATGAAACGCGGGTTTCAGGAGATGTACGGATTCATCGGGGGCGGGCACGATTATTTCGAGGCCGGCTCGCCGGGACACAAGGATCAGCACTTCATCCTGCTGGAGCGTGACGGCAAGCCGGTGACGAAGATGGGATACCTCACCACCGATCTGGGGAGGGAGGCCGCGGCTTTCCTCAAGCGCCACACCGCCGATCCGTTCTTTCTTTACCTGTCCTACAACGCGCCGCATTCGCCGCTGCAGGCGCCGCCTTCCTATCTGGATAAGTTCGCCGGAATCAAGGATCGAAACCGCCGCACCTACGCCGCCATGGTGAACGCCATGGATGACTCCATCGGCATGGTGCTTGACGCCTTGCGCGACGCGAAACTGGAGGACGACACGCTGGTCCTGTTTCTCAATGACAACGGCGGGCCGCAGGGTAACGCCTCCAGCAACCGCCCCCTTCGCGGCCACAAGCGCACGCTTTATGAAGGCGGCGTCCGTGTGCCGTTCGTGATGCGTTGGCCCGGCAAGCTGCCCAAAGGCGCCACCCATCGCGATCCGGTGAGCGCGCTGGATGTGCTGCCAACGGCATTGGCCGCCGCCGGCCTGCCGGTTCCAAAGGGCCTGGATGGAAGAAATTTGCTCCCGTATCTCCAAACGCCCGTCAAGCCTCAACCGCCCCGTCAGCTTTTCTGGCGCATCTTCGGTGGGCACCAACACGCGGTGCGCGACGGACGATGGAAGCTCATCCGGAATCCTGACAAGACCAGCGAACTGTACGACCTTCAGACCGATGGCGGCGAGACGCGCAACCTGGCTGCGAAGGAAACGGCCACCGCCAGGCGGCTCGAAGCGGCCATCGACGACTGGAACCGCGGCCTGGTGGCGCCGCTCTGGAAGGATCACATCTTCCACAAGGCGGAGCTGAGCGCGCCTCGCTAACCCAGCAGCAGCAACGACACTTCTGGTCTGCAGGAGAAGCGCAGTCTTTTCGGACTCCCTACTCCTCTTGTGATGAACAGCTTGCGCCCGTTCCAGTCATAGAGTCCGCTGATGAATCGTTTGTCCTTCACCGGCGCCCATAGCGGAGTCACCAGCGGCGCAACCACCTGGCCGCCGTGCGTGTGGCCGCTGAGCATCAGTTGCCACCGCTGCCGGGCGAACTCCTCCTTGCCGTCGGGGTTGTGGCACAGCACAATCGTGGGAAGCGCGGGATCCTGCCCCGCAAACGCCGCGCCGGCGTCCAGTTCGTCCGACCATCTGTCCCCCACCCCCGCCAGTTGCACGCGCTGGCCGCGCACGTCCACCACCGCGCTGCGATTGTGCAGCACGTCCACGCCGCTGCCGGCGACGATGCGGCGTATGAATCCGCTGGTTCCGTCGCCGCCATGATTCTGCAGCCACTCTCCGCCGTCATGATTGCCCATCACGGCGTAACAGGGGGCGGCCGCTGCAAGCCTGCCGAGCATCCGCCGCAGCCCGGTTTCGTCAAAGCCGACAGTGTTGGAAACGTAGTCGCCGGTCAGGCAGATCAGATCGGGCTTCTGTTCCAGACCAGCGGCCACGGCGATTTCGATCGTCTCAACCGGCAGGCCGTCGGAGGCGTGGAAGTCGGAAAGATGCAACACCCGCATGGTCCGGCCCCTGGGCATGGGGAATGGCACGCGGGTACGCGTCACTTCGAACCACGTCGGTTCGACGTATTTGGCGTAGGCGGCGGCGCTGGCGCCGGCAGAAAGGAGGCTGGTGAACAGGGAACGGCGGGTGATTGTCACAGACTACTTTATAGCATAGAGTAGTCGTCGGAGGCAAGACTCTTGCCTACTTCCGCTTGTAGGTATACGTGGAGAAGTCGAAGTCGTAGGCGTCGCGTCCAGGCCGGCTGGGCGCGCTTGTCTTGGGAATCCACTTTGCCAGATCGCGCTTCAGACCGGCATGTTCGGCAAGCGAGGCGAGATTCTTCCACTCGTTGGGATCAGTCTGGCGATCGTACAACTCTTCGCCGCCGTCACGGTAGCGGATGTAGCGCCAGCGTTCGGTGCGCACGCTGTGGTTGCCCGGTTCAAAGGTGGACACCGCCGGGCTGTGCTTCGCCTTCGGGTTCTTCAGCAGCGCGGCCAGGCTTTCGCCTTCCAATCTCGGATTGCGCGGCAGGCCGCAGAGTTCCACCAGCGTCGGATAGAGATCCAGCAGGCTGACGGCCTGCGTACGCGCTGTGCCGGCGTTGCGCATGCCGGGCGCGGCGATGATCAGCGGTACGTGAGTGGAGCGCTCCCATAGCGTCGACTTGTGCCAATGCTGTTTCTCGCCCAGGTGCCAGCCGTTGTCGGACCAGAACACCAGCACGGTGTTGCGCGCATAGGGGCTCGCGTCGAGCGAGGCCACTAACTGCCCGATCAGGTGGTCGGCGAACGACACGCACGCCAGATAGGCGCGCACCGCTTCCTTCCACTTGCCTTCGGCCAGGATGCGTTGATGCTCACTGCGCCGGAAGGCGGCGAACTTCTGCCCCATCGCCGGGACGTCGTTCAAATCGTCTTCGGGCGAGACCGGCAGCCTGATGTCGTTCTCCGGATACATATCGAAGAAGCGCTTGGGAGCGAACATCGGGATGTGCGGATGCCACAGTCCCACCGCCAGGAAGAAAGGTTTCGTGTGCTTTCGCTTGAGATACTCCTGTCCGAACTGAACCGCCGCGGAGTCGCCAAATTCGCTGTCCGGCCTGTCCAGGATGCCCCAGTCGAACTCGCCCTGGAAGTTTTTCAATCCGTTAAACGGGTGTCCCTGGGGAGCGGGGATCTTCTTGTTCCACGGATACCACTCGTCGCGGCGGTACCAGGGATCGTCGAATACCTGCAGCTTGAACTCATCCCACTGATCGGGCGGATTCATGCCCGCCGTGTGATGGAACACCTTGCCCGCGCCGGCCACATGATATCCGTTCTTCTTGAAATAGACCGGCAGCGTCTCGATGTCGGGGTGTTCGGGGCGCAGGAACTGATCGTTGTTATAGATGCCGGTGGTGTCGGGCCGCATGCCGGTGAGCAGCGAGGTGCGCGATGGATTGCACAGCGGCGAGGCGCAGTGGGCGTTGGAAAACAGCACGCCTCGTTTCCCCAAAGCATCGATGTTCGGAGTCTTCACGCCGGCATAGCCGCCCAGGCTGTTCACCCAGTCGTTCATATCGTCCACCGACAGGAACACAACGTTGGGACGGTCTTTGCCCTGCAGCGAAGCGGCCGCGCCCAGTGAGGCGGCCATTGACGCCATCAGTCTTCTGCGCGTGATCATCTCAACTCCCCATCAGAGCAAAGCTGATGCCGATCATCAATACCGACGCGGCCGGCAACACCAGCAGAGCCGTCTTCAGCCGCCGTGTATCGCCGCCGCCCAGCGCGCCGATCAGCGGAGAACTGACCGCCAGCCCCAGCCAGCCGAACACCAGCGCCAAACCGAGCGCCGTCGGATTGTTGGGGAAGGTCAGATTCGTGATGGCGATGCAGTTGGGAAACACCGGGGCCATCGCCAGACCGGCCACAAACACGGTGCCGGCCGCCGCCCCCGCCGACTTCACCTGCAGCATCGCGTAGGTGGTGATCGCCATCAGCACCGCCGCACCCAGCGTTACCTGCACCGGCGACAGATCGCTCGGCAGCGCGGGCACGATCAATAGCCGGCCCAGCAGCAGGCCCAGCGCGAAGCCCAGACTCAGCGCATTCAATGCGCTCTTTTCCGGAACCCCCTGCGCAATCAGATGCTGCACCAGCCAGTTCCACACACCCACTTCCGAGGCGATGTAGAGGAAGAACAGAAGGCTGATCAGCCAGAACGCGCCGGAAGACAGTACGCCGCCCGCGCCTTCAAACGGAGTGCCGCCGCCGGCCGGTCCCGGGATCGGCGCGGCCAGATTCAACGCCAGGCCCACCATCGCCACCAGGAAGATGAAATTGATCAGCTTGGACGAATTACCCTTGAACAGGTTCGCGGCAATGAACGGCGTCAACAGGCCGCCCAATCCGAAAAAGGAGTTCAGCAGGTTTGTCTTGGTCATTTCAGACATTCCGCTGCCCATCTCCGATGTGAGGGAATTCGCCGCGGCGACGATGATGCCGCCGCCGAACCCGATGACGAACAGGAAGGTGGCGATCTGCGTGAAGCCATTCGACCGGGGCAGGCGGAACAGCCCTAGACCCACGATCGCCAGGGCCACCACCAGCGCGCCCTTCTTGCCCGCGGCGCCGATCAGCGGGCCGACAATCACCGAGGCCAGCACCAGTCCAACGGCCTGCGACAGGGCGATGCGGCCCATCTGTTGCGGCGTCAGGTTGAACTTGCGCGAAAGCTCAGGCAGGATGGTGCCCAGCAGCGCGGCGATCATTCCATAGATCAGCACGCCGGAGACGGCGGCGAGTGTCAGCAGCAGCATTCCTCACGTCCTTTCGGGTCAAAGCACGGACCCAACCATATTGATACGGCAAGACGGGGATCTTACCATGAATCGCCCGCCTTATGCATACTGGAGTGGTGCCCTTCTGTCTGATCGTGCTGCTGGCGGTGAGCCTCCGCGCCCAGGATGTCCAGCCTGTCCTCAACAGGTATTGCGTTACCTGTCACAACGCGTCACAACGCGCCGGCAACCTGGACTTGCGCGCGCCCGGCGATCAGCGCGAGTTGTGGGAGAAGGTGCTGGACAAGCTCAGCACCGGCCGCATGCCGCCGCCCGGCGTGGAAAAGCCACAACCCGCTGAGGCACAGTCCGTCATCGCTTGGATCGAAAAGCGTTACCCCGCCGGCGCGCCGGATCCCGGCCGGGTCACCGCGCGCCGCCTGAACCGCGTGGAATACAACAACACAATTCGTGACCTGCTGGGCGTCGATCTGAAGCCCGCGGACGATTTTCCGGTGGACGATTCCGGTTACGGTTTTGACAACATCGGCGACGTGCTCTCGGTATCGCCCATGCTGATGGAAAAGTATATGGCCGCGGCGCGCAGGGTCGCCCAGGTGGCGGTCTTCGGCGAGTCCTATCCGGCCAGGCCCGGCGCCTTGACCCGCCTGCTTGCCAAACGCTCCGCCGAAGGGGGCGGCATCCTCTCCAACGCCAACTATCTTCCCTATTCCATGCGCGGCGCGCTTTACGGCGCCTACCGCTTCCCCGTGGACGGCGAATACGAATTCCGCGTGCGGGTGGCGAATTTTCGCGGACAGGACGAAGACGACCTTACTCCCGAGGACCGCGAGCGTTACCGCAAACTGCGGGCTTCCGTCCGCGGGCGCCCTCTCACTGCCGCCGAAATCCAGGCGTTCAACGAAGAGGTGCGCAAACACGTGCCGCCCCGCAAGGTGGTGTTTTCCATCGATGACGCGCCTGTCCTGACGGCCGTGGTGGAAGGCACCACAACTTTCGATTACGACCGCGGCGAGTTCGTCACCCGCGTCCCCGTGAAAGCCGGTGAGCGCCGCCTGCGCGCCTCCTATCCGGAACTGGCCGGTCTCGATGATCCGCGGCAGAACGTCAATCGCGATCAGCGCCGCAAGTTGTTTGTCGACTACCTCGATATCATTGGTCCGTTTCAACCATCGAAGGAGCCGCCCGCGAGTTACCGGCGGATCTTTGTGTGCGGCCATGCGCCGGGCCTGCATCGGGCGGCTTGTGCGCGCACGGTGGTGGAACGGCTCGCGCGCCGCGCCTGGCGAAGGCCGGTGACTGAGGCGGACTTTTCCGGACTGATCAGTCTTGTGAATACGGTGATGACGGACGGCCAGCCGCTGGAACAGGCCGTGCGCGCGGCCTTGCAGGCGATCCTTGCCTCACCCCATTTTTTGTTCCGCATTGAAAGCGATGCAGGGGAGGGCACGGTGGCGCCGGTGTCTGAACACGAGCTTGCCTCGCGGCTTTCCTACTTCCTGTGGGCCTCCATGCCGGACGATGAGTTGCTGGATGCGGCTCTGAACAAGCCTGGCGTCCTTGAAGCAGAGGTGCGCCGCATGCTCAAGGATCGCCGGTCCGGCGCGTTGATCGACAACTTCGCCGCGCAGTGGCTGCAACTGAGGAACCTCGATCGTTCCCGTCCCGATCCCAAGCGCTATCCCACCGTGGACGATGAACTTGTGGACGCCATGCGGCGGGAGACGTTTCTGTTCATGGAGGCCATGCTGCGCGAGGATCGCAGCCTGCTGGATCTGCTGGATGCGCCCTTCACCTTCGTCAACGGGCCGCTGGCAAAACACTACGGCATTCCCGGCATCACGGGCGAAGAGTTCCGCCGCGTCGAACTCAATGGCGCCGAGCGTGGCGGACTGCTCTCCCAGGGTGCGATTCTCACTGTGTCGTCCTATTCCACGCGCACCTCTCCGGTGATGCGCGGCAAGTGGGTGCTGGAGAATCTGCTCGGTACGCCGCCACCCGCTGCCCCGCCCGACGTGCCGCAACTTGACGAAAGCAGGATCGGTTCGGCAGCCTCGCTGCGCCAGCAGATGGAGCAGCATCGCCAGAATCCCGCCTGCGCCGTCTGTCACACGCAGATGGACGCCATCGGATTCAGTCTGGAAAGCTACGACGCTTCGGGGGCCTGGCGCACCCATGACGGCAAGTTCCCCATCGACACCTCCGGCGTGATGCCCGACGGAACCGCGTTTTCCGGTGTGGGCGACTTGAAGCGTATTCTGCGCGGGCAATCGGCCGCATTCACGCGCAACATCGTGGAGAAAACCATGACCTACGCGCTGGGCCGTGGGCTGGAACTCACCGACCGTCCGGCGGTGGAGCGGATCGCCCGCAAGGTGGCCGAAGACAACCACCGCTTTTCCACATTAGTATTGGAGATAGCGCGCAGCGCTCCATTCCGGATGCGCCGCGGTGAAGGAGGCGGCAGGCAATGACCGGTAGATCACTTCCAAGGCGAACGATTTTGCGCGGGCTGGGCGCCACCGTCGCCCTGCCCCTGTTGGATGCGATGACGCCCGTCTTCGCCCCTCCGGCGCGCAAAGGCAAGGCGCCCTGCCGCATGGCCTTTATCTATGCGCCCAACGGCAAGCAGATGGATCATTGGACGCCGCGGGGCGCCGGTGAACGGCTGCTGGCCGCCGATCTGCCGAGAATCTCACAGGCGATCGCGCCCTATGTCAACGATGTCGTCATGTTCTCCGGCCTCACCCACAACAACGGCCGCGCCTTGGGCGATGGCCCCGGCGACCATGGCCGCGCCGGCGCCAGCTATCTCACCGGCGTTCATCCGCGCAAGACCTACGGAAAGGATATCCAGGCCGGCATATCCGTTGATCAGGTGGCCGCCCAGCGCATCGGCGGCCTTACCCGCTTTGCCTCGCTGGAACTCGGCTGCGAGGAAGGCATTCAGGGCGGCAACTGCGATAACGGATATAGCTGTGCCTATTCCAACAGCATCTCCTGGCGCACCCCCTCGGCGCCGCTGCCTCCGGAAATCCGTCCCCGCGCCGTGTTCGAACGCCTGTTCGGCGATGCCGCCGCGGATCCCGCCTTGCGCAAGTACGAGCGCAGCATCCTGGACCTGGTGCTGAGCGATGCCCACCGTTTGAAAGCGAATCTCGGCGCAACTGACCGGCGCAAGCTGGACGAATACATGTTCTCCGTGCGCGACATCGAAAAGCGCATCACTGCGGCCGAACAACGGATTGTCGAAATCCCCGCCGCGGCCCGTTCACTTGCCACCGCCGTGCCCGGCGACTTCACCGAGCACGCCAGCCTGATGTTCGATCTGATGACGCTGGCCTTCCAGACCGACACCACGCGCATCATCACGCTCATGCTCGGCATTGAGCAGAGCAATCGCGCCTACCGCGAAATCGGCATTTCCGAATCGCACCATGGGCTCACGCACCATCGCGGCGAGCCGGAGAAGATCGAAAGCTGCGTTCGTATCAACCGCTATCACATGGATCAGTTTGCCGGCTTCCTGGCCAAACTGAAAGCCACGCCCGATGGCGATGGAACGCTGCTCGATCATTCGATGATCGTCTACGGCTGCGGGCTCAGCGATCCCAATCGCCACGAACATCACAACCTGCCTGTGGTGCTGGCGGGGCGGGGAAATGGCGCCATCCAGCCCGGGCGCCACGTCCGCTATGGCAAAGAAACGCCGATGGCGAATCTGTTCGTGACCATGCTGGATACCATGGGCGTGCCGGTGGAATCGCTGGGCGACAGCAGCGGCAAGCTTGAGCAACTGGCCGGACTCTAGCGTTTCTTGCGCGCCTGCCGGGGAGCGGCCTTGGCCGCGTGCTTCTCCCTCATCTCCCCGGCCAGGTGTTTGATTTCGGTCAGATCGCGGCGCATTTCGCTCCACCCATACCACAGCGCGTAATCGGGATTTGCGTGGAAGGTCCCCTGGAACGCCCTCATCCGGTGCTCCAGGTGCATCACGAACAGCTTCTGTTCCACCGGAGTGGGGGCGTCATGGAAGGTGAGCAGATCCGGGTACGCGTAGGCGTAGTTCTTGGGCTTGGCCAGGATGCCGTCCTTGTACAACCCGGCGACGATTTCGATCGCCTCTGCCAGCAGGCGATCCACTTCCTTGATCATCTGATCGCCCTTGTCCAACTGTTCCCTGGCGAAGCTGCCCGCATGGCATTGGCCGCAGACCTTCAACATCTTGCCGCGCTCGCGCTGGAAATCCTCCTCGGTGAGCCGCGCCACGTTGGCCGCTTTCACCACCTCCAGCCGCGCCGTGGGCTTGCCATCGGGATCCAGCACGCCCAACGCCTTCAGTATGGTGACCCGGTCAGCCGCCCACTGCTTGTCTTCGGGCAGCGGCAGGCGGACAGCCAGAAAGCCCCAGGCCGTATTCACGCCATGGTCGCCGCCTTGCATATGGCAGGTCTGGCAGGTGGGCGCTGCCGTTGTTTCCGGCAGAACCTTTGCCTGCTTCAGCAGCGCCCGCACCCCGTGTTTGGACGCCGAGTACATCTCCCACTGCGGATGATCGAAGCCCATGTGACAGGTCTGGCAGGCCTGAGGCTGCTGTGCCTCCACTTTCGAGAAGGTGTGCCGGGTGTGGCAGGCATCGCATGAGGCGACGCCGAAACCGCGGCCCTGTGTCCGCAATTCCTTCATTTCGGCTTCGGTCTTGAGGCCAAGCTTGTGGCAGCCGCCGCAGCCCTTCATGCCCTCAGTCATCGCCATGGGCTGCCAGTGCGCGGTGGGCATCGCCTTCATCGCCGCCCACGCCGCGGCGTGCTTGCCTCCCTTGAACTGGTTTACCTGCGTGGGATGACACATCGAGCAGGTTTCAGGCGTCGGGATTTTCGCTTTCGCGGCGTCGGCCGCCGTGGTGTGCTCATCGCCGTGACAGACTGAGCAGTCCACGCCGTTCTGGCTGTGTTTGCTCAACTGCCAGTCCGAAACGATGCTGGGTGTGGATTGCTTGTGGCATTCCACGCATTTGGTGTTCGCGGCCAGCCACGCGGGGTACAGGAGAAGAAGGAAAAGTGCCATGTCTACAGGCTGAACACCCTTTACCCTCGTTGTCTGTGACCGAAGTCACAGGCAGCCCTAGTTGCAGCCCGTATCCGGGCAATGCGCCAGGTTCGTGTCCACCTTCTGGATGTGCATTACCAGCCAATCGGTCAGCGTCTTGTACATGCGCAGCGCGATATCTTCCGAACCGCCGCTCCGCTCATACTCGGATGCATAGCTGTTGAACGTCTGGATGAACCCCTGGTGCGCATGTTTGTTGGCCGCCGCCACCGGACACTGCCGCCTCTCCATGCACATCTCCTCGCGTTCGAAGTGCCACTCGGTGTAGTGCTTCAGCAGGTTGAGGATCTTGCGGATCGATTGCGCCGCCGTCCCGGTTTCGATCGCCTCGGCCAGATCGTTGATGATGTCGATGAGATACTTGTGCTGGACGTCGGTGGCGCGGTCGCCCGTGGCGAGCGCCTCGGTCCACACCAGTTTCAGGGAATCGCTCACGGAGTCCTCCTCAGATTACTTTCGCCACCTCTTGCGCGGCCCGCTGCATGTCCAGAAAAATCAGGCCCAGCTTGGCGTTGCGGGAGCAAAGCGAAATCAGCACGCCGTCGGCGCCGGCGTTCATCATCACCACCAGCCCGTTCTTTCCTTTCACGAAGACCTGATCCAGTTCGCCGCGGTTCAGTTCGCGGCTGGTGCGCTCTCCCATTGCCAGCAGCGCCGCAGCCATGGCGCCCATGCGGTCCTCATCCAGTCCGGCGGGGAAATTGGATGCCATCATCAGCCCGTCGCCGGAGACCACCGCGCATGCTTCAATGTCGCCGCTCGATGCGGACAGACTGGCCAGGATGCTGTTCAACGCATCCAGCTTGGTTACCTTAGCCATCTTGAGTTACTCCTGTTGTTTGTGACGTTCGTGCCTTCGATTTTCTCGTTCGTTTCGGGGGCGGCCCTTCGAGGGCCAGCGCCAGCAGTTCGCCGCATCGGCGGATCGCGGTCATGGTGGCGCGGCGATGCGCACAGGGCTGTTTTGACCAGGCCACCAGGGCGAACCGCCGGTCAAAGCCCGGCAGGTACCGCACGATGATCTGCTCGCCTCCGAATCCGCGCAGCGTCATCTCCTCCACCGATTCCACCATGCCCTCCGCCTGCGCCCTGCGTACGGTGGACTCGCACAGACAGGCGATCGCCGCCGGTATTTCGCCCCTGCTCACGCCGCTGCTTTGCGCCACCGGCAGTCCGTCCTCGGAGGCGATCATCAGCCCTTCCAGTTCGCATTGGCCGATGATCCGGTCCAGCGCCCGGGTGAGCAACTGATCCAGTGCAAGCTCGCCGCGCGCCTCCATCGCCTCCACGATTTCCTGGCTCAGTTGCAGCCGGCTCTCCAAGCTCGGCATGCTACCGGCCATTCGCCGCGGCCAACTTGCGCTCCACAACCCGCAGGTTGTAGTCCACCGTCCGGTTGCTGCTGTCGATGGCGCGCGCCCTCTGCCACAGTTGTTTCGCCCGCAGGAAATCGCCGCTGCGGAACGCGGCAAAACCCGCGTCCAGCAGTTCGCTGTAGTCATCTCCGTTCACGGCTGGCGGCGGCTCCGCCACCTTCTTCACTGGAGCCGGGCTGGGCTCCGGCGCAAAGCTTGCCAGGCGCGAAGGTTCAAAATCAATGACCTCGTTGGCCAGCATCTCCCGGAGTGACGGGCGCCGCATGAGGGCGGGCGGTGGCGGCGCCGGCGCCGGCTCGGCAGGCTCCACCGCATAAGGATGCGCGTGTCCCCTCACGCCGTTCCCGCTCTGTACCGGCGCCGCCCGGTTGAGCATCGATTGCAGCGGCACACGAATTCGATCAAGGATATTCATAGTACTCTCCGGATTCTCCAGGCATTCCATCAGCGCGGAGCGGAACTCGGCCATGGTTCGAAACCGATCTTCCCGCCTCGTGGCGCAGGCCCTCTCCAACACCGCCGCAAAGGACGGCTCCGGCCTGCCAAGCAGCCTTCCAAGCATCACTCCCATCGAATAGATGTCAGCGCGTGTGTCGATCTCTTCGCCCGCCGCCTGTTCAGGCGAACGGTAGGCGGCGTTGCTCAGCAGATCCCGCGTCGCAGGCCCGTAGCCGAACAGCCGCGACATTGCAAAATCCAGCACCCGGAACTCGCCGCCCGGTTCGATCCACAGGTTCGTTCCCTTGATGTTGGCGTGCGTCATGCCGTGGCGGTGGGCATGATCGAAGGCTTCCAGCAGGCGGCAGAATGCCGGCACGATCGCTGCCGCTGGTTTGGGCGACACCAGCGTATCTTCCACCGGCACCCCCGTGGCAAGTTCCCTCACCAGCCATACTTCGTCGCGATCCAGCAGGATGGTGATCAGTGCCGCAATGCGTGGATGTTCCAGCCGCGGTGGGCTAATGGCCTGCGCGCGCAGCCGCACGCAGATTTTCGGCATCGCCACTAATGCCGGATGCACGCGCTTTAAGATAACTTGTGTTTGGACGCCGGCCCGTTCGCCGAGATAGGATTCGCAGAATGCTCCCGTGCCAAGCTTTTGAAGGACTATGTATTCGCCAACGCGTCTCTCGGACATGAAATGCGGTCCTCGTCCAAACGAAGATCGCCGTCATCGTCAGTCAGATCCTGTCGTGTTGGCGCCTACCCCTCCGATAAGCGCGAAGCCAAGTAGCCATAGATTATCATGAATCGGTTGATGCACAACCTCCATTTGTGGGTATGAGTCGAAGATGAGAAGCTTGGTAGAAAAGAACCGGTACTGCCTGGTTTCGCAGTCATGCCGGTTCTGTTTCACTCAATCGCCGCACATCAATTCGTGCGTTTCCATTGTTCGGGGATACAAACATATCGCGGAACTTCCTGTGCCACAACACCTCATGGTGCGTGTAAGAGGATCGGACATGCACGGTTTGAGCGAATGTCTCATCCACGGCTTTGATGAGAATGAGAAACTCGATGTCCCGTTCCTCGAACTGACTGGCGGTCAAACCGTACAGCGGGCTCGACTCGTCGATGGGATGCACCACCACCCAGTGCAACGGCAGGAACATCACCTGGTTGCGCTCTAAGTTGAGTTCGTAGAATTGTCTGCCCTTTGTCCCCAACCGGCCCATGGCGGCCACCACCGTTGCCTCCACCGCCGTGAGGTGATTGCTGCGCGAGTTCACAATGCGGAATTCCAACGCCCGCCCGCCCCGAAACGGCGCGATGATCGCGTTCCTGCTGAACAGGATGTCCGCCGTGGGCCGCGAAAAGCGGGAGAACAGCAAGCCCGTGGCGAGGGCGAATCCCAGCAATCCCACCAGCGCTTCGATGGAAACCAGGATGTGGGCTCCCAGGTTGGCGGGATTCATCTTGCCGTATCCAATGGTGGCCAGCGTTTGCACGCTAAAGAAGTAAGCCTCCAGAAACCGCCCGCCGGGAGTGGTGGCCGTGGTCCCCTCCAGTCCCTCGGGCCCGCACAGCAGGTATCCGAACGCGAACAGCAGGTTGGTGAGCACATAGGCGGATACGATCAGCGCGAAGAACCCCGTCCAGCGCATCGAGAGCAGGTGGTGATAGATGCTCAGGGAACGGAGCAGACCCAGCCCCTGTCGTTGGACATTGAACGTCCCGTCCTGGTTGAGAAGCCGGACGCCGCTCTGCTCAGCCACCTTGGCGCCAATGCCCAGATCGTTGCTCTCATCGGGCTTCGGCAGGCGGATTTCCCCTTCCAATTCCATATCGAGCGAAGGATAGCACCGGGCGGCGGCCTAAGGCTTTGGCGCGGCCTTTGACAGCGTGAATTCGGTGATGAACTCACCGGCGTTGTTGCCCAGAACGCCATCGTTCACCTGCAGGAAAAGTGTGCCGCTGATCGGCATTTCAACTATCGGCTTCAGCCCGATGTACACATACTGATCCGGGCACGGTTTGCCCGTATCTCCGTCGAACTTGGGAAGTTCGATAAAACATGACGCCGGGGCTTTGATCAATCCGATCAATGCGCCCACTCCATGCTGACGCAATGGCGGTGGAATCAAGCCGGTTCGCGCGAGCCCGTTCGCGTTTACTCCCTCGGGCCCGGCGGTGAATACCCTCCCTGACTGGAAGAGCCCGCCTTCATATCCCCAATTGATCCGCTGCTCTGCCGGGGTGATGAAGCGGTATTGTTCTCCCGCACGTACCTCGACGAAGGTGGGATTCACGGTATTGGCGCTCACGACCGCGATCCCGGTGGTGAGTCCCAGCAGCGCCTTCTTGTTGCCGCGGAATTTAGCTAGTACGTCTTCGATATAGAGCCGCGTGTGTTTCAACGCCAGCGCTCTCGCTACCGAATGATAAACCTTGCCATGGTCGGAACCGGAATCGTCTTTCTGGATGCCGTCGAAAATGGCGCCATGATTGCACTTGGCTACTTTCGGGTTAGCCTTTGACACGTTGAAGAACATGCCGCTCGTCAGAACGTGACCGTACCCGCGCGCCTTGGGAAGAAGTTTCGAAGGGCTCACCACCTTGCGCTGCTGCACCGTTGTGCCTTGCCGGTCTTCCACCCAGCTAAACTCGCAGACATCCTCGTCTTCCGCCGCCAGGCGCAGTGGTTTCGGCGGGCCGGACGCCGGCAACTGCTCGTCCTCGGGCGTGAACTGGAAGGTCACCAGCCGCCGCATGTCTTCGATATCGGCAAAGATATCGGTTTTCCCCAACTCCACCCAGTTGGAGTGGGAATAGAAGTCCTGCAGCGTGTGTGTGGCTGCCCCCAGCAGTTTCCTGGCCTGGACATACTTGCCTTCGTTCACCATCAGTTCGATCTGCATCTTCAACGCCCGCAGCCGGGCTCCACCAGTCAGGAACTGCTCGTCATCGAAATGATCTTCGGGCGCCCCCAATTGCTGGTCGACGGAAATCAGATTCGGGATACAAGGTTTGTTGTTTTCGGCCGGCGTAAAAGCTTCCACCGGACCGCCGTCAACGCATTCGTTGGCGTTGATGATCTCCGCGGTCGCCAGTTCGTTAAATTTCACCGAGGCCTGTGCCAGCGCCTGAACCGTGATTTGCCTGTGTATGGGCACCTTGAACCCGGAAGCCGGCAGCGCTAGCGCAATCAGCAGCATCCGGCAAAGGAATACGCTGTGTGGAAGCATGGTTCCTCCGAAACGTGTTGCTAGTTTGCCTGATGAGACAGGGATATTTCCAACGCCACTACGCCGGGTTCCACGGCCGGATCCTTGCGGCGGTCCACTACAACATAGCGAGCCTCGGCGCCTGCCGAGGCATCATCTTCCACCACCAGCGCCTTACTGCCGCGCAGCCGGTCCAGTTGACGCTTCAATGCGGCCTCGTAGGCCGCATCCTGAGCCGCCCGTGTTTGCGCTGTGGCCACCGGCGGCGCTGCGCGCGAGGGCGCAGGCGGCGTGGGCGAAGGCGGCGTGGGCGCAGCCACCGGTGCAGGAGGCTCCGTTCGATTCTGCGCGGCGCCGGGAAGCGGAGCCGCGGCCGGCCCTCCACTGCCATGTGCCCGTACCATCACCATCAGCCGGATTGCGCCAGGCTTTTCGTTGAACCGGAACCACCCCGCCCGCGACGGGAACGCATGATCCTCGTTGGCCCGTATGGCCGCGCTGCCTCTGCCCGCCGGCGGGAACAACAATCCAGGCGCCGCCCCATCCTGCGATTGCAGGATCGTCAGATCGCCATCCACATTGCTTCGCACGTTCAACCGGACCCGCTCCCCCGTCCGGAAGACGCGGTTCGAATTCACGCGCAGAACCTGTCCTTTTTCCGTCAGCAGTTCCAGCCAGTACATCAGCCCGGTGACCTCGGATTTTGCTGCCGGCGCGGGCCGCCGCACCGGCCTTGCCGCCGGTTTCTGTCCAGGTGTCTGCAGCGAGACACCGGATGTCGGGTCATGGAATAGAGCCTTCGCCCCGGCCTGTTGTTGTGCCAGGCACGGGAGCACTAGAAAGACAGCCGTCAGACTGCCATGGAGCCACATAATCTTCCTCCGCGCCCGGCACAGGCGTGCCTCCGGTCGGGTTACAGACTCTGCCGGTGCTGCGATGATACCACGGCGCGGGCGTTGTGCGCGTTTTCGCGCACCTAGTGGGAGATCCGGGCCACCCGCGGCTGCACCAGGCGCTCGTAGTCCTGGTATTTCAGCCGCACCAACTCGCTGTGCGTGCCGGCGTTAAACGCGATGTCCTCGTCCAGGCGAAGGTCTTCGGAGGAATACACGGGCATCTTGTAAAGATTGCCAAACGGCGGCATCGCGCCCGCTTCGCAATCCGGGAACCTGTACTTGAACTCGGTTTCGGTGGCAAGCTCAACGTTGTCAACACCGGCCACCTTCTTGAGCAACGTCAGGTCTACGCGCTGCGAGGCGGGCACCACCGCCATCGCCATCTCTCCGTCCATTTTCACCATCACCGTCTTCGCCAATTCGCTCCCGGGAATGTGCGTCAATGACGCAATCTCCTGGGCCGTGTAGGCAACCGAGTGACGGATGGTGATGTACTTTACGTGCTTCTGGTCCAGAAACTCCCTCAGTTTATTCGCTGGCATGGCAGCCTCCAGGCGAAACCAGTTGCACGGCGGCTTCCACTCAGCCGGCGGTTCCCGCGCTGTGCTAACTTAAAAGGCCCAATGCGACGCCATGCCCATTTTCTCTTCGCAGCTCTTCTTTTGGCGGCCCAACTGGCGCCGGCGCAGAAGCCCAGGCGCGCCCGGAACGTGATCCTGCTGCTCGCCGATGCCGGCGGCGTCGCCACCGTCAATGCCGCCAGCATCGTGGGCTACAACGCTCCCCTGAAGCTGTTCGTGCAGAGTTGGGAGAACGTCGGCCTTTCCGACACCTCCACGGCTTCCAAGTGGGTGTCGGATTCCGCCGCCGGGATGACCGCCATCGTCACCGGCCGCAAGACACACAACGGCGTCATCAGCCAGGGCCCCGATGCCGTCCGCGGCAAGCAGGATGGCGCCCCGCTCAAGACGATCCTCGAATATGCCGAAGAGCGCGGCCTTGCCACCGGCGTGCTTTCCAACGTCATGATCGCCGACGCCACGCCCGCCGCCTGCTATGGCCATGCCAACGATCGCGCAAAACACGGGGAGCTGTTTCTCCAGTTGTTTTCCCCGCGTTTTGGCGACGGTGTGGATATCCTGTTCGGCCCGGGGAGAAAGTATCTCTACGATGCCGTGGGTAAGACCGGCAGGAGTCTGGATGCCGCTGCAGGCGCGGCCAACCGTACCGTACACGCCTCGCTGAGCGATGTGGCGGCCGATGCCAAGAGGGCCATCGCGGTCCTGGACGGGCAGATCGACCTGAACGACGCGGCCAAACGGGCCATTCGCGCGCTCTCCTCCAACCCAAAGGGCTTCTTCCTGATGATCGAATCCGACGCTCACACCGACAATCCGGAAGCCGGCCTCGCCCGCCTGGTCGCCTTCGACAAGCTCATCCGCGAAATCGCCTCCATGGTCAACCTGAATGAGACACTGCTGCTGTTCACCGCCGATCACAGCTTCGACTTACGCGTCGTCTCAGGTGGTCCGGATGAACCGCTGCTGAAGGGCTTCGCCGGGCAGAAGGATCGCAGCATCCGGCTTCCGTTCGTGCGCATGGACAACAGCCATACCGGTGAGGAGGTGTTGGTGGCGGCCAGGGGCGCAGGCGCCGAACGTGTGCGCGGGTTCGTTCCCAACACGCGGCTCTTTGAGATCATGATGGCGGCCTACGGATGGAAGCAAAGGTGACGCCGTTGTTGGAATGGCGTCCTTACAGCTTCATTTTCGCCATCAGATCCTGGAAACGCGGCGTCTCTCGCAGACCTTCGTAGACCGGATCGAGCTTTGCCCAAAGCAACAGTTTCGCCCGGCTCTGGTAGGCCTTTTCCAGCCACTCCATGGCTTGGTCCTTGTCGCCCAGCGCCGCGTGTATGGAGGCGAACAGCATCGGCGAGACGTGCTGCGATTGCGATGCCTGCTCCAGTTCGCTCAGCGCCGCCCGCGCTTTTTCCTTCTTCCCGGCCGCGGCATAGGCGCGCGCCAGCGCCGCCAACAGCACCGGCGCGGAATTGGTCTTTCGCGCCTCCTCAAGCTTGCCCGCCACCAGTCCCGGCCAGCCGCGCGCGATCATCGACATCCCGCGCCAGAAGAGCGCCAGGTGAAACGCCGGGTCGATTTCGAGCGCCCGGCCGGCTTCGTCGAACGCTCCGCCGTAGTCGCGGGCGAAGTAGAGGTTGGCGGCCAGCAGCGCGCGCGTCAGTGGTGAGCGGGGCTCCAGTTCCACGGCCTTGCGGCTCTCAACCAGCCCCTGTTCGCTCCGCCCGGCCGCCGATAACACCCAGCCCAGCCACCCGTGCGCCGCCGCAAGATGTGGATTGAGCTCAATGGCCCTGCGAAGATTGGACTCCGCCTCGGCCCATGCCAAATCGTCATGCGCGCGCACCATGCCCATCGCCACGTAACCTTCGGCCAGCTCCGGATCGCTTTGAATCGCCATCGCCGCCGCCTGCCGCGCCTTCGGCAGCAGATCCATCGCCGGCTGGAACAGGTCGGCCGACATCAGATACGCCTCGGCCATCGCCGCGTGCGCCATTGCGTAGTCGGAGTCGATATCCACGGCCTGCTGGAAATAGTCCAGACCGCGGCGGACATCTTCCGCGGTGACCTTCATCGTATGGAATTTGCCGCGCAGATAAAGATCGTGCGCCCGCGCGTCATGCGTTTCCCGCGCCGGCATCACGCCTGTCGCCGCGCCCGCCAGCTTCAACTGCAGTTTCCGGGCGATGCTTGAAGCGATGGTGTCGCGCAACTGCAGCGCGTCTCCCGCGCCGCCCTGAAAATCGCCGCCCCACAGGCGCTCGCCGCTTTTTGAATCTACCAGTTCGGCCGAAACCAGCAGCGCCTTTTCCAGCATGCGGATGGTCCCCGTCACCACGCCGCGCACCGACATGGCGCGGCCCGCCTCGATTGCCGGCATATCGCCATGGCGGAAGGAGGCGTCGCGCGACATCACCCGCAGTCCACCTACCCCGGACAGGCGGTTCATGATTCCCTCGGCGATTCCCTCGCGCAGATATTCTACTTCCGCACTCATGCCGTGCGAGCCGAATGGCAGTACCGCCAGCGAGTTCACCGGGCCGTCCGGCACCTGCCAATCCTGCCAGAACCGGTAGCCCGCAAAGCCGCCGCCCGCCATCACCACGCCCGCCGCCGCGATCCACCCCCGCCGTGATTGCCCCCGCGCTTGGCTTGGGCTCACCGCCGCCGTTTCCTGCCGCCGCGCCGCCCGCAGCGCGTCTCCCAGTTCCCCGGCGCTCTGGAATCGCTGCGCCGGATCACGATGCACGCACTTCAATACCGCCTCAGCCACGGCCTTGGGAATCTTCTGCAGCGGCTGCGCCAGTCCTGGCCCCGCCGCCACGCCCATCACCTCGGCCAGCGCCGCCTGATACGATTCCGAGGCGAACGGCAGTTTGCCCGAAAGCAGCTCATAGAGCACCACACCCAGCGAAAAGATGTCGCTGCGATGGTCCACCGCATGGCCCAGAAGCTGTTCCGGACTCATGTAGCCGAGCGTGCCCATCACCGTGCCCGGCTGTGTGACGCCGCCGGTGGCGAATCCGCCCGAGGCCTGAATGCGCTTGGCCAGCCCGAAATCGAGTACCTTCACAAGCCCGCGCCCGGTCCGCATCAGGTTCGCCGGCTTGATGTCGCGATGAATGATCCCGGCCGAGTGTGCCGCATCCAGCGCGTCAGCGGCCTGAATGCCCGCCTCAATGATCTCGTCCGCTGTGAGCGTGGCCGACCGCAGCGTCTGCCCCTCCACGTACTCCATGGCGATGAAGCACACCTCGCCCGCCTGCCCGATGCCGTAAACGTGCGCCACGTTGGGATGATTCAGCGCCGAGGCGGCGCGCGCCTCAGTCGCGAAGCGCTCCAGACGCTCGTGCCCCTCGCCCGGTTCCAGTCGCAGGATCTTCAGCGCCACCAGCCGCTCCAGCTTCATATCCCGCGCAAGGTACACCTCGCCCATCCCGCCCGCCCCCAGCGGAGAGATGACTTCGTATTCGTTCAGATGGACTCCCGGCGCGATGTGAAGCCTCCTGAGCTTCTCATCGGCAGGGCGGGGAATTTTCTTTGCTACGTTTCTTTGCTATAACGCCGCGATGGCCTCAATCTCCACTCGCACATCGCGCGGCAGCCGCGACACTTCCACCGTCGCCCGCGCCGGCGGATTCGCTCCGAAATACCGGCCATACACCTCGTTCATCACCGGAAACTCCGCCATGTCCTTCAGGAACACGGTCGTCTTCAGCACGTTCTCGAGCGACGAGCCCGCCGCCTCCAGCACCGCCTTCAGGTTTTCCAGCACCCGCTCCGTCTGCGCCGCGATATCCCCTTCCACAATCTGCCCGCCCTCGGGATCGAGCGGAATCTGCCCGCTGCAATAAACAACCCCGTTGTGAATCACGGCCTGCGAATACGGCCCGATCGCCTTGGGCGCCGATGGTGTGGAGATGATCTGTTTCATAGCTTCACTAGTTTGCCTCAAACCGCAGGCTCCCGGTCAACTCGCTCACTGACCCGATCCCCTGTCCGTCCAGAAACGCGCCCAACTCGCGCGCGATGCGCAGCGGCGAGGCCGGATCCCAGAACGTCGCCGTCCCCACCTCTACCGCCGAGGCGCCCGCAATCAGGAACTCCGCCGCATCCTCGCCCGTGGCGATGCCGCCCAGCCCGATCACCGGAATCCGCACCGCCCTGGCCGCCTCATACACCAGCCTCAGCGCGATCGGTTTGATCGCCGGCCCTGACAGCCCGCCGAATCCCGCGCCGATTCTCGGCCGCCGCGTGCGCGCGTCGATGGCCAGCGCCACAAACGTGTTCACCAGCGAAATCGCGTCCGCCCCCGCCTCCTCGGCCGCCTTCGCCACCGGCTCAATCCGCGCCACGTTGGGTGAAAGTTTGACGATCAGCGGCCGCCGCGGATTCAGCCTCCGGACACCGGCCACCAACTCGCCCAACAGCACCGGGTCGCTTGAAAAGAACATCCCGCCGTGTTTGGTATTCGGACAGGAGACGTTCAATTCATAGCCGGCCAGACCTTCGGCATCTTCCAACACCCGGACCACCTCCAGGTAATCTTCCGGCGCGTAGCCAAAGACATTGGCGAACACTTTTGTTTTCAATTTCGCCAGCCCCGGCAGTTTCTCCGCCACGAACGCCCGCACGCCGATGTTCTGCAGACCGATGGAGTTCATCATTCCGCCCTCGGTCTCAAAGATGCGTGGCGGCTTGTTGCCGGCGATGGGCCGGGCCGAAAGCCCTTTCACCACGATGCCGCCAAGCTGATCGAGATCCACCAGCGAAGCGAACTCCACGCCATAGGCGAACGTGCCCGATGCCGCCAGCACCGGATTGGAGAGGGAAATGCCGCATAGCGAACAGGCCAGCGGCGAAGGATTCGTCATGCTCAAGAGACAGTCTAGCGCCAGTGGAAAACCGGGATGGTACTAAGGCGTTCGGCTGATGGCATACGCCACCCGTCCGGCACAACATGAGATGTGACCGCTCCAACGGCGAACCAACTGCCAGGTTCGAACAAACCGTTCCGCTCGCTTGCGACGAGATACTTCCTCTTCAACGCGGCCCTGCTGTTGTGGGTTGTGCTCACGCTGTTTGCCTTCGATCTGCGAGAGAAATCGATTGCATGGTACAAGTGGGGCGCCGTCGCAGCCATCGTGGTGGCGGTGGCCGCCGTCCTGTCGCGATTCACCGCCAGCCTCCTGGCACGGCCGCTCACCCTGCTCGAACAGGGCATCAGGTCGGTGACCAGCGGCAGGCTTGAACCGGTCCAGGTCAGCCAGACCGGTGACGAAATCGAATCCCTGGGCCACAGCTTCAACGCCATGATCGAAAAGCTGGTGGCCACCCAGAACGAAGTTCGCCGCCAGCAGGAATCCATGGCCGGGAAGGTGCGGGAGCGCACTGAGGAACTGGAATATGCCATGCGCAGGGCCCAGGCCGACAGCCAGGCCCGCAGTGAGCACGTGGCCGGGATGTCGCATGAGTTGCGCACGTCCATGAACGGATTGCTCGGTATGCTCTCGCTCCTGCAGACAACACCGGTGGACACCGAACAGAAGGAACAACTGGAGACGGCCCAGCGCTGCGCAAAATCGCTGCTCAATCTGCTGAACGAAGTGCTCAGCATCTCGGAGCTGGAAACGGGAACGATGCGCCTGGAGCCCGTCGCCTGTGAGATCCGCTCGCTTGCCGCTGACATCGCCGACACCGCCCGCGGCAAGGCGGCGGCGCGGGGGATTACCGTCAGCCTGGAAGTGACGCCGGAAGTGCCGGCCCGCCTGATTCTCGATCCGCAACGCGTGCGCCAGGCAATCACGGCCCTCATCGGACTTGCCTTGCGCACCACCACGCGCGGATGGGTGAAGCTCAGGATTTCCCGCCACTCCACTGAGGGCGGGTCGCTCATCGCCGTCGAAGTGATTGACTCCGGCAGCGGTCTTCCGCCCAACGGTACCGATCTCAGTCTCTCCATCGCCCGCAAGCTGGCGGCAATGCACGGGGGAGAATTGAGCATCGACCGGCGCGAAGGCGTCGGATCCACCTGCCGGTTCACTCTCCCCTGCCACCTCGATTCCAGTCAGCGGGCCGTCCCGGTCTCCACCCGCCCGCAAGATGGCGATGCCGATTTCGCCCCCATTCTGGTGGTGGAGGACAACTACATCAACCAGAAAGTAGTCACCGGGATGCTCCGCAAGCGCGGCTACCATGTCGAGGTGGCCAATCACGGCCTGGAAGCCCTGCAACGCCTTGAGACCCACGATTACGGGCTGATTCTGATGGACGTGCAAATGCCCGTTCTCGACGGTTTTGAAACCACCCGCCGCATCCGTCAGAATCCCAGATTCTGTCACATCCCCGTGGTGGCGATGACCGCGCTGGCGATGCCCGGAGACCGCGAACGGTGCCTCGATGCCGGCATGGACTCCTATGTCTCAAAGCCGCTCAATCCCATCGAATTACTGCTGGTTGTCGAACAGAAGCTGCTCACCGCAATGACGCCGGTAGCCTAGAGCGTCATCAGCCAACGATTAGCAAAAATGCTGGCCCGCGTCCTTGATTATAAGGCTAGCTAATGGTATTATCCCTTCAGTGGATCCCTTTCACCTGAGGCTGTTCCGTGACATCGCCCAGTCCGGCAGCATGAGCCGGGGCGCTGAAGTGAGTCAGATCAGCCAGTCCGCCGCCAGCCAATACGTGGCCGAACTGGAGAACAGGCTGGGGCTGGAACTCATCGATCGTACCCGCCGTCCGCTGAAGCTGACCGAAGCCGGCACGCTCTATCTGGACTTCTGCCGTGACGTGCTGCGCCGCTTCGACGAATTCGACGCCGAAGTGGGGCAACTGAAATCGGCCGTGGCGGGAAGTGTGCGCGTGGCGGCAATCTTCTCCGTGGGCCTTTCCGAGATGCAGAAGCTGCAGGCCGAATTTGCCCGCCGCTGGCCCCAGGCCGAACTGGAGGTGGAGTATCTGCATCCGGAAAAGGTCTATCGCGCCGTTCGCGCCGATGAGGCCGATATCGGGCTGGTCAGCTATCCACAGCCCGCCAAAGACCTTTCCGTCATTGACTGGCGCGAGGAGGAGATGGCCGTTGCCGTTGCCGCGGACCATCCGCTTGCCAGGCGGCCGAAAGTGACTGCGCGCCAACTGCAGGAGTTTCCCTTCGTCAGCTTCGACACCGACCTGCCCATCCGCCGCGAAGTGGACCGTTTCCTGCGCGAACAGGGCGCCCCCATCGCCGTCTCGCAACACTTCGGCTCCATCCCGGAAGTGAAGGAAGCACTGGCCGTGGGACAGCATTTTGCCATTCTGCCTACGCGCATGCTGCAGAACGAAATTCAACAGGGACGCCTCGTGGCTGTGCCGCTGGACGGACCGAAGCTGGCCCGCCCGCTCGGTATCATTCATTTGCGGAAGAAGCGGTTCAATCGCGCGGCGCAATCGCTGCTGGCGCTGCTCAAGGAGAATCCGCGCTGACTCGGCTGGTATAGTGGACACGGAGCAACCCCGAGTGAATCGTCGAAACTTCCTGCAGTCGGCCGCATCCACGGCCTTTCTCCCCGGCGCACGCGCCGCCTCAAAGGACCGGTCCCTCGAATGGAATCACTACGGCGGCGATGCCGGCGCATCAAGATACTCGCCTTGCGCACGCATCACGCCATCGAACGTCAGCAACCTCAAGGTAGCGTGGGTACATAAGACCGGCGACGCAAGCTCACGGCCCGCCACGGCCATTGAATGCACGCCCATCGTCGTCGATGGCGTCATGTATCTGCTCACGCCGCGCGTCAAAGTGCAGGCCCTGGACGCCGCTACGGGAAAGCTGCTTTGGACCTTCGACCCCGGCCAGGGCGTTTCATCGCGCCGGGCCCCGGGTGTGGTCCGCGGCGTCTGCTATTGGGAAGAAGGCGCCGACCGCCGCATCCTGGTCACCACCCGCGACCAGCTTTGGGCGCTTCATGCCACTACCGGCAAACCCGTGGAATCGTTCGGCGACAAGGGCATGCTCGATCTGAAAAAGGATTTCGATCATGACATGGCCAATCTCACCTTCCGCCATAGCAGTCCGGTGGTGGTCTACAAGGACGTGATCATTACCGGCGGCGGCGGGGGCGAAGGGCCGTATCCGGAAGCGCCAGGACACATTCGCGGCTGGGACGCGCGCACCGGCAAGCGCCGCTGGATTTTTCACACGGTTCCCAAGCCCGGCGAGTTCGGGCACGATACCTGGTCCGGCGACTCGTGGAAATACACGGGCGGCACCAACTGCTGGGCGGGCATGAGCGTGGATACCAAACGCGGCCTGGTCTTTGCGGGCATCGGGTCGCCGTCATTCGACTACTGGGGCGGCAACCGTGTCGGCGACAACCTGTTCGGCAACTGCGTGCTGGCCCTGGACGCGCTTACCGGAAAGCGCGAGTGGCACTACCAGATTGTGCATCACGACGTCTGGGATTACGACATGCCCGCGCAGCCCGCGCTGATCACCATGCGCATCGGCGGCCGGACCGTCGACGCCGTGGTGCAGCCCACCAAGCAATCCTTTCTCTTCTTTTTTGACCGGGCCACCGGCAAGCCGCTGTTTCCCATCGAAGAGCGCGCCATTCCGCCGTCCAGCATGCCCGGCGAGGTGCTTTCGAAAACACAGCCGCATCCGCTCAAGCCGCCGCCGCTTTCCAGGCTGGGCTTCTACGAGGATTCGATTACCGACATCAGCCCGGAGGCCCACGCCCACGTCAAGGCGCAGGTGGACAAACTGGCCCACGGCGCCCTGTTTACGCCCGCCCCGATGGAGGGCGGCGTCATCCACCCCGGCTTCCGCGGCGGGCCATTGTGGGGCGGCTGCTGTTTCGATCCCAAACGCAACCTGCTCTTCGCCAATTCCGATGAAACCACCAATGTGATCGCCTTTGAAGAGGCGAAAGCGGGGATGAATGTCCGCTTCGGTTTAAAAACCCGCATCGTGCTTCAGGACGCGGAAGGGTATCCGGGAATCAAGCCGCCATGGGGTTACATGACCGCCGTGGACGTGGACAAGGGCGAATTCCGCTGGCGCGTGGTGAATGGCGAATTCAAGGAACTCACGGCCCGCGGCATCAAAAAGACCGGCTCGCATTCCCACGGCGGCAGCATCTGCACTGCGGGCGGGCTGGTGTTTATGGCGGGCACTTTCGACAGGATGATGCGCGCCTTTGAATCCGATAGCGGCAAAGTACTGTGGGAGCAGGAACTGCCCGCGGGCGGCTTTGCCACTCCCATGACATACGAAGCAGGCGGCAAGCAGTTTGTGGTCATCGCCGCCGGCGGGGGAAAGAGCGGGTCCCAGGCCAATGATGAGTACATCGCGTTTTCTCTTTAGCACTCTCGTGTTCGCGATTCTGGTCGCGGCACAACAGAAGGAATACCGCGCCAGGGAAGAAAAGCTGCCCGGCGAACCGGTGCCCCAGCCGGTCGCCTACAGCCACAAGACTCATGTGGCGCTGGGTTTGAAGTGTGCCGGCTGCCACACCATGCCGGGCGAAGGGTATCTGGCCACTTACCCGCAGGAAAGTTTCTGCATGGGCTGCCACACTTCTATCAAAAAGGACAGCCCGGAAATCCGCAAACTGGCCGCCTTCGCCGGCAGTAAGCAGCCCGTGCCATGGGTGCGGATTTACCAGGTGCCGGACATCGTCTGGTTCAATCACCTCTCACATGCCAAGGATGCCGCCATCGGCTGCGAAAAGTGCCACGGCGATGTTCCCCAGCGCGACGTGCTGTTCAAGGAGAAATCGACTTCGATGACGGCGTGCATGGATTGCCACGCCGCCAGCAAAGTCTCCAACGGCTGCGATTTCTGTCACGCAACCCAGTAAATCCCGTCTGTCTAAAACACGTACTTCAGGCCGAACTGGATGCGGCGCGGCTCATCAGCCCGGCTAATCGTCCCCGTGTTGGCCGCGCGAAGTCCGCCAACTGGCTGGCTGAACCTCGGAGTGTTGGTGAAGTTGAACGACTCAAACCGGAACTGCAGGTAGTGCCCTTCCCAGGGCATGCGGAACCGCTTGGCCAGGCTGAGGTCGAAGTTTCTCGCCCCAGGCCCGTAAAGCACGTTGCGCCCGGTATTGCCAAAGACGCCGGGCGCGCTTTGTACGAACGCGAACTGATCGAACCAGCGGTCAATGGTGGGATTTTCCAGTTTACCGCTGCCAATCCGGTCACCCCGGTTGGTGGTGCCCGAGTTTTGCGGATCTCCCGGATAGGTGACCTCGAACGGAAAGCCGGTGCGCAGCGTCAGGATTCCGCCCACCTGCCAGCCGCCCAGCACCGCATCCACCGCGCCATGCCAATCCGATCCCAGGCCCTTGCCGCGCCCGAACGGAAGCTCGTAGGTCGCGCTGGTGGTGAACACCTGTCTTTGATCGAGGTTGGAGTTTCCCCTTTCAGCCCGCAGATTATACGGATTCGCGATCACATCGAAGCCGGTGTCCAGAGACTCCGTGTTCTGGTCGATGTTATGCGACCACGTGTAGGAGGCCAGGAACGTCAGCCCTTTCGAGAACCGCTTCTCGCCGCGCGCGGTGAAGGCGTTGTAGTTCGCATTGGCGCCATACTCCGCGTAACTCACCCCGTTCCAGAAAGGACGGATGCGGCGCTGATTCTCCGGAATTGACGGATGCGGCCCTCCATGGTTGACGTTTCTTGAGACGAACAGGTGGGTGGACTTTGTTCCCTGGTAGCCCAGCGTCATGACGATGGAACCCGGCAGTTCACGCTGGACGTCAAAGAACCATTGCGTGGAGTATTGCGTGACGATCTCCGGCGGACGCGTGTTCACGCCCGTGTTCCGCACCGGGGCGCTGGCGGGCAACTGCACCAGCGGCAGCCCGTTCCGCACAATCGCCGCCGGCGTGATGTTGTCGCTCGGAACGTTAACCTCGGTGAAGTCAGGAGTCTGATTCACCCACCGGCTGTAGGATGCGCCATCGGCCTCCGCATAGAACAACCCAAACCCGGAGCGGATGACGGTGCCCTTGGTGACCTGATAGGCAATGCCGATCCTTGGCGCAAAGTTGTTGTAATCCTGTTTGCAGCCGCAGTCCTTTCCGTTGGCCGGACGCAGAAAAGTTTCGTAGCGGGCGTCCCCGGCTGGCACTCCGGCCCATTCGGTCAGGTACGTGCTGACGCCACCCCGGCCTGGATTCATGCCGGTGGGATAGTATGCGCCCTGAAACAGATCCCAGCGCAGCCCCATGTTCACAGTCAGCCGTGAGTTGACCTTCCAGTCATCCTGCACATAGGCGCCCCACGAGGGAGCAATGAAGTTCTCGCCCGCCGGGTTGCCCACCGCCGCGGAACTCGCCTGACCCAGCATCATGTCCGCCAGACCGTTACCCGTCGCCGTGCGGCTGGCCGCCACGTTGGGCTGCTCCGCCGTGAAAACCTTACTGAAGGAAAACTGCCCGCGGCGTTGCCTGCTGGCCTCGCGGAACAGATTGGGCCGCCGCATTTCGAATCCGGTCTTGATGCCATGCTTGCCGCGCTGCCACACCAGATTGTCATTAATGTGCATGTTCACCAGGTTGTTGATGTTCGGCCAGCAGCAGCCCAGGCCCAGCACCGCGTATCCTGCCGTGTTGAATTGTGTGAAGGATTGATTCAAGCCATCGTTGAATGTATCGCCGGGCGAGTTCTTAATACCGTACTTGGCGTTCAGGGGCTCCTGCAGCAGCGTGTCAAAGCGCGTCGGGAAATTGGTCCAGCCGAATCGCACCTCGTTGAACACCGTCGGCCGGATCGATTGTGTCCAGTTTGCGACGAAGTTATCGCCGTTCAGATCGATGATTTCACCCCCTGTACCGCCGGCTTCGGTGGGCAGCGGGCTGTTGGTCACCGTATCCTGGCGGCGCCGGCTGTAGCGGAAGAAAAACCGGTGGTTCGTCGAGAAGCTGTGGTCGATACGCCAGTCGATCTGGTTTGTGTCGTCGAGGTCGGAGGGAGATCGGAAGTAGTTGTTGTCGAGAAACTCGCGGCCCGGCACATTGGGAGCCGGATACAACTGAAGCAGCGGGCCGGAAACCGGATCGAAGCGGCTGGCCGGAATGATGTTGCCCGCAAACGGCAGCCTGCGCGCCGCCGCGCCGGCGCCGGTGGTGGTGGCGGGATCGAAGATACGGTTCAGATTCAACCGCTCATTCGAAAAGTCGCCGCGCAGCGCCGCCGCGCTGGGTACGGTGGACAGCAGGCTGCGGCCGATCCGGATCCGCGTGCCTTCGTAGCTGAAAAAATAGAAAGTGCGGTCACGGATCAGCTTCCCGCCAACGGTGGCCCCAAACTGATTCTGGCGGTAGGATGGCTTGCGCGACCCGCTCCGGTTGGCGAAGAAGTTCGAGCCGTCGAACTTGTCGTTGCGCAGAAACTCGTACGCCGATCCATGCATGCGGTTGGAGCCGGACTTGATCGAGACCATCACCTTGGCGCCCATCCGGTAGCCGTGTTCAGCCGAGAAATTGTTCGTCACCACCTTGAATTCGCTTACTGCGTCCACGGAAGGTTTCGTCGCCTGCGCCTGCCAGCCGAGCGGCCCTCCCCCTGAGCGCGAGCTGTTGTCCACGCCGTCCAGCAGGATGTTCGTCTGGTAGGCGCGCATGCCCATCGACACAAAGCCCGCCTCGTAGTAGCCCGTGCGCGCGCCGTTGTTCAACTGCGCCGCCGGCAGCACGCCCGGCGCAAGCCTCGCCAGTTCCAGATAATTGCGCTTGTTCAGCGGCATCTCCACGATGCGCCTGTTCTCGATCACCTGCCCCACTGTGGTGGTCTCGGTTTCCAGCAGCGCCGCCGATGCGCCCACCTCAACCGTCTGCGTCACTTCGCCCACCCGCAGCGTGAAGTCCAGCCGCGCGGTTTGGCCCACATCCAGCTTCAGGTTCTCCTGCGTCAGCGGCGCAAAGCCGGTTTGCGTCGCCTGCAGATCGTAGGTGCCCGGGCCCAGAAAGGGCAGCGAGTAGAACCCCTGGGTGTTCGATGTGGCGTTGTTCACCACGCCGGTCGCCTTGTTCACCACACGGATAGACGCGCCCGGAACCACCGCGCCCGTTTCATCCTGAATCACGCCCTGCACGCCCGAACTCTGGGCGAAGAGTGAAACACTCCACAACAATGCAAGCGTCAACATGCGGATCCCCCTTTCCGATCATGGGGCAGCATATACCAGGCCCGTCGAATGTTGCAAGCGTTACGGCAGTGTGAACGTGAACAGCGCGCTCTCGGCGGCGATGGCGATGTACTGCCTGCCATCCACGCTGTAGGAAATCGGCCCGCTCTTGATCGCCGCGCCAGTCTGGTAGTGCCACACGTCCCGCCCGGTTTTCGAATCGAGCACGATCAGGTTGCCGTCGGCGCTGGCCGCCACCACCACGCCGCCCCCGGTGGCCAACACACCGGTGGCCGAGGATCCCGTATGTAGCGGGAAGTTCCACTTCACGTCGCCCGACGTCGCCTCCAGCGCCCGCACCGCACCTGGCGTGCCGATCCTGGGATCGATCTCCTGCCCGCCGCCCGTATAGCCTTCGCCCGGCACTGGCTTCTTGAACGCGCTGGTGTAAGTGGCGCAAGCTTCCCGCACAGACACGAAGAAAAGCCCGAGCGAGGCGTCATAAGATGGTGAGCCCCAGTTTGCCGCCCCCGCCGCATCCGGGCAGACATAGTTGCCTTCCGGAGTGGGTGTCGTGTTTGGCAGCACAATCGGCCGCCCTTTGTCGTCCAGCCCCTTCGCCCAGGTCTGGCGCGCGAAGGCCTTGCCGGACAAAAACTCGCCCGTCGTGCGATCAAGGACGTAGTAAAACGCGTTGCGCTGCGCGCTCACCAGCAGTTTCCGCTTCTGTCCCCGCACCACACCGTCAATCAGCATCGGCGTCTGATTGCCGTCCCAATCATGGACGTCGTGCGGCGTAAACTGGAACCACCACTTCATCTTTCCAGTGGCCGCGTCGATGGCAAGAACCGAGCAACTATACAGGTTATCGCCAGCCCGTGGCGTGCCGTCGTAATCCGGGCCGGGATTGCCGGTGGCCCAGAAGAGCGTGTTCGTATCCGGGTCGTAGGTTCCGGTGGTCCAGGTGGGGGATCCTCCATAGTTGGCCGAATCGCCCGCCCATGTGGCGCGGTTGGGGTCACCGGGCTGGGCGATGGCATGCACCCGCCACAGCTTCTTTCCCGTTGCCGCGTCAAAGGCGTCAATGAAGCCGTAGAGCGCGCACTCACCGGAAGTGACGCCCACAATGATCTTGCCGTCGATGGCCAGCGGCGCGTGCGTGATGGAGAAGCCTTTTGTGTAGTCGTCCACCTCCTTCTCCCAAATCACGTTGCCCGTCTTTGCGTCCAGCGCCACCAGCCGCATGTCCAGCGTGGCCAGGTACAGCCTGTCGCCCAGCATGGCGAAGCCGCGGTTGGTCATCACCGTGCAATGCGAGGCTACCTTCGGCAGCCGGCGCGTGTATCGCCAGATCACCCGCCCCGTGCGCGCATCGAGCGCGGCGGCGTCATTCAGCGGCCCGGTCACATACATGATGCCGTCCACCACGATCGGCGTAGTCTCATTCGTCGGGCCGCCGAATTGATAGGCCCACGCCGACCGAAGCTGGCCCGCATTCCGCGGCGTGATCTGTGTCAGCGCGCTATAGTGGCGGCCGGCGTAGTCACCCCAATAGGTGAGCCAGTTCTGCGGCTCCGCGGCGGCGTTGCGAAGCCGCGCGTACGTGACGTTGAGGTCCGCGGCCGGCTTCCATTGCCCTTGCGGCAGTGCCGCGGGCTCGAACCGTGTGAGAAACGCCAGCATGTGATTCAACCCGGCGGAGTCCTGCGCGTAGGCCGGCATCAGGGACCGGTAGGGCGTTTCAAACGAAGCAAGGTCCTTCTTCAGCAGCATGTGCAGCCGCTCACCGGTATCCATCAACTGCACTGAGAACGTATCGTCGTTCCTCTTGACGCCGCGGATCGCCTGCCCGCCCTTCGTGGTGACCTCCACGGTTTCAAAGCCGCGGGTAAGCGCCGCGTTCGGCTCGGCAATCGACTTCCGCAACTCACCTACCTTCCGCCTTGCCCGGGCCATCGTCAGATCCGGCCCCAACCTTCCACCCTGGCCGCCAAACATATGGCACTTGGCGCACCCCGCGGATCCGAAGAACAGCCTGCGCCCGGCTTCCGGATCACCGTCCACTTTCTCATCCGCTCCGCCCGAAAGCGATCGCAGGAAGGCGATCACCGCTCGCGCGTCAGATTCCGGCATCGCAATCGCGGGCATCTGCGTACCGGGGATTCCCTTGGTGATGTTGCGCACCAGGTCGGCGTCTGAGCCGCCATGCTTCCACTCGCCGGTGGTGAGATCGCTGCCGCGGCCGCCCTTGGCCGTATCGCCGTGGCAGGCCGAACACATGCGCTCGAAGATCTGCCGTCCGTTGTCCACATCCTGCGCGTGTTGTGCCGCGGCGAGTGCGGGAAACACAAGAAGAGCAATACGACGAACCATCATCATGCGGATCTTATCATTTGCGGGTAGCCTAAGGTTCCAGCCGAAAAACTCCTAAAGCCACTGAGGCAAAAGGCCGATGTGATCACCAGATGCGCACCTTATCAGAACTCATCAATCTTCAGGAGCCGGCTTGGCCGATGGTGCAGGAATGGTTGAAGCGGGCACGAAATCAACATCAGGTCCTCGAAGTGGACACTCAGCGGTCTGAGCAGGTGCTGGTGGCACTGCAAGTGACCACACGCTCGCCGATGGGAGCCATTACCCTTGAAAGTGGCGGCATCTGGTTCGATCATGGGTGGCTGCGGTTCCTGGGCGGCAGTGGACCGCGGTTCGGCCACGACCTGGCCAGTTGGAATGGACTGCCCGGACACAAGGGCGCGACGGCGGTGGACGGGGCGCTGGTGGTGGCCTGGGATGTGGCGGGCGGCTTTTTCGCCATCAATGCCGGCCTGTTTGAAGGCAATCCCGGCGATGTGTACTACTTCGCCGCCGATGCGCTGCAATGGGAAAATCTCGGCGTGGGATACTCTGGCCTGCTGCAATGGGCCGTGTCCTGCAACCTTGGCGAATTCTATGCCGACGTCCGCTGGCCCTCCTGGAAGCGCGATATCGAATCGCTCACCGGAGACCAGGGCCTGGTGTTTCACCCTCCCTTATACACCCAGGAAGCCAAGCTCCAACCTCGTTGCCATCATGCCGTGCCAATCGGCGAACTGTGGCAAGTGGCCCGCGAATCGATTGACGCCCTCATTCTGGCCTGATCCTACTTCCGCGCCAGGTAAAACGTGCGGTGCTGGCCCGTGGGCCCTTTCATCCGCAGATCGTCAATGGCATCGAAGCTGGCAATGGATTGAAACCCCGCCGCTTCGAGGCCGGCCATCACACGGTCGTGCGGATGGTGCTTCTGCGTCAGCCGGTAATCGGACCGTTGCCATTCGCCGTTGACCTTGCGGAACTCTGTAATCGCGCACGTGGCCACCTCGCGTCTGGCGTCATAGGTGCTCTTTGCCACGCTCACCGCCCCTTCGGCCACCGTTCCCGTCATCTCAGTCCATAGCTCAATGTAGGCCTGTTCGCGATTGAGGTCGAAGCCGAAATAGCCGCCGCTGTTGAGCGCCTTAAAAACGTTGAGAAATACCGCCTTCAACTCGCGGCTGCTCTCCACGTGGTTCAGGCTGTCGAACGTGGAAATGACGGCGTCGAAGCTGGTCGCCAGGCTGAATTCTCTGGCGTCGGCGTGAACAAATCGGACGTCCGGCGCCGCCTGCCTCGCATAGCGAAGCATCTGCTCGGATCCGTCCAGTCCCGTTACCCGGAATCCCCTTCCGGCGAGCGCGGCGGCGATCCTCCCGTCACCGCAGCAAAGATCCAGGATCGCCGCATCCGGTGGCAGCAGCCGCAGAATCAGCCGCTCCAGCGCGGGAATCACCTGACGGTGGTAATCCTGTCCCCAATGGTGGGCGAACAGCCAGGCAAAAGGATCGTAATCGCGGTACATGCTTCTTAGAGATGGTACACTCCTCTCGGTATGACCCGCCGCATGGCCTGCTTGCTTCCCCTGATCCTGCGCGCCGCGCCCAACAGGCCTCGGTCGCGGGATCTCGGAGTCCATCCCGGCGTCTATCCTCCGGGCCCGCTCAACGCCATCACCGACGTGGAAGGGGTGCGCGTAGGCCACCTCACGCTGATGGAAGGCGATCACATTCGTACCGGCGTCACCGCCATTGTTCCTCACGGCGGCAACCTGTTCCAGCAGAAGGTGGCAGGTGGTGTCTTTGTCGGCAACGCCTTCGGAAAACTGGCCGGCTCCACGCAGGTGGAGGAACTGGGGACCATCGAAACGCCCATCGTACTGACCAACACGCTCAGCGTCGGCATGGCCATCCACGCAACGGTGAAGTGGACACTGGCGCGGCCCGGCAATGAGAAGGTGCGATCGGTGAACGCGCTGGTGGGGGAAACCAACGATGGCGGGCTGAACGATATCCGTGGCCAGCATGTGACCGCCGAACACGTCATCGCCGCAATCGACGGCGCGCGCGCCGGTCCGGTGGCAGAGGGGGCCGTTGGCGCCGGCACAGGCACCGTCTGTTTCGGCTGGAAGGGTGGGATCGGAACCTCGTCACGCCGCGTGGACAACCACACCTTGGGTGTGCTGGTCCAATCGAACTTCGGCGGCCGTCTTACCATTGGTGGCGTGCCGATGGCAGAGGAACTGCGCAAGACCAGCGCCGACGGCTCCTGCATGATCGTGGTTGCCACCGATGCGCCCTGTGACGCCCGAAACCTGAAACGCCTCGCCGCGCGGGCCCTGTTCGGCATGGCGCGTACAGGCGCCAGCTATTCCAACGGAAGCGGCGATTTCGCCATTGCCTTCAGCACCGCCACCGGCCGCACGCCCCCATTGGCATCCGACGCCATGTCGCCCTTGTTTCAGGCGGCGCTTGAGGCCGTCGAAGAGGCCATCTACAACTCGCTGTTCCAGGCCGTTACCGTCGAATCGAAGTTCGGCAAGGCCGAGGCGATCCCGCTCGAGCGGGTTCGCCAGTTGCTAAGCCAGCGGCCCCGGACGCGTTAAGTTGTCAGAGCCCCAGATTCGCGGCTCGCAGGTGGGTGAAGTTGTGGGCCTTGAGTCCTCTTCGCGAGACAGCTTCGTACAAGTCCAGGTCATCGGTCAGGATCTCGCAGTCCTCTCTTTCCGCGATGAGGGCAATCGCGGCATCAGTCAGGCCGAGGCGTCGAAAGAGTATATCCTGCGCAGCCTCCAGACTTGGAATGGGTATCTCGGTGACCACTTCAATGGTCTCTCGCAGGATTGATCTTGCCGCCGCCCCTTCTTCTCCCCCCCATGTCTGCCAGATTGCTGACTTCCGCAAGCACGTGCGCCGAGGAGCAAATGGAATCGACCTGACTCATTATCCTAAGTAACAATTCATAGTCTTCCGGGTAGTACCTGCTCGTCCGCTTGAAGTCGTGTATTCGCCGCTTGTTCACCTTGCCCACTATATATAGAACCAATACGTTGGTGTCAACGAAGAGCCGCCTGCGGCGCAGCGCGCTGCCGGGTGTCACGGCACGGCCACTTCGCGGCGCTTCATGGCGAGAAAGGAACCGTTTTCTGCGTCGACGAGAAAGCGTCTATATTCCCGCCGGACTGAAAAGGGGCCAATGGAATCGGGATCAGGGAAACTGAACGTGATACTCCACGCCTCTTTGCTCTGATAGTTCTCCCGTTCTATTTCCTCAAGGCGCAAACTGGCTGGGGCCGGGACGATGAATTCCACCGCCTGCTTTTTCGCGGCTTCAATCGCCTGCTTCACGTCAATCATGATTCACTGCAACTATAGCTCCGCTACGGCAGGTTCGTGCGCCCCATCAGCCACTTGTCGATACCCCGCGCCGCCTTGCGCCCTTCGTGAATCGCCCACACCACCAGGGACTGGCCACGCCGTGAGTCGCCGGCCGCGAAGATCCCGCGCACGTCCGACATGTAGTTCTCATCCACCGCCACGTTGCCCCGCTGGTCCAGTTTTAACCCGTCATTCTGCAGCCGCTGAATCATGCCGTCATGACGCGGCCCGGTGAAACCCATCGCCAGCAGAACCAGGTCGGCGTCCAGCGTGAACTCAGTGCCCGGAATCGCTTCGAACTTCGGTGGCGGACCTACCCGCACCGCGTGCAGCTTCTTCACGTGCCCCTGCTCATCGCCGCTAAAGTGCGTGGTATTCACTGACCAGTCACGCAGGCCACCTTCCTCATGCGAGCTTTCCGCGCGCAACATCATCGGCCAAAGCGGCCAGGGAGTGGCCGGACTGCGCTCATCGGGCGGCTTCGGCATAATCTCAAACTGATGGACCGAAAGCGCTCTCTGCCGGTGCGAAGTGCCCAGGCAATCGGCGCCCGTATCGCCGCCGCCGATGATGATCACCCGTTTACCCGATGCCAGAATTGGCCCCGGCAGCCGCGTGGAGTCCGCCTGAATCGTCCGGTCGCCGGCCACGCGCTTGTTCTGTTGTGGCAGGAAATCCATCGCAAAGTGGATTCCGTTCAACTCGCGCCCCGGCACCTTCAGATCCCGCGGCTGTTCGGCGCCCGTTGAAATCAGGATGCCATCGTAATCCCGGCGGATATCCTCAATCGGATGCGAGTAACCGATGTAGGCGTTGGTGACAAAAGTAACGCCCTCGGCCTCCATCTGTTCCACCCGCCGGTCGATGTGGTGCTTTTCCATCTTGAAATCGGGGATGCCGTAGCGCAGCAACCCGCCGATGCGGTCCGCTTTTTCAAACACCGTCACCCAGTGTCCGGCGCGGTTTAACTGCTGGGCCGCGGCCATGCCCGCCGGTCCTGAGCCGATCACCGCAATGCGCTTTCCCGTGCGATGCTCGGGCGGCTCAGGCCTGATCCAGCCTTCCCTCCAGGCATGGTCGATGATGTGACGCTCAATGGTCTTGATCGCCACCGGTGGCTCATTGATGCCAAGCACGCAGGCCGCTTCGCACGGCGCCGGGCAGATGCGTCCGGTAAACTCCGGGAAGTTGTTGGTGGAATGCAGAACGCGGATGGCGTCCCGCCACCGGTCCTTGAAGACCAGGTCATTCCAATCCGGGATGATGTTGTTCACCGGGCAGCCGGTGTGGCAGAACGGCACGCCGCAGTCCATGCAGCGGGCGCCCTGCTCCCGAACCTTCTCCTCGGGGAACGGCTCATACACCTCGAACCAGTCATTGATGCGTACCGGCACCGGCCGCCGCTGCGGCAATTCCCGCTGATACTCCAGAAAGCCTGTTACTTTTCCCATGGTTGGTTACCTCAGTCCCCGAGGACGGAGATTCTCCTTTCCTGGCCCGCCGGCTGCGGTATCGCCGTTATCTCCGGCCGCTGCTGCACTCCCAGCACCCGCTTATATTCGCGCGGGAACACTTTCAGGAACTTCGGCAGCATGTCGCCCAGGTTATCCAGAATCCATGCTCCACGCGGCGATCCTGTGTACTTCACGTGGTTTTCGATCAGCCGCTTGAGTAACTGGATGTCCTCGGCGCTTTCCACCGGGTCCAGATCCACACCCGCCCGGTTACACTTGGTGGCCGCAAAATCGCCATCCTCATCCAGCACGTAGGCGATCCCGCCTGACATGCCGGCCGCGAAATTCCGGCCCGTCCTGCCCAGAATCACCGCCACTCCCTTGGTCATGTACTCGCAGCCATGGTCCCCGCAGGCTTCCACCACCGTCGTCGCACCCGAGTTGCGTACGCAGAACCTTTCCCCGGCCATCCCATTGAAGTACGCCTCTCCGCTGGTCGCCCCGTAAAGCACCACGTTGCCCACGATGATGTTCTCTTCCGGTTGGAAGTTCGACCCCTTTGGTGGAAAGACGATGATCTTGCCGCCGGAAAGCCCCTTGCCCGCGTAGTCGTTCGTATCGCCTTCCAGGATCAGCGTGACCCCCTTGGACAGGAACGCCCCGAAGCTCTGTCCGGCCGAGCCGGTGAAGTGGAACTTGATCGTGTCGTCCGGAAGGCCGTCGGATCCGTAGCGTTTGGCGATCTGCCCGGAAAGCATCGTGCCCACCGTGCGGTGTACGTTGCGGATCGGCAGCTTGAAGTCCACCGGCGTGCCATGCTCAATCGCCTCCTGCGCGTGATCGATCAGTTTGTGGTCCAGCGCCTGCTGCAGGCCATGATCCTGCGTGATGAGGCAGCGGCGCCCCACGCGCTTGGGCGCTTCCGGGTTGTAGAGAATGGCCTCGTCCAGGTTGATGCCGCGGGCCTTCCAGTGATCGATGGCGTCTCTTGTTTTCAACTTGTCCACGCGCCCCACCATCTCATCCACCGTGCGGAAGCCCAGGCCCGCCATGATCCGCCGCATATGCTCGGCGATAAAGAAAAAGTAGTTGATGACATTCTCCGGCGTGCCTGTGAACTTGGCCCGCAGCCGAGGATCCTGCGTCGCGATGCCCACCGGACAGGTATTCAGGTGGCACTTGCGCATCATGATGCAGCCCATGGTGATCAGCGGCGTCGTGGAGAATCCATACTCTTCGGCGCCCAGCATGGCCGCGATCGCCACATCGCGCCCCGTGGCCAGCTTGCCATCGGTCTGCACCACGATGCGGCTGCGCAGATCGTTCAGCACCAGAACCTGCTGTGTCTCAGCCAGTCCCAGTTCCCATGGAATGCCCGCATGCCGCAGCGAGGTCAGCGGGCTCGCTCCGGTTCCACCCGTGTCCCCGGAAATCAGCACCACGTCGGCGTGAGCCTTGGCGACGCCCGCCGCCACGATGCCCACCCCCACTTCGGCCACCAGTTTGACGTGAATGCGCGCCTTCGGATTGGCATTCTTCAAGTCGTAGATCAACTGCGCCAGATCTTCGATGGAGTAAATGTCATGGTGCGGCGGCGGAGAAATCAGACCCACGCCCGGGATCGAATGCCGCACTCGCGCGATCACTTCGTCCACCTTGTGGCCCGGAAGCTGGCCGCCCTCACCGGGCTTTGCGCCCTGGGCGATCTTGATCTGCAGATCATCGGCGTTCACCAGGTATGTGCTGGTGACGCCAAAGCGCCCGCTCGCCACCTGCTTCACCGCCGAGCGCCGCCAGTCTCCGTTGGCGTCCCGCCGGTAACGTTCCTCGTCCTCGCCGCCTTCGCCCGTATTCGACTTCGCGCCGATCCGGTTCATGGCGATCGCCAGCGTCTCATGCGCTTCCTTTGAGATCGAGCCGAACGACATCGCACCGGTGGCGAAGCGCCGCACAATCTCCTTGGCCGGCTCCACTTCATCCAGCGGTAGCGGCGTCTTGGCCCACTTAAAATCCAGCAGCCCCCGGATGGTGCAGAGCTGGTGGTTCTGTTGGTCGATGAGGCTGGCGAATTCCTCATAGCTCTCATAGCTCTGCTTCAGAACCGAGTGCTGCAGTTTTGTGATCGTTGCCGGATTCAGTAGGTGATACTCGCCCCGCACCCGGTAGGCGTAGTTGCCGCCCACCGCCAGTTCGGTATCGTCCTCGCGCACCGGGCAGAACGCCAGGTCCTGCTTCATCTTCGCTTCCTTGGCCAGTACGTCAAGCCCCACCCCTTCGATGCGCGAAGGCGTGCCGGTGAAGTACTTGTCCACCAGCGACTGATTGAGGCCGATCGCTTCGAAGATCTGCGCGCCCCGATAGCTCTGCAGCGTGGAAATCCCCATCTTGGAGAAGACCTTCAGCAGACCCTTATTGACCGCTTTTTTGTAATTCTTCAGGGCCGTTTCGAAAGTCATACCCGGCGGGAGTTGCCCGCGCCGCTGCATGTCCTCCAGCGTCTCGATCGCCAGGTACGGATTTACCGCGCTTGCCCCATAGCCGATCAACAGCGCGAAATGCATCACCTCGCGCGGCTCACCCGATTCCACGATCAACGCCACCTGCGTACGCGTCCCTTCCCGAATCAGGTGGTGATGGACCGCCGAAAGCGCCAGCAGGCTCGGAATCGGCGCGTAGTCCCGGTCAATGCCCCGGTCGGAGAGAATCAGCAGCGAGTAACCGTCCTTCACCGCCCGCGAGGCCCGGCGGCAAAGACCGTCCAGCGCCCTCTCCAACTCTTTTCCACCCCCGCCTTCCACCCGGAAAGTGGAGGTAAGCGTCGCGCACAGGTGATCCCCTTGGGCCACCCGCCTCAGCTTTTCCAAATCGTAGTTCGTCAGAATCGGCTGCTTCAGCTTCAGCGTGTGGCAGTGCTCCGGCGTCTCCGCCAGGATGTTGCGCTCGGTTCCAATGTAAGAAGTGAGCGACATCACCAGTTCTTCCCGGATCGGGTCGATGGCCGGGTTGGTGACCTGCGCGAAAAGCTGCTTGAAATAATGGAACAGCGGCTGCGGCTTATCGGAAAGACAGGCCAGCGGCGTGTCTGTTCCCATTGATCCGATGGGCTCTTCGCCCGCGCCCGCCATCGCCGCCAGTATCATCTTCAGATCTTCGTCGGTATAGCCGAAACAGCGTTGGCGCTCCAGCAGCGTGTCGAATTCAGTGGGATGCCAGCGCGGAGGTTCCGGCAGCACATCCAGGTTGATCTGATTCTGCTCGATCCATTCGCCATAAGGCTTGCGCGCGGCAAGGTTCGCCTTCAACTCCTCGTCGGGAATGATGCGGCCCTGTTTCAGGTCGGCCAGCAGCATCTTGCCCGGCTGCAGGCGGCCCTTGAATTTCACCTGTTCCGCCTTCACCGGAAGTACGCCGGTTTCAGACGCCATGATCAGGATGTCGTCATGGGTCACCAAATAGCGGGCCGGACGCAGGCCGTTGCGGTCCAGCGTCGCGCCCACCACGCGCCCGTCGGTAAAGGCGATCGCCGCCGGGCCGTCCCAGGGCTCCATCAGCGAGGCGTGGTACTCATAAAAGGCGCGCTTCTCCGCTGACATCGTGACGTCGTGATCCCACGCTTCCGGAATCAGCATCGCCATCACGTGCGGCAACTCGCGCCCCGAGAGCATCAGCATTTCCACCGCGTTATCGAGCATCGCCGAGTCTGAGCCGCCCGGTACGCACACAGGGAACAGCTTCCGCAGGTCCTCGCCAAACAGCTCGCTATCGAGAACCGACTGCCGCGCGCTCATCCAGCTCACGTTGCCTTTCACCGTGTTGATCTCGCCGTTGTGGCACACATAGCGGAACGGATGCGCCAGTTGCCAGGTCGGGAACGTGTTCGTTGAAAAGCGCTGGTGTACCATGCAGATCGCGCTTTGCAGATCCGGGTCGTTCAACTCCTTGTAGAACTCCGAAATCTGCGGCGCCAGCAGCAGGCCTTTATACACAATCGTGCTCGTGGACAGCGATGGAATATAGAAAAAGCCCGATTCCTTCAGATCATCGGCTTCGCGGATTTCCGCCTCCGCCCGCTTGCGTACCACGTACAGCTTGCGGTCCAGTTCCGCCTGCGTCAGCGCCGTTTCCCCACGCCCCAGGAAGATCTGTTCAATATAGGGCTGTGAGGAGCGCGCCAGCCGCCCGATGGCGTTCGATTGCAGCGGCGTGTCCCGCCAACCCAAGATCTCTAACCCTTCTTCCCGCGCGATTCGTTCCAGAATGCCTTCACACCGCAGCCGCGAGTTCGATTCCACCGGCAGGAACACCATTCCTACTCCGTATTCACCGGGCGCCGGTAGCGTGAATCCCAGCCGCGCGCACTCCTTCTGGAAGAACTTGTGCGGGATCTGGATCGTGATGCCGGCGCCGTCGCCGGTCTCCGGATCGCAGCCGCAGGCCCCTCGGTGCGTCAGGTTGATCAGGATCTGTATCCCTTTTTGGATGATGTCGTGTGACTTGTGACCCTTTAGATTGACGATAAAGCCCATGCCGCAGGCATCGCGCTCAAAGGCAGGATCGTAAAGTCCCTGTTTCCGGGGTAGACCGTGCGTGTGAATCTCGTGTGACATTTCGGTTAACCTCGTGGACCCTGTAGTATCGCCGTGGGTACTGCCGGGATTTGGAAAGTGTAGCATGGAAGAATCATTAGCGCAACGAAAACCTGCATCGCATCAGTATAATATTTTCTTATTTTTAATCCTCGCGTCCAAACACCCCGCTTCGGCTTCTAAACACCTCCAGTTCCCGTCTTCGGCAAAAAATGAAAAGAGTTTTCTCAACGTCCACCCGCCCGCCGAGCCCTTGGCAATGCCGATCGATACCGCAAGTGCTTGATTGCGCGACACCTACGCGCTTGTAGGGCGCTGGTCACTGAATTGCTTCCGCGCCAGATGCAAGTCCCAGTGTGTCCATACCCCGCGGAGAAAGAGCACGAGTGAAATCCAACACGCCGATGCCTGGCCGGAGCGGTGCCTGGTCGGCTATTCTCCTGACGCTGTGCCTTCCCTCACTCTCCTGGTCTCAATTTGTTCTGAATCAGCGGGTGCAGACTACCGGCGCCAGCAACGTCCTTTCCGCTCCCGGAGGCAGCCTCACGGGTACCCAACTGCCGGGGGGGACCGGCGCCATCTCCGGCGGCCCGTCCAGCTTCTCCGGTACAACCTATTGGAGCGTAACTTTCGACACCGCGCCCTCGGGCTGGGTGGCCGCCGCCTCCCTCACCTCGCTCCCCACCCTGAATATCCTCCCCAACCGGTGGATCAACGTCCAGCCAAGCTACACCGGCGCGCCTAACGGCGGTCAGATTTATCCCCAGGGCTGGGGAAACAAGCAGGCCTACGACCCCATCACGCACCGCATTCTGGTTTCCGACCGATGGTACGACCCCATCCGCGGTGTCTCCATCTTCGCCAATGGCATCCACGCCTATGACCCGTTCTCGAATGTCTTCACTGTCCTGAAGCTCAACAACTGGTTCGTGCAGACGGTGACCTGTTCGAATGGCATGACCGGCTGCTATCAAACTACGCCCCTGCCCGCCAATACCGCCGATCCCACTCCGCCCGATGCGCATCCCCTCGGTGGGTACGATTTCGTACCCGAGCTCAACGCGCTCTACTCGGTCAACGGCGTGAACAGCGTTTCTCTTCCCGATCCCTCCATCCTCAATCGCACCTGGAAGCTCGATCTGGCCACCAGAACCTGGACCGTCGTATCGTCCGACACAACCGCCGCCGTCCATCCTCCCAACAATGGCGGATCGCCCTCCGGACTGGTCTACGACAGGCTCAGCCGCAAGCTTGTCTATCAGGTTCCAAACGCATGCGGATGCAGCGGCACCACAACGTATCTCTTCGATCCGCAAACCAACCTCTGGACACAGGCGCCACAGCATTCCTCCTCGCTCGGTGTCTACATTGCCGGCGCCGGTCTGGCCTACGATTCCGCGCGTGGCCGCGTCCTTGCCTTCGGTGGAAACAACTTCATTACCTCGGCCGCCACCAACCAGCTTTGGGCTTATTCGGTGGCGCAGAACGTCTGGACGCGTCTGGCCGATGCTCCCGTCGCGGCCATGGCGCCCGCATTCGCCTATGATTCCAAGCACGACCGTTTTCTGGCGCTGGTCGGCAATAACACTTACCTGTATGACCCGAATGCAAATTCCTGGTCTCAGTATCCCGCCACGCTCCTGCGGCCCGCTGTCCTGCAGACGTGGCAGGCGGCGACCTACGACACCGCCTACGACGTCTTCGTCTTTCAGGGCGGCACTCCGGACGCGCCAATCTTTTCCCTGTTCCGCTATGATCCCGCCGTTGCGCCGCCGGTCACCATTGACACTCACGCTCCCTCCATTTCCTTTGTATCGCCCACCCACGGCAGTTCGGTCAGTGGCGTGGTCACGGTATCGGTTAACGCCACCGATACGGTGATCCCCGGAACCACCGACGCTGTCGGAGTGGTTGCCGTTCAGTATTCTCTCGATGGCGCCAAGCTCGGCGCGCCCGTCTCGGATCCCTCGGGTGGCTACGATCTGATTTGGAATACTCCCGCTTTCACCAACGGAACCCACTTCCTGCAGGCGACGGTCTTTGATAGTGTAGGAAATACCGCCAGCGCCACGGTCTCCGTGGTGGTCAGCAACGGCATCCCCGCGCCGGTAATCTCCAACGTCAATGCCGGCTCGATCAGCGCGTCCTCGGCGATCATCAGTTGGACCACCACAACCGCTTCCGATTCTCAAGTCGACTACGGACTAACCGCCGCCTACGGCATCACGGGCGGCGACGGCGGGGCACTCACTACCGCCCACTCCGTTCTTCTTGTGGGGCTGACGCCCGCCACCACTTACCACTTCCGCGTGAAGTCACGCGATGCCCAGAACGCGCTCACAGTCTCCGATGACTTCACCTTCACTACCTCGGCTGCCTCCGGCTCCCAATTCCTGCTTCATATCCAGGGCGACGCCTCCGAGGCAAGCGGTACGGCCAACGGCGCGGTGGTAACGCCGGTGGTGCGGCCGGCCGGATGGACCGGTACGCTGGTGGTCAACGGAGCCGGCAGTGTCCAGTTCGCTCCGGCCTTTTCCGGCAACGGAGTCTTCTTCCAGAATTGCTGCAACAACACCGGTAACGCCTACTACCGCTTTGCCGGCGCCAACGTCGGCAGCGTGTTTAACGTGAACCAGGGGCATGTGTCGTTCTATCTGAAGAGCCGCTACAGCTTTGCCCAGCGCCCCGCCGGAGCCCGCTTTGCCTTCGATGTGCGTGACAACGATCCCAACAATCACCTCTTCTACTTCCAGACCCTGAAAACTTCCGGCCAACTGCTTCTCACTTATTCCGTTGGCGGCGGCGCGCAATTCTACTACGTGCCTGCCGGGACCGAGGAAGCCAAGTTCGGCAGCGGTGTGACAATGAAAGTCACGCTTACCTGGAACGGCAGCCAGAGCCAGCTTTTCCTCAACGATGTGCTGGTGCAGACCGCTTCCTATGTCAAGCCGGTTCCCAACTGGACCGCCGCTTCCAACTTCAATCTCGGCGCTTATGAGTATGCGGCCAGTGGCGGCTACAACAGCCTGGACGACATCATCGACGAGTTCACCGTGTCCGGTCCGGCGAGCGGAGCCGACACCAATCCCCCTGCCGTGTCCATGAGTGCACCCGCCGCAGGCGCAACCGTCAGTGGTACGGGCGTGACGTTGTCAGCCAACGCTACTGACAACATCGCGATGGGCAGCGTCCAATTTAGGCTCGATGGAACGAACCTGGGCAGCGTTGTCACAGGCGCCGGCCCGGCCTATTCCACCACATGGAACACCACCACCGCCGCCAACGGAGCCCATACCCTCACCGCCATCGCCACCGATGCCGCCGGCAACACCGCCACTGCTGTCGCCATTAACGTCACGGTGAATAACCCGCTGATCCCGCCGGTGATCTCCTCGGTAACAGCGAATCCGGTGAGCCCCACCAGCGCGACGATCACCTGGACTACCGACAAGCCGTCCGATTCCCGCGTCTCCTACGGCCTGACGCCGGCCTACGGAAGCCAGTCGCCGCTCGATACGGCGCTGGTTACCTCCCACTCGGTGGCGGTCTCCGGATTGACCCCGGCCACCACTTATCACTATCAGGTGACTTCCAGGGACGCCCAGGGGACAACCGCGGTCAGCGCTGGGTTCACTTTCCTCACACCTCCGGCTCCTTCCGGTTCCGGGATACTCCTGATCAGAGGCGACGCCACTGAACTGAGCGGAACCGCCAACGGATCGCTGGTGACCCCCTACCTGGCGCCTTCCGGCTTTACCGGAACACTGGTGGCCAAGGGGACCGGCAGCGTGAACCACACCCCGGCGCAGACCGGCAACGGCGTCTACTTCCAGGCCTGCTGCGGCAACACGAACAACGCCTATTACAAGTTCACCGGAGCGGCGGTGGGCAGCGTGTTCAACGTCAATCAGGGACAG
>JANRLE010000371.1:0-6196 GCA_033762895.1 Bryobacteraceae bacterium | reverse complement strand
TAGACTTCGATGAGCGCGCTGGGCAGGCCCACCACGATGCCGGCGAAAATGAGCAGCGACATTCCATTGCCGATGCCGCGCTCGGAAATCTGTTCGCCCAGCCACATGATGAACGCCGTGCCGGTGGTAAGCGAGAGCATCGTCATCAGAACGAACCCGAAGCCCGGGTTGAGAACGAAATTCCCGTCAGAGGCCTGCAGCGCGGTGGCGATGCCGAAGCTCTGCATGATTGCCAGACCCACGGTGAGGTATCGCGTCCACTGGGTGATCTTGCGCCGCCCCAGTTCGCCTTCCTTTTGCAGCTTCTCAAGCATCGGCACCACGACGGTCATCAACTGCAGGATGATCGACGCCGTGATGTAGGGCATGATGCCGAGCGCAAAAATCGTCAGCCGGCGGAACATGACGCCGCTGAACAGGTCAATAAATCCGAACAGGGTGCCGGGGTTTTCCTGAAAGTACTGCTCCAGCCGGTTGGCGTCGATGCCGGGCGTGGGGATATGTCCGCCCAGGCGGTAAATGGCCAACATGCCGAGCGTGAACAGGACACGGTTCCTGAGATCCGGAATGCGGAAAACGTTGGCGATGGCTTCTAAGAACTTCTGCATAGGGTTCCTTCAGACCGTTGTGGTCCGTTTCACCAGTTTACTCAGCCGGAGCGGGAGGCGCGATGATCTCCGCCGTGCCGCCGAGAGCCTCGATCTTCTCCTTCGCCGCCGCAGAAAAGATGTGTGCCTTCACGTTGATCTTTCGCGTGAGTTCGCCGGCGGCGAGAATCTTCAATCCGTCTTCCAGCTTCTTGACCACGCCGAGCTGCATGAGCCGCGCGACATCAAACGTGTCCCCTTCGAGATCCTGCAGGCGGCCGATGTTCACGATGGCGTAGTGTTTCTTGAACGGCGCGTTGGAGAAACCACGCTTCGGCAAACGGCGGTGCAGCGGCATCTGGCCGCCCTCAAAGCCGCGCATCTTGCTGTAGCCGGAAATGGCCCGGGCGCCCTTGTGACCGCGTCCGGAGGTTTTGCCCCGGCCGGTGCCCATGCCGCGGCCGACGCGGCGCTGCTGCTTTTTCTGTCCGGCGGGGGGCTTCAGATCACTGAGATTCATATCGGCAATTCCTCACTTTCGCAGCCTATTCGACAATCGCCAGCAGATGGGGCACCTTGGCCACCATGCCGCGGAACCCGGCATTGTCGGGCCGTTCCACTGTCTGGTTGATTTTGCGCAGGCCAAGCTGCCGCACAATCACCTTGTGCTTTTCGGGCGTGCAGATGGGGCTGCGCACCAGCTTGATCTTGATTTTGCCTTCCGCCATAAACGCCACCTTTATTTCTTTCGGTCTTGTGCCGGCCTTCGATTTTGTCCGCGCCTCACATCTTGTCCTGGGCGATGCCGCGGAGGTCGGCCACTTCGCTCTTGTCGCGAAGCTGTTCGAGCGCGTTGATGGTCGCCTTCACCGCGTTGTGCGGATTGCGCGAACCAAGCGACTTGGTCAACACGTTCGGGATGCCGCAGGCTTCAATCACTGCGCGCACCGAGCCGCCGGCGATCACACCCGTTCCCGGAGGCGCGGGCTTCAGCAGCACCAGCCCGGATCCGAAACGCCCGGTCACCTGATGCGGGATGGTCGACTCCAGCATGTGTACCTTGCGGATGTTCTTCTTGGCCGCCTCGATGCCCTTCTTAATCGCCGAGGGCACTTCCTTCGCCTTGCCGGTTCCGAAGCCGACCACTTTCTGGGCGGCATCTCCCACCACCACCAGGGCTGAGAAGCTGAGATTCTTACCGCCCTTCACCACCTTGGTGACGCGGTTAATGGCCACCACGGTCTCTTTCAGCGAAAGCTGACCCGGATCCAACTTTTTTGCCGGTATGGTCGTCATCCAGTTCTCCTAGAATTCCAGTCCCGCTTCGCGGGCCGCCTCTGCCAGCGCTTTGATACGGCCGTGGTACAAATAGCCGCCGCGGTCGAACACCACTTTCCTGATGCCTTGCGCCACGGCGCGTTCAGCCACAAGTTTTCCGATGGCCTTGGCGCCCGCCACGTTCCCGCCCGAGGCCACACCGGCGCTTTCCTGCACGGTGGAGGCCGATACAAGGGTGCGGCCCGCGCGGTCGTCGATCACCTGGGCGTAGATGTGGTTGAGGCTGCGAAACACAGCCAGCCGCGGCCGTTCGGCCGTTCCCGACAGGCGGCGCCGGATCCTGGTGTGGATACGCCGCCGGACATCATCTCTTCTGATCGCACTCTTCATGATTCACCTTACTTGCTCTTGCCGCCCGCTCCCGCCTTGCCTACCTTCTTGCGCAATACTTCGCCGGTATATCGCACGCCCTTGTTCTTATACGGATCGGGCGGGCGCAAGGAGCGCATGTTCGCCGCCACCTGGCCGAGCAACTGCTTGTCGAATCCCGACAGAACCAGGTGCGTCTGCTTGTCGATCTTGCAATCCACGCCCGAGGGCAGAATAAACTCGATCGGGTGCGAGTAGCCGAGGGTAAAGGACACGACATTGCCCTTGACGTCGGCGCGGTAGCCGATGCCGACGATGTCGAGCTCGCGAACGAACCCGGTGGACACGCCGGTGACGGCGTTGGCGGTGAGCGCCCGCGTCAGCCCGTGCAGGGCGGCGTACTGGTCACTCTCACGCTTGATTTCCAGGGCCCCGTTGGCCTGCTCGATCGAAATCCCTTTCGGCAGCGGCACCGTGAGCTTACCCTTCGGTCCCTGCACTTCGATCTGCGCCCCGATGTTAATCTTCACCGCACCGGGCAGCGGAATCGGCTTTCTTCCAACTCTAGACATGGCTTGGACTCCTTCGGCTCACCTTTACCAGACCTGGCAGAGAATTTCGCCGCCGACGCCGGATTGTTTGGCCTGACGGCCCGTCATCACGCCTTGCGGCGTGGTCAGGATGCTGATACCCATCCCGCCGAGCACGCGCGGGATTTCCTTGGAGCCGGAATAGACCCGGCAGCCGGGACGCGACACGCGCACAATTTTCGAGATCACCGGCTGGTTGCCAGCCGTGTACTTGAGGTAGATCTTGATCGTTTTCTTCGACCCTTCCTCGGCGATCTTAAAATTGAGGATGTACCCCTCGTCCTTCAGAATACGGGCGATGTCGGCCTTGAGCTTCGAAGCCGGGACGTCGACCTTGCTGTGCCGCACGGCCATGGCGTTGCGGATGCGCGTCAGCATGTCGGCAATGGGATCGGATGTTGTCATCGTGCGCTCCTTTCCTCGGCTCCTACCAGCTCGCCTTCGTCACGCCAGGCACTTCGCCGGCCAGCGACAACAGCCGGAAGCAGATGCGGCACAGGCCGAACTTGCGCATGTACGCGCGCGGGCGGCCGCACCGGAAGCAGCGGTTGCGGTGGCGGCAGCGGAGCTTGGGCTTTTTGTTGTCCCGCGCCGTCTTCAGCTTAACGTCTCTAGCGATCTTTGCTGTCGTAGCCATTGTTGAAATTCTCTCTCGCCTTACTTGCGGAACGGCATTCCCATGTGTGTGAGCAGCGCCATCGCCTCGGCGTCGGTACGCGCCGTGGTGGTGATGCAGATATTCAAACCCTTGGTCTTTTCGACCTTGTTATAGTCGATTTCGGGAAAAATCAACTGGTCGCGCATGCCCAGGGTGTAGTTGCCGCGTCCGTCGAACGATTTGTTCGAAACGCCGCGGAAATCGCGCACACGCGGCAGAGCCACGTTGAACAACCGGTCCAGAAATTCGTACATGCGGTCGCCGCGCAGCGTCACCATGCAGCCGATGGGCATGTTCTCCCTCAGCTTGAAGGCGGCAATCGACTTCTTGGCTTTTGTGATCACCGGGCGCTGGCCGGCGATGGCGGTCAGTTCGTTCACGGCGCCGTCCATCAGCTTGGGGTTTTGCGTCGCCTCCCCCAGGCCGACGTTCAACGAAACCTTTTCCAGTTTCGGCACGGCCATGGGATTGGTGTAGCTGAACTCCTTGGTCAGAGCCGGAACCACCGTTTTATCGTAATGCTCTTTCAGTCTCGGCTTCATAAATCGCGCTTACCCCTTCTTGTCGAGCACTTCCCCGGACTTGCGGGCGATTCGCACGCGGCGGACCTTTCCGCCCACCGTATCCATCTTGAATCCGATGCGGGTGGGAACGCCGCCCGAAGTCAGCACCATCACGTTGGAGACGTGGATGCCGGCCTCGCGCTCGGCGATGCCGCCCTTGACCTGGCGCGCCGGATTCGCCTTGGTGTGGCGCTTCACCAGGTTGACGCCTTCGACAATCAGCCGTCCGGTATCGCGGTTCACTTCAATCACGCGCCCGGTCTTGCCCTTGTCGCGGCCGGAAATCACTTTCACCGTGTCGTTCTTGCGGATGCGGATCCGCTTGGGAGGTTCGGCTTTCTTGGCTTTCGGCATGGCTTATATCACCTCCGGAGCAAGCGATACGATCTTCATGAAGCGCTTGTCGCGCAGCTCACGGGCCACCGGACCGAATACGCGCGTGCCGACAGGCTCGCCGAGTTCGTTCACTAAGACGGCGGCATTGGAGTCAAACCGGATATAGGTGCCGTCCTTGCGGCGGGTTTCCTTGCGCATCCGCACGATGACGCAGCGGACCACCTTGCCCTTCTTGACGTTCGAATCCGGAGCGGCTTCCTTCACGGCGGCGGTAATGATGTCACCGAGGCCGGCGCGCAGCCCCAGGTCGCCGCCGCGCGGCAGAATACAACTCAGTTTCCGGGCGCCCGAGTTGTCGGCCACCTCCAGAATCGTTCTCATCCCGATCATAGGTCAGACTCCTTCAAATCTCTCACTTGGGAACTAGATCTCCCCGCCGACCTGAACCGCCTTGCGGAGCACTTCGGCCAGGTTCCACCGCTTCAGACGGCTGAGCGGCCGGCATTCGACAATCCGCACCACGTCGCCGATCTTGGCCAGACCCTGTTCGTCGTGGGCGTAAAACTTCTTCCGCTTGCTGATGACCCGCTTGTACATCGGGTGCTGCACCCGGCGGGTCACCTCGACGACGATCGTCTTGGCCATCTTGGTGGAGACGACCTGGCCGGTTTTCTCCTGTTTGTGGAGCTTCGACTCGTTGTCCTGGGCCATGCGCTATCCCTTCTTCGCCTTCAGCTCGCGTTCCCTCAACACGGTGAGGATGCGTGCCCGGTCTTTCCGGCTCTCCCGGTACTTCTTCACTCCCTCGGTCTGCCCCATCGCCATCTGGAAGCGCAGGCGGAACATCTGCTCCTGCAACTCGCGGTCCTTGGTCTGGAGTTCACTGGTGTCGATTGCGCGGATTTTTTCCGGATTCATGATTTCCTCTAACCCGCCTGCTCGCGGGTAACCAGCTTGGTGGGCAGGCCGAGCTTGGCCGCAGCCAGCCGCATCGCCGCGGCCGCAATCTCTTTGCTCACGCCTTCCATTTCAAACAGAATCTTGCCGGGCCGCACCACCACCACCCATTGCTCGGGCGCGCCCTTGCCCTTACCCATACGGGTTTCAGCGGGCTTCTTGGTGATGGGCTTGTCGGGGAACACGCGGATCCAAACCTTGCCGCCGCGCTTGATGTGGCGGGTCATGGCGATACGGGCCGCCTCGATCTGGCGGTCGGTGATCCAGCCGCAGCGCATCACTTTCAGGCCGAAGTCGCCGAAGGAAAGCGTGGAACCGCGCCAGGCTTTGCCCTTCATGCGGCCGCGCTGCTGCTTGCGGAATTTGACCTTCTTGGGCATCAACATGGCGTTATTACTCCTTGTTTTCTTCCCCGCCTTCCGGCTTCACATCCTGCTGTTTCCAGGAAGGAGGCGCGGGGTTGGCCATCGGCGGCACAAGCGGAGCGGTACGGGCCGGTTGCGGCAGGTCGGCGGGAGGCGTTTGCGCCAGGCCGCCCGGCGCTTCCTGCTGCGGCGGCGCCCCGCGCTGGGCGCCATAGGGCTGCTGGAATCCGCCGCGGTCACCACCCCTGTCGCCGCCACGGTCAGGCCGCGGCCCACGGCGGTCGCCGCGATCGCCACGAGGCCGTCTCGGCTCGGGTTCGTTCCGCAGGGGGCCCTTGCCCCGGATGCCGGCGTCGAGAATCTCACCTTTGTAGACCCAGGCCTTGATTCCGATCACGCCGTAGGTGGTGTAGGCCTGGGCGAATCCGTAGTCAATGTCGGCGCGCAGGGTGTGCAGCGGAAGCTGGCCCTGCAGATACCATTCGCTGCGGGC
>JANRLE010000370.1:0-17335 GCA_033762895.1 Bryobacteraceae bacterium | reverse complement strand
TCGGCCGTGCGGAAAAAGGAGCCAACGTTGTACATGCTGCGGACGTTGTCCAGCAGGACGGAGACCGGAATGGAGGTGAAATCGTAGGCGGCAGAGGCGGAGGTAGCGGCAAATGGTAAACGTTCACTCATGAGGCGAAACTTTTCGAAAGCAGTCGCGTTTCTTATTATGGAAAAGGAGAGTCTAGGAATGAAAATTTTTGCAAGTCTGATGATGACCACTCTGCTGGCCGTTTCCGCCTGGGGCGCTTCGGCCGTGGACGGCAAATGGAAGGTGGAGCCGAAAGCCGGCGCCAAGGCCAAGGAGGGCAAGCAGGCGGCGGTGCTCACTTTGGACTTGAAGTCGGAGGGAGACAAGCTGACGGGCAGCCTGACGCGGACGGCCAAACGCGACCGCAGTACCGCGATTGAGAACGGCAAGTTGGAAGGCAATAAGTTCTCCTTCACCACCAGCCAGCAGAATCGCAAGAAGGGCACAGCGGTGAAGACCGTGTGGGAGGGCACCGTGGAGGACGGCCAGATTACCGGCACCATGACGCCGGAAGGCCGCAAGCGGGGCGCTTCCTTCACAGCGAAAAAGGTGAACTGAACCTATTCGAGCACCAGCATTTTGATAACCATCGAGGCGCGGCACTTGGGAACGCTGCAGCGCCTCGGTGGGGAATCTTCGCCGCCTGTTCGCGGTAGGGTCGGGCCGCGTTTCACCGCTTCTCCCGCCCCGGCACCATCGGCACGAAGCGCACCGGCAGCACCGCCTTGCGGCGGATCGAGCCATCGGCCAGCTTATCCAACACAATCAGATCCTGATCTCCCCTTCCCACGGGCGCAACCAGACGCCCTCCAGGCTTCAACTGATCGATCAACGGCTGCGGGATCTCCGGCGGGGCGGCCGTGAGGATAATCCGATCAAACGGCGCCTGCTCGGGCCAGCCCTGATAGCCATCGCCTTCCCGGACGGTAACATTGGCATAGCCCAGCCGCTGCAGCAGCGCCCTGGAGGAACGCGCCAGGGCCGGGACCACTTCAATGGTGTAGACCTGACGGGCGAGCAGCGACAACACCGCCGCCTGATAGCCGGAGCCGGCGCCGATTTCGAGCACCTGATGCTCCGGCCTGATCTCCAGAATCTCGCTCATAAAGGCGACGATGTAGGGCTGGGAAATCGTCTGTCCGTGGCCGATGGGCAAGGGGCGATCCTGGTAGGCGTGTGGCGCCATCTCGGGCGGAACGAACTGATGCCGCGGAATCTTGCGCATTGCGCGAAGCACGCGGGCATCGCGCACGCCGCGCGCCTCGATCTGTTCGGCCACCATCGCCGCGCGAGCTTCTTCCCAGAGATCGGCGCTCCACACCGCCGAAGCCAGCAGCGCGTTCAAAACGGCGGTCACCACACTCCTAGCGTACAATGAACCAGAATGGCCCAAGACAGAACAGTGGCGCGCGGCGCCGTCCCGGAGAAGACCGAAGGGCTGATCCGGCAGCTCGGCGTTGGCACCGCCACAGCGCTGGTGGTATCAAACATGATCGGCACCGGTGTGTTCACCACCACCGGCTTTCTGGCGGGCGACCTTGGCGACGTGAGTGTGGTTTTCCTGATTTGGGTGGTGGGCGCAATCTGCGCGCTGGCCGGCGCTTTCTGCTACGCCGAGCTTGGCGTAAATTACCCCAGCTCGGGCGGTGAGTATGTTTATCTCACCAACGCCTACGGGCCGGTGTGGGGATTTATGACGGGCTGGGTCTCCTACTTCGCCGGCTTTTCGGCGCCGATTGCCGCGGCGGCGCTGGCGTTTTCCGATTACCTGGGCTATTTTCTCCCAGGAGTGAAACAGGAGAATGCTTATTTTTCGGCCGGTTTTCTGCGCTTCGGTCCGGCACAGCTTGTGGCCTGCTCACTGATCGTGCTGCTGACGCTGCTGAACCTGTTTGGCGTGCAGCGGGTGGCGAAATTTCAGAATGTCTTCACCAGCCTGAAAATCGTGGTGATCATTTCGTTCATCATCCTGGGCTTCACCATCGGCACCGGAAGCTGGGATCATTTCAGCCAGCCGGCGGTGAGAACGTCAACCTCCGCGCTGCCCTATCAGTTCGCCGTGAGCCTGTTCTTTATTTACGCGAGCTACAGCGGCTGGAACGCGGCCACCTATGTCGCCGAAGAACTGCGCCGGCCCGAGCGCACGCTGCCGCTGGCGCTGACGGCGGGCACCATTCTGGTGGCGGCGCTCTACATTGGATTGAACGCGGTCTTCATTTATGGCGTTCCGCTGGAGCAGATGAAGGGGGTGCTGGCGATCGGCGCACTTTCGGCCTCACACCTGTTCGGCAAAGAAATCGCCGGATTGTTCGGGGCCCTCATGGCACTCTCCCTGGTGTCCACTGTAAACGCGATGGTGACCATCGGGCCGCGCGTGTATTATGCGATGGCGAAGAACCGGGCATTCCTCGCGTCGGCGGCCAAGGTACACCCGAAGTGGCACACGCCGGTAAACGCGATTCTGGCGCAGGGCGTCGCTTCTCTGCTGATGACGTTCACCTCTTTCGTCAGCCTCATCCAGTTCATCGGGTTCACGCTCAGCCTGTTCGCGGGGCTTTCAGTGGCGTCGCTCTTTGTATTCCGCAAACGCCCAGGGTGGCGGAAACTGGCGGTGGTGAATTTCGCGTTTCCGCTGGTTCCGGTAATCTTCCTGCTCATCTGCGGCTGGACGGTGATCATGGGACTGCGCATGGAGCCGATGGTGTCTCTCTCGGCTTTGGCGATGGTGGGCGCCGGCGCCCTGGTCTACAAGTTCCGCATCCAGCAGAACCACTAATTCAGATTCATGTCTCTTGTTCTTGACGGAAAACAGGTTCGCGACGCGATTCAGGCGTCTCTTCGTCCACGGATCGAAAAGCTGGCCGCCGCGGGAAGGGCGCCTGGCCTGGCGGTGGTGCTGGTAGGCGCCGATCCGGCTTCAGCCACCTATGTCGGCAGTAAGATCAAGGCTTGCCAAGAGCTGGGGATCTACAGCGAAAAACACCGGCCGACGGATAGCGTGGAAACCGAGGATCTGCTGTTTCTCATCCGGTCCCTCAACCAGCGGCCGGACATTGATGGAATCCTGGTGCAGCTTCCGCTTCCGCGGCAGGTGGACACGCAGGCAGTGCTGATGGCGGTGGCGCCGGAAAAGGATGTGGATGGGTTTCATCCGGTGAACGTGGGCCACCTGGTGGCCGGGCGTCCCGGGCTGCGCGCCTGCACGCCTTCGGGTGTGATGGCCATGCTGGCGCACTACAACCTGCCGCTAACGGGCAAACGCGCCGTGGTCATCGGCCGCAGCGACATTGTGGGAAAGCCGATGGCGTTAATGCTGCTGCACGCCAATGCGACGGTGACGATCTGCCATTCGAAAACCGTGGACCTGGCCGCCGAATGCCGAAGGGCGGATATCGTGGCGGCGGCAATCGGGCGGGCGGGGCTGGTGACGCCGGACTTCGTTTCGCCGGAAGCCGTGGTGGTGGATGTGGGGACCAACTGGGTGACAAAGCAAGCCGAGGCGGAGCGGTTACTGGCAGAGGCGCCGGCGCGGCTGGCTTCGTTCCGGGAGAAGGGGAAGGTACTGGTGGGCGACGTGCACCCGTCGGTATATTCGCGGTGCGCGGCTTATTCGCCGGTACCCGGCGGAGTAGGGCCATTGACGATTGCGATGCTGATGAGTAACACGGTATTTTCGGCGGAGCGGCGGATGGGGCTGGCGTCTCAGTGACAGCGGCGCCCAAGCCGTACCCTACAGATCACAGAGCGTCGCTGCCTCGTCCAGCGACTCCAGCGGCTTCCTTTTCGGAATAAACTCGTGGGCGAAGTAACCCTTGTATCCCGTATCCAGAATCGCCCTCACAATCGCCGGATAGTAGAGTTCCTGTGTTTGGTCAATCTCATTGCGCCCGGGCACGCCGCCGGTATGAAAGTGTCCAAGGTACCTGATGTTATCCTTAATCGTGCGGATTACGTCACCCTCCATGATCTGCATATGATAAATGTCATAGAGCAGCGTGAAGCGGGGTGTATTCACCCGCTTGCACAACTCCACGCCCCAGGCCGTACGGTCGCACTGGTAATCCTTGTGGTTCACCTTGGAGTTCAGCAGTTCCATCACAATGTTGATCTGCTTGTCCTCGGCCTCGGCCTTCACGTCATTGAGGAACTTCGCGCAGTTGTCCCAGGCCTGTTCGTCAGACATGCCGCGGCGGTTGCCTGAAAAGATGATGAGATTTTCCACCTTGGCGGCCTTCGCCTTGGCCATCAGGTCACGCAGATTCTTCATAATCTGCGGATGATTCTCCGTGCGGTTGATGCCATCGGCGATGGTGCAGACACCTGAACCCATTGTCGGCTTGAGACCGTATTTCTGGGCCACGGCCCATTCTTCGGCCGCCAGCAGGTCGATTCCCATCAGGCCCAGCCGCGCGCATTCCCTGGCCAGATCTTCCAGCGGGATATCCTTGTAGCACCAGCGGCAGACCGATTGATTCAGATTGCCTTTGCGCTTTTTGGCGGGCTGGGCGGCGGAGAGAACGGCGGGTGCGCCGATCAACGTGGGGGCGAAGGTGCGTCGGGTCATTTAATTGCATTGTACTATTTGGGATTCAGTGTCGAGGTTCAGTGCAATGGACGCAAGCCAGTTTGCGGGAATCGCCATTGCGGCGCTTGGGGGCGCGGCGGTAGGCGTGGAGCGGCAACGTTCGGGTCATGCCAGCGGCCCGAAAGCACACCTGGGAGGGCTGCGCACTTTCACGCTGCTGGGGCTGATTGCGGGCACAGCGGGCTGGATGTGGACAAACGAGTTTCGCGCGCTGGCGGTGGTGCTGATGGCGGCCGCGGCGGCGCTGATTGTGGCCGGATACTTCGCCGCCAGCCGCACGGACGTGGACGGCACCACGGAAACAGCGGGAATTGTGGTGCTGATGGCCGGAGCGCTGGCCGGAGCGGGACAACTTTGGCTGGGCGGCGGGCTGATCGCCATCACAGCGCTGATCCTCAGCGAAAAGACGGTCCTGCACGAAATGGCCGGGCGGTTGGACGATCTCGGCCTGCGCGCGGGATTCCGCTTTGCCGTGATGGCCATCGTGATTCTGCCGCTGCTGCCGGAAGGACCCTACGGAGGGCTGGGAGGCGTGCGGCCACGGCAATTGTGGATGCTGGTGCTGTTCTTCACCGGCCTGAATTTTCTGGGCTACATCGCCCGGCTGCTGGCCGGGGCGCACAACGGATACGTGGTCACGGGCATGCTGGGCGGGCTGGTTTCCTCTACGAATGTGACATGGACATTCTCACGGCTGAGCCAGGTGGAAACGGGTATCGGTGGCCCGCTGGCGCTGGGCGCTATCGCCGCCTCCTCGATTATGTATGTACGGATGATACTGGCCACGTCGGTGATTCATACGGACGTCGGCATGGCGCTGGCGCCCTTCCTGGCTGCGCCCTTCCTCATTTCCTGCGCCGTGCTGGCGGTGGGATTGCGGAGGCGCGGACAGGCGGAAGTGGACCTGGCCGCGCCGGCCAATCCGCTGAACCTGAAATCTGCCCTGCAGCTTTCCGTCCTGTTTCAACTGGTGATCTTCGGCATTCACCTGGCCGGGCGCTTTGGAGGCGACCAAGGTACGCTGGCATCGGCGGCGGTGCTGGGACTTACCGACGTGGACGCGCTGGTGGTTTCCTTTTCCCAGAACGCGAGAACCACAATGCCGGTCGCGACTGCCGCGCTGGCCATCAGCGTGGGCGCGCTCTCCAATACCTTAATGAAGCTGGGGTTGGTGGTGTTTCTTGGACGGGCCCGATTCCGCTGGCTGGCGGGAATAGGACTGGCGGCGATGGCGGGTGCGGCGGTACTTTCGATCGCGATGCTCTCCCCGCGCGTGACATAATCGCAAGTGTACTGGTTGCCCCCTGATCCGCCTGCCTGTGCCGCGCAGATGGCTGCCTTCCCCGCCCTGTTCCGGCGCGCACTGGAGACTCCCGAACTCGGATTCACATGCGCTTCCCTGCTGCGCAACGGCGAGCAACGCGACCGCATTCTGCGGCAGGCCTACACGGCGGCGATGCTGCGGCGCGATAAGGACGTGGCCAGGCGCTACTTCACGTTGGTGCAGGACCGCGGCTGGATCGGCGATGTAAACTTCTTCGACGCGGCGCAACTGGCGCATGCCCTGCCCGCGGCGCAATCGGGGAGGCTGTTGCTGGCGGCCGCTCTGAAGAACCCGAGTCTCGCCGTCAGGGAAGTTTCCGGCTATTGGGACGCGGCGGGAGGTGTAGAAGCCTTTGAGCGAGCCGTGCTGCTGGCGCCCGATGAGGCAGTGACCATCGCACGCGCCAATTCGCCCACCGGCGCGGCGGTGCGGGCAGCGATGGCGGCCTCGTCCAATGCGGGTGTGCGGCGTCTGAAAGCGATTTCCGAACGGGAAGGGATCGGCGATCTGACGCGGCAGCGGCTGGCGGTTCTGTTTCGTGAGCCCGGGGCTTCTCATGTGGATGACGACGCCAGCTACTTCGCCCGTTTAGTGGACCTGCGGCTGAATCGCGTGGGCGATGAAGCGCGCTTGTACGACCGGGCGCTGGAGAGTTTCTCGCAGATGTTGTTTGTGGAGGCGCGCCGCGGCGTCTCCGCGCTGGACCGCATGCAGCCGGACAGAATGAGCGCCCGCGCGGCGTATCTGCTGCTGAGCTACGGAAGAACCGAAGCCGACGATCCGACGTTCGAGGCGATCTTTGACCGGCTGCTGGCGCCGAGGCTGCGGGCCGGGGCGATGGCGGAGTTGCTGGAAGAGACTCGGGGAGTGAACCTTCGCCAGTTTCTCAGCACCGCCATCACGCACAACCGGTTTGAGAAACTGCTCTCGCTGGCCGGATCCGAATCGGCGCAACTGGCGCTGCTGGAGCGCGCGGTCACCGGGCTGCACCAGGCGGAACGGCCGTTGGAAGAAGCGGTGGCGGCGGCCGAGGTGATCGACAACACCACCAGCGGCGTCCGTCTGCGCAAACTGGCTGAGGCCGTACAGCGCGAATACCAGCGCGGCGGAACCACCGCCGGGTTGTACGGACTGCTGGCGGCGCGTTTGGCGCAGCGCGGTCAGCCAAGCGATCTCGGCCGCCGTTTCGAGCGCTATCTGCAGCCGCCCTCGGAATTCGACGTGGCGCCGCTTTTCCGCGACGACAACACCTGCATCCAACGCCACTTCTTCTACGACGACGATGACGGGGTGGAGTCATTTGCCAGCTTCCGCCAGACATTCGGGCGCGATGCGGCATGGGAGTGGGAAGCCAACGATGGGTGGGTGCGCGTGACGGGAAAGGGCGCCCATGGGCGGCGTATCGTGATGCTGGCCAATGAGCCGCTTGACCTGATGACGCCGTCCAACGCGGGCCGGCAGGACGAGGCGGCGCGCAGGCAATCGGCGGTGGCTCGCTACATGGCGGACCATTCGCTGGCGCCGGCGGTAGTGGTGCATCGCGGGCACGCCTACCACGTGGAGAAAACGATGCGCAGTCTCACCGATTCGGCCCGGTTGGTGTTTCTGGGGAGTTGCCGGGGGACGGCCGACATCGACGCGGTGATGGCGGCGGCCAGTTCCGCGCAGGTGATCGCCACCAGAAGCGTGGGGACGCAGGGCGTGAACGATCCGCTGCTGAAGGCGATCAACGGGGAGTTACTGCGCGGCGAAGCGAAGCTGGATTGGGCGGCGCTGTGGGCCGAACAGCAGCGAAAACTGGCAAGCAATGGTCTGTTTCGCGATTACATCCCGCCGCATCGCAACTCCGCCGCAATCCTGCTGGCGGCCTATCACAACTATCTCTCCGATGGCCGGCCGTAGCCGGTTATGGTAACGTTTCAACATGTCCAACTACACACGCCGCGAACTGGCAATGGCCGCCACTTTTCTGCCCATGGCCGGACAGTATCGGGTCTGGGCCCATCCGGTGGATTCGAGCAAACTCGTCACCCGCCCGTTCGGGCGTACGGGCCGCGAAGTGACCACTTTCGGACTGGCCGGCGGCAACAAAGTGATGTGGGACCTGCCCGGCGACGAGGGCGTGGAGATCGTCGTAAAGGCGATCCGCAACGGCATCACCTACCTGGAAACCGCCAATAACTATCAGCTCAGCCAGCGCAACTACCACAAGGCGTTCCGCATCCTGAAACTGATTCCGGGCGAGCAGGGCTATGACCACAACCTGCGCGGACGCCTGTTCCTGGCGACGAAGACCGGGCTGCGCTATTCGGTGATCCGCGACGGCAGCAAGCCGATGGGCCGCTCGGCCGGCGGCGGAAAAACCTGCGTGGATGACCTGATGCGCGCGCTCACCCAGTTCTTCGGTGACGGCAAGGGTTTTATACCCGAAGGCGCCTACCTCGACCTGATGCAGATCCACTTCCTGTCGGCCGAAAACGAGGTGGATGCGATCTATGAAGGATTGGAAAACCCGTCCGACAAGTCGCTGCCACGCATCGGCGCCCTGGCTGGACTGGTGGATTTCCGCGACGGCACCAATCACACCGGCGCGAATCCCGGCCACAAGAAGTACATCCGCCACATCGGCATCACCGGCCACGAAAACGCCGCCGCCCACATGTATGCCATCCGCCGCGACACGAAGAACGTGATCGAAACGCTGCTGGTGGCCATCAATCCCAATGACCGTCACTACTTCTGCCATCAGACCAACTCGGTTCCGGTGGCGGCCGCCAAGGGGATGGGCATCATCGGGATGAAGATCTTCGCCGACGGCGCACTCTACGGGTTGGAAAAGAAGTACGCCTCACAGCCGGGCCAAAGCGTGCTGAGCGTGGGACAGAAGGGCAAAGTATCGCACCAGGATTTTCTTCGCTACACGCTGTCGGCCGAGGGCGTCAGCACGCTCATCACCGGCATCGGGCTGATCGACAAGTCGAACGATCCGGGCCGCGACCAGTTGATCGCCAATCTGGAAGCCTGCCAGATACGGGAAAATCTTCCGCCGGATCAGCGGCGCAAAATCGAAGAGCGTACCGCCGCGCTGCACGGCACGGACAACAATTTCTTTCAGCGGCCGGCCTGCGGCATGCTGCCTCCGCAGAAAGTCGCCGTGTCGCGCGCCGAAGCCGGTACGCCGGTGAAGGTGTCGTGGCACACGGCCTTCGCCGCCGGGGAACGCTTTGTGCGCTACGAAGTCTACCGGCGCGATGAGCGCATCGCCAGCATACTGTGGAAGCCGCAGATCAGCGAAGCGCCGTTCACTTACGAGGACGCGGCGGCGCCCGCCGGACACAGCGGTGGAGTGTGGTACAAGGTTCGGGCGGTGGACGCCGCCGGAGCGTACGTGGATTCGATGTCGGTGAAGTTACTGCCTTCCTAAGGGGAACCATGAAGATCGGAAAGTGGATCGGTTTGGCCGCCACGGCGGCGTTGATGACCGGCGCCGGGTTACTGGTGGCGCAAGGCGGAGGGAAAAAGTATCGGAAATCCCCCACGGGTTACAGCGACACACCGGTGCTGCCGGGACAGAAGTGGAAGGTCCATGATATCGACCGGCCCAAGCCGCGCGTAGTGACTCCCGGGGCCCGGCCCGGCGATCCGCCATCGGACGCGATTGTCCTTTTTGACGGGAAAGACCTGAGTAAGTGGATGGCGCAGACCAAGGGCGCGGGCGAATTGAAACCCGCCAACTGGAAGGTGGCCGGCGGATACATGGAAGTGACGCCCGGCGCCGGCACGCTGGTTTCAAAAGACAAGTTCGGCTCGATTCAGTTGCATCTGGAATGGATGGCGCCCACCGAGCTATCGGGCGACAGCCAATGGCGGGCCAACAGCGGCGTAATTATCATGAGCCGCTACGAAATCCAGGTGCTCGATTCCTACAACAATCCCACCTACGCCGACGGCCAGGCCGGCGCCATTTATGGCCAGTGGCCGCCGCTGGTGAACGCCTCACGTCCCCCGGGCCAATGGCAGGTGTACGACATCGTCTTCGAAGCTCCGAAATTCGAGGGCGGCAAACTGGTGAAGCCTGCCTTTGAAACCGTCTTCCACAATGGCGTACTGCTGCACAACCGCCAGGAAGTGACTGGACGCATGGCGCACCGCGTGGTGGGCACCTATGAGCCGCACGGCGACGAGGAACCGCTGTCGCTACAGGATCACGATGTTCCAGTGCGTTACCGCAACATCTGGGTACGCAGGCTCACCGGTTACGATCAGCCGTAAGCCTCCACGGGGTTCTTCACAAGCAACTGCGCCACCCACTCCTTCGGAAGTTTCGGCATCATATCCGTGAGCATGGTGGTGTAGGGACGGAAGGGACCGCCCTTGGGCTGTCCCGGCCGGTAATAGCCGGCGTCCTGTGAAACCATCGTCCGTCCCAGCAGCCCCTTGGACTGCATGAATCGCACACACTGCAGGTGCCAGGGAATGGACTTCACGTCCACGCCGTCAAACTGTACCCAGGCGCCGGCCCGCGCCACCCGTTCATGGAACGAGTGATCCTTCTCGCGATAGGCATGCACCCACACGAACTTCGAAGCCGCCACCTTCTCGCTGGCCATGATCTCCACCTGCTCCCAGGCTGCGATGCCATTGCCAGTATGCGATTGAACCGGCAGTCCGGTTTCCCGGCTGCAAATGGCCGCCGCGCGCACGATCTTGCGGTCCAGTTCGGCCAGCGGCCCGTTGTTGACGCCGATCTTGATAAAGCGCGGCTTCATGCCGTCCACGCCCTTCTGGTATTCCTGCGTCCAGCGCCGCGCCAGTTGATCCGGCGTCTCCGTCTTCGAATAGGGCGGCAGGTATTCGTAATTGCGGGCGGCGTAGAGTCCGGTGTTGGTCCAGATCTCAAGACCGGTGGAGTCCATCAGACGGCGCAGCAGCTTCGGGTTGCGTCCAATGAAGTTCGGCGAGCAATCCTGAAAACGCCGCACACCCATTCTTCTGGCATCTTCCAGATGCGGTCTGGCAATGCGAAAAACCTCCTCCGGATCGTAGGGCGACTTGCCTGAGGTGAAATCGACCAGCACATGTTCATGAACCAGCACGATGCCGCCGCCATTTTGGGCCGCCGCCGCGGTGGCCAAACCGGCGATGAATTCTCTACGCAGCATCTTCACTTCCACTCCGCATTGAGGGAAAGATAAGCCAGCGCGTAGCGGCGGCCGAACTCCCTGAGCGAAGGCGTGTCGAAGTGTACTTCGTCGCCTTTGTGCTTTAAGCCTGCGGCGGAGACAAAGGCCGTCCGCGGAACCGACAGCGGGATGAGCGCCAGTTGTTCGTTCACCTTACGGGCATGCGGGCTCTTGTTCCCGGAGCGGTCATGGAGGAACTCGCCGAGTTGGCCCAACACCACCGGCAGATCCGGCGCGCCAAGCTCCCTCCGGAATGCCTCAATGAAACGCGTCCAGCGATCGATGTAGGAGGCGGCCTTGGCGGGATCAGTGGAATCGGCCTCGCCCTGATGCCACAGGATGCCGCGCAACGTGCCGGAATTCGCGGCGTGGCGGCCGCGTTTCACCGCTTCCACGAACAGTTTCTCGCCCGGCTTCCATTCATCCAGCGCCGATCCTCCCATCGCGCACGGCACAAGCCCAATGGTGGCCTTCGGATTCTCGCGCGTCAGCACCTGCGCGAAAGATCGGCCAATGCCCACTCCCGCGATGTCCGGCTTATCGTAGTGCAGGGGATCAATGGCAGGCGCCCATTCCAGGTTCCTGTTCAGACTGAACACGCGAGGCAGGGGCTTGCGGTCCTGCGCCTCCACCACCCCGCGGCCCGCCATGTTCGATTGTCCGGCGAGCAGGAAAACGTCGTAGCGCGAAGGCGCGGCCATCATCGGAAGGGCGGCCAGCAGCGTGCGGCGCCTCATCCATGCACCTTCCGGAACGTCTTCAGGCAACGATCGATGGTATCCATCGGCTCAAAGCGGCTGCCCTCCTGCTCCACCAGGTAGAACTCGATACCGCCCGTCTTCTCGGCCGCCGCGAAGATCTTCTTCCACTGGGCTTCCCCTTCGCCCAGCAGCGCTTTGTAGCCCACGGCCGGATCGCGCGACCATTCCTTGCAGTGCATGGAGGTGATGCGGCCGGGGTTCTGGTTGATCCACACCACCGGATCGGAACCCGCTTCGATACAGGTGCCCACGTCCAGTTGCAGCGTCACGTCCTTGCCCGTGTTCTTCGCCAGCACATCGATGGGACGGGTGCCGTCAATCGGCTTGAACTCGGTCTGATGATTGTGAAATCCGGTGCGGATGCCGGCGGACTTCATCTTCGCCCCGGCTTCGTTCAGCGTTTCAGCCACCTTCTTCCACCCATCCAGATCCGTCACCCGTCCGGCGCTGGACATGATGATGAACCTGCTGCCCATGATCTGGTTGAGTTCGATCACGTGGCCGAGGTTTTCCGGAGAAAACGATCTGGAACCCGTATGATTGGAAAGGTTCTTCATGCCCAGATCGTCCAGCAGCTTGCGGACTTCCCTGGCGTAGGCGGTGGTCCACTCGGTGTAGGGCGAGTAGAACTCCACGCAGTCGTAGCCAAGCTTAGCCACCTGCCGCACGGTTCCCATCAGATCCTGTTTCAACTGGTCGCGCACGGAGTAAAGCTCCACGCCGACGGGGATCTTTTTCCGGGCGGCGGCCAAAGGCGCGGCCGCCAGCGTGGACAACAGCGCGCGTCTCGAAATAGACTCCTGGTAGGTCATCGTAAAGAAACATACCATGAAGCGAACCATCGTGCTTGTCACCTTCGCCGCGCTATTGGGCGTGGCCATATGGAAGGCTCCACCGGTCGCCGGGCAGGGCGCGGTACCACCGAAACAGCCTGGCCATGAGAACATCACCTTCTGGGTGAACCACAACGGGCTGGAACAGTTGGATGTTCTGGGCCAGGTGGAATTCGCCGACATGGCGCGCATCCTGATGCGGCGCCGCGCCAATACGGAAAAAATCCGCGGGCTGCGGGCCACCTTCACCTTCCCCAGACAGGAGATGGAACTGCTGGATACTCCCGATGTCTTCCGCCTGGAGATCGATGGAGGCAAGCAAACCTGGCGCCACAGGCCGGAGCGATTCGTCATCGGAGCGAACCTGACATTCAACCTTCCGCTGGTGGTGCGCAACACGGGAAGCGCGCCCGCCGCCGTGGAGGCACGGTTCACCGCAACCACTTCAGAAAGCGCGTTTCCGCCGGTGACCATCGGCCCCGGCCAGGCCGCCGGATTCTTCCTGCGCGTTGTCGAAACGAACCCGGGACAGGTAAGCGGAAAGCTGGCCGTCAAGACGGAAATGGGTGAGGCCGCCTCTGATGCCGCCTTCGACGTCCGTCCGTTGGCGCGCCTGAAGGTGAAGGTGTCTGAACCGGCGCGGTTCTACCTGACGGGCGCCGATGGGCTTGCCTACGCCCCGCCCGGCTCGGCCAGCCGCATGACGGCTATGAGCGCCGAATACTACTTCCATTCCAATGAAGGCTTCGAGATGAACCTGCCCGCCGGCGCCACCACCATCGAGGCCACTCGCGGCATCGAGTATGAACTCACCAGCCGCACCATCGACCTGAAGCCCGGCGTTGTCAACGAAGTGGAGCTTCCGCTGAAGCGCTGGACACACATGGCCCGCCGCGGCTGGTATTCCTCCGACGCGCACATCCACGCCAACTACACCGCGCATCATCACCAGACAATCACCGCCGGGGACATCCGCCTGCAGACCGTGGGCGAGGACTTGAACTACGCCAACCTGATGGTGGCCAACTCCTCCGGCGCGTTCCTTCACGACGAGCAGTATTTTGAGGGCAAGCCCCACCGCCTCAGCCTGCCCGATCACGTGATGCAGTGGGGAGAGGAGATGCGCAACGCGGGCCTGTACGGCCACATGTGTTTCTACAATCTGAAGAGCCTGGTTCATCCGCTCTACACAGGCTTCCGCAACACGCCGCAGTGGGAGGACTACCCGCCCAACTACACGCAGGCGAAGGCGGCGCGGGCGCAGGGCGGCGCGGTGACCTACGCCCATCCGACACGAAATCCGGTTTTCGAATCCAGCAGTTCAGCCGAGCTTCCCGTTGACCTCGCCCTCGGTGAGGTGGACGCCATGGACGTGCTGGCGAATACCGACGAGATGGCTTCGATGGCGCTGTGGTACCGGCTGTTGAACAGCGGGCTGCGGCTGGCGATTTCAGCCGGCACCGATTCGTTTACCAACGTGGCTGACCACTACATCCCGGGCGGAGGGCGAGTTTATGCGTATGCCGGTGAGCGCTTTGATGCGGCGGCATGGGTGGAAAGCTACAAGCGCGGGCGGTCCTTCGCAAGCAATGGGCCGATGATCACCATGAAGGTGAATGGAAAGGAAGCTGGCGAGCAACTGCGGCTGCCCGCCGGCGCCGGCCGTGTGACGGTGGACGCCACCATCGAATCCGCGCTGCCGGTGGAGCGGGTGGAGATCATTGTGAACGGCCAGGTGGCGGCGTCGAAACCCATGACGGGCCAGCGGCAACTCTTGCTGAAGGAGGACACCTCACTGCCGCGGAGCGCCTGGGTGGCGGTGCGGGCGATCGGGCCGTGGCACCGGATGGTGTTGAACGACACGCAGGTGTTCGCACACACCAGCCCCGTTTATGTGCAACTCGGGACCGAGAGGATTCACTCGGACGCCGATGCACGCTTCTTGCGTGACTGGATCGAAAAGCTCATCGCAAAGGTGCGCAAGTCCGGCCGCTTTTCCGATGAAGCGAAGCGGCGGGAAGTGGTGGCGCTGTTCGAACGCGCACTCGAGTTCTACCAGGTCAGCCGGTAGTCGCGCCAGCAGGATTGCCATTCGCCTCCATCAAAGGTGGGCCGCCCGGATCCCGAAGCGGGCGGCGCGAGCTTGGGATCCAGTATCTTGCCAGCCTGGTCTTCCAGGTCATTGAGATGGGCGCGGGTAACGGCATCGGCGCCCGCGGCCGCCTTTGCTTTCGCCATCCGCGCGATGGCCTTCAACTCAGACCGCAACAGCGCGCGTGTGTCATCGGTGGAGTTAAGCGCAACCAGCCGCGCGCCCATCGGCCCCATCACCATCGGTGGCGAGGCAGGCCGGTTCAGCCGCGCATTCATCTCATCCAGATATGCCCGCTGCAGGTTGCGGCGGAAGGCATCCACTTTCGGCGCGGCCGCATTGAGTTCGGAAAAGACCGCCGCTCGAAGATCCGCCAGCAGTTCGGCCGGCGAGTAGGCCCTGGCCCCGTTCAACGCCTCATTCTCCATCATCCGCTGCAGCTTCAATGGCGACAGCAGCCCATCCAGCACGCCTCGCTGCAGGGCCAGGATGCGGTTCATCGCCCCCTGCGGTTCAATCTTCGCCATCACTTCCGGCTTCACAGCCCAGGCGGGCGTCGTCAGAACATTCTCCGCCAGGAATTGCACGGCCTGCTTCTGCCGGGCCTTTGGCACCGGTGTATATACCGGACCGTTCTGTCCCCAATGTTTGTTCTGCGCGTCCATGCCGCCCACCACGGTCACTACGTGGCCGAGTTCCCTTCTCCATTGGCCCAGCAGAACGCTGTAGAGTTCGCCGAGATCGGTGTAATCGTCACCGTTGGCGGGGAAGGCCGCGGGCATCAGTTCGATGATACGCTTCAGGTTCCTGGTACCCAGCGTGGTGGCGAGGACGGGATCGGAATCGGCGACAGCCTCGGTCTGGTCGGTAGGGTCGATGCCCATGGCTCCCGGCATCGAAAAGCGAAGCCACGGCGTGGTCTCCTGCGGCTTCAGCCATTCGTGCAGCGCCACTTTTTCGGCCTCCGGAGTGCCTGCGCCGGGAACCGGCGTATAACCCCACTTGGCGGCATAGATATCGTAGGGGCCGATCTTCGGAATCAGATTCTCAACCGGGATGCCGTCTTCGGGCTGCGCCACGTAGTTGAACCGCGAATAATCCATGATGGTGGGCGTATGGCCGTTCTTCGCCACCCAGTTCTTATCGCGCACCTGAGCCACCGTGTACATCCCGGAAGCCTTCATGTTGTGGGGGAAACCGAGCGAGTGACCCACCTCATGGGCCACCACGAACCTCACCAGTTCGCCCATCAGATCATCGGGAATGGGAAACTTCTGCGCGCGCTTGTCCAGATGGCCCACCTGTGAGAAATACCAGTTACGCTGCAGCAGCAGAATGTTGTGATACATCTTGATGTCGGCTTCCAGGATCTCACCGGTGCGCGGATCGTGCACGTGCGGCCCGTAGGCGTTCTGAATGGTGGAAGGCAGCCATCGAATGGAGGAGTAGCGGACGTCTTCAAGGGAAAAATCGGGGTCGTCCCTGGGCACGTCGGCCGCGAGAATCGCCTTGCGGAATCCGGCTGCTTCAAACGCCACCTGCCAATCCTCCACGCCTTTTTTCACAAACGGGACCCATTTCTCCGGAGTGGCCGGATCGATGTAGAACACGATGGGCTTCACCGGTTCTGAGACAGCGGCGGTGGGATCCTTCTTTTCCAGACGCCAGCGTGTGATGAAGCGGCGCTCCGCGGCGCGGTGTTCGGGCGAGGAGTAATCCAGATGGCGGATATTGAAAAAACCCAGCCGGTCATCGAACAGCCGCGGCGTCATGGGATTTTCCGGCAGCTTGATCATGGAGTAAGTGGCGACGATGGTGGCATTGGTGCCTGGACGCATGCCTGGTGCGGAGGGCGCGCCGCCGGGGCCTGCGTCCGGCGCCGTGTAGGTCTGCATGGCTTCGACGTTGATATTTTGCGGGAACGCGCGGATGCGGTCGATGAAACTGCGTGAGCCATCGAAGCCGCGCGCGCCCATCCGGCGGCGGGCGGAAAACTCGGTAACTTCGCTGGTGAACAGACGGCCCACGTCAATCACCAGCGCCCCGTCCTTACCCTCCGCTTCAAGGGTGAACGACATGATGATGGAGTGTTCGTTGGAGGAGCGCACGGCCTGTGAGATGGGGTCTTTGGCGTCGGCCCTGATCTCGTGCGAGACGTTGCGCAGCAGAACACGATTGCCACGGCGCTCCCACGTCACCACACGGTTGCCGATCTCCTGCCCGCCGTAAACCAGGCTGGCGCCGGCGGTTTTGAAACTGACCACCACCAGCATCTCCTTGCCCAACTGGGTGGCGGGAATTTCGAAGTAATGCTTGTCCTTCACCTTGTGAACGGCAAACAGCCCCTTCTGGGTCACCGCATCCTTGGTGATCACTTTGTCGTAGGGTTTGGGCTCACCGGGCGTGGGCTTGGCTTCGGCAGCGGGCTTGGGGGATTCGGCCGGTTTTGGGGAGTCCTGCGCCAGGGCGAGGAAGGCAGTTGCGATGAAAGACAACTTCCGCATCATGCGTCCAGTCTACACGAGGG
>JANRLE010000369.1:0-6211 GCA_033762895.1 Bryobacteraceae bacterium | reverse complement strand
TAGTGGTGATCGCCGAAGCCGGCAATTTGCGCGAGGTGCGTCACGCATAAAACCTGATTCGCCACCGCAAGCTGCTTCAACCGCCGCCCTACGGTCTCCGCCGCGCGCCCCCCGATGCCCGCGTCCACTTCATCGAACACCATCGTCCGCGCCACGCCTTTCGGCGCGCGTCCGGCCACCGCCACGCACGTCTTCAACGCCAGCGCCACGCGCGACAATTCCCCGCCTGAGGCGATGCGATCCAACGCCTTCGGCTCCTCGCCGGCGTTGGCCGAAAACAGGAATTCAATCGCGTCAAAGCCCCGGGCGGTCCAGCCCGCTTCGCTGAAAGCCACGCGAAACCGCGTGCGTTCCATGGCCAGCGTACCCAACTCGGTCTCGATTTTTTTCTCCAGCTTGGGCGCCGACTCCCGCCGTGCCGCGCTGAGCTTCGCGGCGGCTTCGCGATACGCACTTGCCGCCCCCTCCAGCTTGGCCTTCAACTCCTCCCGCCGGCTCTCCACGTTAGTCGCGCTTTCCAGACTGCGCCGCGTCGTTTCCAGAAACGCCAGTATCTCCTCGATCGTGCCGCCGTACTTACGTTTCAAACGGTCCATCGCCGCCAGCCGCGTCTCGATCTGATCCAGCCGGCCCGGGTCCGCTTCCAGTTCGTTGCGGTAGTCGCGCAAGGCGAGCGACGTTTCGTCCAGCGCAATCTCGGCCGTCCGCATTGACTCGAGCAGCGGGCCAGCCGTCGCCGCGTCGTACCGGCCCAGTTCCTCGATCCGGCGCCGCGCCGCGCGCATCTGCGCCAGCGCCGACTGGGGCGAATCGTACAGCGCTTCGTAGGCGCCTGAAGCACTCTCTTCCAGCTTGGTGGCGTTCTGCAAACGCCGCCGGTCGGCTTCCAGCGATTCATCCTCGCCCGGCTTCAAGGCGAGCGAGTCAATCTCTTTCACCTGGTGCGCCCACAGATCTGCCATGCGCAGACGCTCCTGTTCGGTGTGGTCGAGTTCGTCCAACTCCGCGCGAGCCTGCTTCCACTGCGCAAACGCGTTCGCGGTTTCCGTCAGCGCATCCGAAGCGCGGGCGAAATCGTCCAACACGCCAAGTTGCGCGGTCTTGTCGAAAAGAAGCTGCTGGTCATGCTGGCCGTGAATATCGCCCAGAAACGGCGCGATTTCTTTCAGGAGAGAAACGGTCACCATGCGGCTGCCGGCAAATGCGCGCGATTTTCCGTTCGGCAGAATTTCCCGTTCCAGCAGCAGTTCGCCGTCTTCGGCGGAGATGCCCGCCTGCTCCAGCAACGCGCGCAAAGCGGCGTCGGCGGGCACTTCGAAGATCCCCGAAATGCGCGCGCGTTCACTGCCGGTGCGCACCATCTCCGCCGATGCGCGTCCGCCGAACAGCAGCCCCAGCGCGTCCACGACGATGGACTTGCCGCTGCCCGTTTCTCCCGTCAGGACGTTGAAGCCGTGATGGAAGCGAATGCGCAGGCGGTCGATCACAGCGTAGTTTTCCACGATCAGTTCGACAAGCATGCAAAGCGTCAGGATAGCGGTTTGGCGGAGCCTGTGCGAAGCCCTCATCGTTTCGTCATGCCCTGCCCCCGCCCGTCCCGCTATCATGGATATTTGAAGATCGCAGATAAGGAGGCACGCGATGCGGGAATTCCGTGGCGCCGCTGGCTGGGTCCGGCGGCGGTGTACGCTCTCTCGCTTGCCTGCCTGATTTGGGTTTACCGGGACTTCGACTGGCATGCCGAACTGCCGCGGCTGAAGCAGATCCATTGGTTTTGGATCGTGCTTGCCTTCAGTTGCGACATCCTTGTCTACGTCCTGCAGGCCTGGCGCTGGAACCTCCTGCTGGAGCCCGTGGCAAAGGTGCCGCTGGGCCGCACCGTCCAGGCCATCTACATCGGCCTGTTCGCCAACGAACTGCTGCCGCTGCGCAGCGGCGAGGCCATCCGCTGTTATCTGCAGGCCACCTGGAACCGCCTGTCGTTCGCCGAAGTCATCTCCAGCGCGCTGATCGAGCGGCTATTCGACGGCGTGTGGCTGATCCTGGGCTTCTTCGTCAGCACCTGGTTCGTTCGCCTGCCGGGTGAAATGAAGTACGGCGCGGGCATCATGGCCCTGATCGTCGCCTCACTGGTTGTGCTGCTGACCTTCGCAGTGCTGCGGAAGGAAGAAGCCCACGGAGCGCTGGAGCGGCATCGATGGCTCAGCCCGCTGCGCCACCTGATTCACGGGCTGCATGTGATGGGCCGCTCGCCCTCGTTCTGGATGGCGTCGGTGGTCAGCCTGATGTACCTCACGCTGCAGGTGGTGCCGCTGTTCGCCATGATCCGCGGCTATGGCGTCGATTTAAATTTCGGTCAGGCCACCGTGCTGCTGGTGGTGCTGCGCCTGGGGACGGTGATCCCCGGCCCGCCCGGCAACATCGGCGTGTTCAACGCGTTTGCCGTACTTGGGTTGACGCTGCTGGGCGTGGAGCGCCAGACCGCCGTCGGTCTTTCCGGCGTGATGTTCTTCGCCGTCACCGTGCCGCTGCTGCTGGCCGGATTCCTGGCGCTCTTCATGACGGGCTTCAAGATCCGGGACCTGCAGAAGCATGTGCGCGAATCGCACTAATCCCCGCGCAGACCGAACGTGAACAGCGAATGGCCCGACGCCACCGTGATGTACTGCCGCCCGGCAACTTCGTAGGTCATCGGTCCCGCGATCGTCTGGCCCCCAAGGTACTTCTTCCAAAGCACGCGGCCATCGCGCGCATCGAAAGCATAGAACCAGCCCTCGCGGCTGCCCGAGAAGAGCAGGTCGGAAGCCGTGCTCAGCAGCCCGCTGTCACTGACGTCAGCCGTCTTAAACTCCCACTTCACGTCTCCGGTATGGGGATCGATGGCGCGCACGGCCCCGTAGCCCGCCTCCTCGCTCCACAGCTTCACCGATTCGCGCCGCGTGGGCGAGACCACCGATCGCGGCGATCCGCCCAGGTAGCGCTTGCCTGGCACGTAATCGGTGTGGAACTTGTGATAGATGCTCGAATAGTTGTCCCACACCGAGAGATAGAACAATCCGGTGCGCGGGCTGTAGGAGGGCGAATACCAGTTAGTTGCGCCCTGCACGCCCGGATATACCAGCGTGCCTTCCGCCGATGGCCCCATGCCGGGGATTTTCACCGGCCTGCCGTCGGCATCCAGTCCTTTCGCCCAGGTCTGCCTGGCGAACGGCTTGCCAAATAGAAACTTGCCGGTCTCCCGGTCCAGCACGTAGAAGAACGCGTTGCGGTTGCCCCACAGCATCACCTTGCGCGGCGGGCCCTGCCATGTCAGATCGGCCAGCACGGGCACTTGCACGGCATCCCAATCCCATTCATCGTGCGGGGTGAACTGGAAGTGCCATTTCAATTTCCCGGTGTCGGGATTGAGAGCCACCACTGAGTCGCTGTATAAATTATCGCCCGGCCGCACATCCGGATTCCAGTCCGGGCCCGGATTCCCGATCCCCCAGTAAGTGAGATTCAACACCGGATCGTAAGAGCCTGTGACCCACACCGATGCCCCGCCCCGTTTCCACGAATCACCGCCCCATGTTTCATGTCCCGGCTCTCCCGGACCGGGGATGGTGTGGAATCGCCAGACCTCCTTGCCGGTATCGGCGGAGTAAGCCGCCAGGAACCCGCGGATGCCGAATTCGCCGCCCGCCGTGCCGACAATCACCTTGTCCTTCACCACCAGCGGAGCATGCATCAGAGAGTAGCCCTGGGCGAAGTCAAACACCGTCACATCCCATTTCAACCGGCCGGACTTGGCGTCGATGGCCAGCAGGTGCGCATCAATGGTCCCCATGAACAGCGTGTCGCCCAAAATCGCCAGCCCGCGGTTCACCCGGCCGCAGCAGGGATCGGCGCGTGGCGAAGGATTGTACTCGTAGGTCCAGAACACGCGGCCCGTGCGCGCGTCCAGCGCCACCACATCGTTGGGCGGTTGCGTCAGGTACATCACGCCGTCCACCACCAGCGGCGTGGTCTCAAACTTGTCGAGCGACTGTGCCTGATACACCCACTTCAATTCCAGGTTCGCGGCGTTGGCCCCGGTGACCTGCGCAAGCTGGCTGTAGCGCTGGCTCATGTACGAGCCTGAATAGGTCAGCCAGTTGCGCGGTTCGGCCGCCGCGTTGAGCAGCCTTTCGTAAGTGACCTGCGCGCACAGCGGCAGGCTGAGAAGCAAGAGAATGAGTGGCATGAAATTACCGTAAGCTTGCCAGCCAGGCGATGAGATCGTTCAATTCCGCGCGGCTGAGCCGGCCTTCGTATGAGGGCATGGTGGAGCGGCGGATGATCTCATAGCCGCGCAGGTCCGCCTTCCACAGTGAGACCAGGTTTTCGCCGCTATCCAGCAATTGAACCGAGTGCGTATCCTCGTTGAGCCGCACACCGTAATATTTCCGGCCGTCGCGGGTTAGCGCCTGCGCGTGCCAGTATCGCGGCGCCACCTGGTCATCGGGACGCAGGATCGCGCGTTCCAACTGTCCCGGCGACCAGCGCAGCCCCGTATCGGAAAGGTCGGGACCCAGCCGTGAGCCCTTGCCCTTCACCATGTGGCAGGCGTGGCAGCCGCCTTTGCCTTCAAACACCGCCCGGCCGCGCGCGGCGTCCCCCACGATCTTCGGCTCGCCCTTACGTTCGGCCAGCGATCGCAGAAAAGTGATCAGTTGAAACGTCTGCCGCCCTTCCAGTGTGAACGGCGGCATCTCAGTGCCCGGCACACCGTTGGCGATCGATTTGAAAAGGTCCTCATCCGAGGAGCCGCGCCGGTAAACGCCCGTCGTCAGGTTCGTTCCGCGGCCGCCCGTGCCATCGAGGCCATGGCAAATCGCACAGTTGGCGCGATACAGGCGCCCGCCGGCGTCAATGTCCGCGGCGGCGTTGAAGGGATTCTGCTGAGCCTGGGCAAGCGCGAAAATGAGCAGCGGGAGCACACCGAGATTCTACATCGGCTTGGCCATGTAGAGCACGTATTCGTCCGAAGCCGTCAGCCCGAGGAAGTACACCGTGCCGTCATCGCGCAGGTCATACTCCGTCGTCCGCACGATCAGATCGCCATCCGGCGTAAGGTCGTTGAGCGCCTGAATATAGTGCGTCCGTGCCCCGCGCTTTACCACCAGCACTTGCGAATTCGTGTTGCATTGGGCGAAGACATCGCCCGAACGGTTCACTTCGAAGGTGCCAACGTTATTGGCCAGATGCCCGGTGACGATGGTTTCGTCGGTGGCAATCACCGTCTCCCAACCATCCTGCCGCCAACGCGCCAACGTGTTTCCCAGGCCGGACAGATTCAACACAACGTAAAAGCCATCCTCGCCGGCGCGCATGTTGCCGAAACCGGCAACGGGGCGTCCGCGATGTTCGGTGACGCCCGCCATCGCCATCAGCCGCCAGTTACCGTCCTGCCAGATGTACAAACCCGCTGATCCGCCGGCGAAGCGCAGCGTCGCCATCACACGGCCCTGGCCGTCCAGTAACTGGCCCGCCCAGGACGTCACCACCGCTCCGTCCACGCGCGTAACCGGCTGGTTGTTTACTCCATTCCCCAACAGTGGCGTATGCTGGCCGTTACGCGTCAGCACCAGCCGCTGGTCTCCCCGGTTTGTGGTGGCCTGCCACAGCAGGTCGCCGCGCCCGTTCACCGTGATATTGAACGGGGCGCCGGCGGTAATCCCCTCGCTCAGCGTAACCGGAGGCCGCAAGGCAAAATCGCGCTCATCGCGGCGAATGCGCAGGAGCCCGGCGCCCGAGGTTTGCGTCAGGTAAATTTCGCCGTTGGGAGCCTTGCGGGCGTTCGCGGTATTCGAACCCGTATAAAGCTGGATGCCCGCGATCCGTTCGCCGATCAGCAGCGTGGGCTTCAGGACTCCGGGAGATACCTCCCAGATACTCGATCCGAAGCCGCCGAGAAATACGTGCGCCGGACCGCTGCGGTCACCCTGCAGAATGCCGGAGAAGCTGAGCGGGGCACGAACATCCACCGTATCTCCCGCTTTCAGAAACGAGACAGCCTGCTCCCCCTTGCGCACGCTGATCAGTTCCATCTCGTAGTCAGGCGTACGCACCAGCATGGTAACCTCGCCCGATCCGCTCACTGCCGCATAGTCAATCTGCTGTACCGGCCTGCCGCGGAGCGGGAATGCCGCGCTGTTTTGCTGGAAAACCAGTTCCGGCTCACCGCCGG
>JANRLE010000368.1:0-3136 GCA_033762895.1 Bryobacteraceae bacterium | reverse complement strand
GTCGATATTCGGAGTCCTGACGTGGCGCGGGCTCGAACCGTAGCAGTTTGGGCTGCCGTAGCCGAAATCGTCGGCGAGTATGACGACGATGTTCGGCCGGCTGGCGGCAGCCGAGGCTGTAGGCAGGCTCATCCCGCAACTGGCGGCAGCGGCGCTGGACAGAAAGGCTCTTCGATTCATCGTGTAATCTCCTTGCTCGGCTTGCTCTCTCCGTGGAACATGGGCGTGATTCCCGGCGCGATTCGGAGATACCAGTCGCTCGGAAGGTCCTCGCCGTCGATCTCCAGCGTAAACCAGTACCCTGGTCCGGCGCATCGCTCTGCTTCGCCGCCAGATTGTAGGCTTCCTCAAGTGGCGGGGGCTGCCATCCGGTGCGCAGGATTGTCCCCGCGATTGTCAAAACACCAGTTTCAGCGCGAACTGAAACGTACGCGGGCGGTTCGCTTGCGCCGTCACCAGTCCAACCGCCCCCTCCGTGCCAATATAGGTGAGACACTCCGCCGGTCTTAATTACTGTGCAGGGCGAGAATGGAAGGCAGCGTGAGTACTCAACTGAAGTCCAGTCCTGTTCCGGGCCCCACGGTTTTGGCGGGCGCGGAACGTAGGGAGGCCGAGCGGAGCGAGGCCGGCCTGCGTGAAGAGCCCGCCAAAACCGTCGCCGAGCCGGTCACCGGGCCGCCTCGTCCCGACCCCGAGGTTGTGGCCGATGCCAAGCGGCGAACCTTTACGGCCGAATACAAACTGCGGATCATCAAAGCAGCCGATGCCGCCAAGGGTTCTGGCGGAGGAGTCGGCGCGCTTCTGCGCCGCGAGGGTCTATTTTCTTCGCACTTGACTACCTGGCGAAAGGAAAGGCAGGCCAGTCTCCTGCAAGCCCTCGCTCCCAAGACTCGCGGCCCCAAATCCAAACGCGATCCCCAGACCGAGGAGTTGCAGAAGTTGCGCGTGGAAAATCAGCGTCTCACCGAAGCACTGCGTCGGGCCGAGATCGTGATCGATGTTCAAAAAAAGTGGGCGCTCTGTTGGGATGGCCGCCGCCGATGGTGGACCCCGGGGAGACACGCTGATGGCCGCCGTCCTCGCCCTGGCTCCGACGGTCGGGATCCAGTCCGCTTGTGACTGCCTCGGCGTGGTTCGTGCCAGTTTTTACCGGCGGCGCCCGGTTTTGGGCCTTTCAACAGTGCCGGTTGGGTTGGTGCCCGCCACCCCGCGGCCTTCGCCTCCACGGGCGCTGGCCGCCGCCGAGCGCGCGCGAGTGCTCGACGTCTTGCATGAAGAGCGCTTTCAGGATTGCGCGCCGGCCGCCGTGCAGGCCACCTTGTTGGATGAAGGCCGGTATCTGTGCTCTATCCGCACGATGTACCGCCTGCTCGAGCAGGAAGGCGAATCCACCGGCCGCCGGGAGCAACGCATCCATCCGCCCTATCAAAAGCCGGAATTGTTGGCCACCGCGCCGAATCAGCTTTGGAGTTGGGACATCACCAAACTGCGGGGCCCGGTGAAGTGGACCTACTTCTACCTCCACGTGGCAATCGATGTCTTCAGCCGTTATGTCGTCGGCTGGATGATCGCCCCTCGCGAGGGCGGCGAGCTAGCCAGGCGCTTTCTGGAGGAGACTGTCTTGAAACACGATATCCCACCTGGCCAACTGAATATTCACGCCGACCGCGGTCGGCCGATGATCTGCAAGCCGGTGGCGTTCATGCTGGCCGACCTGGGTGTCACCAAGACTCACAGCCGCCCCTATGTCTCGGATGACAATCCATACTCGGAAAGCCAATTCCACACCCTCAAATATCGCCCGGATTTCCCGGACTGCTTCGGCTGCATCGAGGATGCCCGCGCCTTCTGCCAGGAATTCTTCCACTGGTACAACGAGGAGCACCGCCACTCTGGCATCGGGTTGCTGACACCGGCCATGGTGCAATCCGGTCAAACGGCAGTCATCCTGGCTCAGCGCCAAGCCGTTCTCGATGCCGCCTATCAAGCGCATCCAGAACGTTTCGTCCATCGGCCACCGGTCCCGTTGCCGGTGCCATCCGCCGTGTGGATCAACAAGCCGGCCTCGCAAAAGACCGAGCCAGAAAGTCACTAAATTCCTATGCCGGCTGTATCAAAGTCGTGTCACCGCAAAATGAGAATGTCGTATTTGAGCAAAGTAGAAATGTCGTCTTGACATCTTCACGCTGTGGAGATGAGAGAAGGGCAACTGCTGATGAGTCAACGCGATAGAGAAAAGCTCGCGGTGTTGAAAGATTTGGAGAACAAGCACTGCAAGCAGCGCGAGGCGGCATTGAGGCTGGAACTGAGCGTGCGGCAGGTGCAGCGGCTGGTATCGGCCTATAAGGCCAAGGGCGACGAGGCGGTGGTGCACGGGCTGGCGGGAAGCGAATCGAACCGCAAGATTGATGAGGAGATCCAGAAGCGGGCCGTGGAGCTACTGAGGGGCGAGGACTGCCTGGGCTTCGGACCAACGTACGCCAGCGAATATCTGGCTGACAAACACAAGATCGAAGCGAGCCGGGAAACGGTGCGGCAGTGGATGAGGAAAGCAGGATTATGGAAGGCGGGCCGGCGGCGAGCCGGCAGGTGCATCAATGGCGGCAAAGGCGAAGCCGGTTCGGGGAACTGGTGCAGTGGGACACCAGTGAGCATGACTGGCTGGAGGGACGAGGTCCCAAGTTGTATTTGATCGCCATGATTGACGACGCAACCAGCCGTGCGATGGCGCTGTTTGCCGGCGGTGACACGACGGCGGCAAACATGGATCTGCTGGAAAAATGGGTAAGCGAACACGGCCGGCCGATGGCCTACTACACCGACAAGGCGGGTTTGTTCCAGACGGCGGAAAAGCGCAAGCGCGATGAGCCAGGTGTGGATAAGGATCGGGTGGAGATGCCGCCGACGCAAATCGGCAGATCGCTGAGGGAACTGGGCATAACCTGGATAGGTGCGCACTCGCCCCAGGCCAAGGGTCGGATTGAGCGGTCTTTCGCCACGGCACAAGACCGGCTGGTGAAGGGGATGCGATTGGCGAAGGTCAGCACGCTGGAACAGGCACAGCGATACCTTGATGAGCATTATCTGCCCTGGTGGAACAAAACCTGTACGGTGGAGGCGGCCAACAGCGAAGACG
>JANRLE010000367.1:0-21693 GCA_033762895.1 Bryobacteraceae bacterium | reverse complement strand
CTCACGTTGATCGCTCCGGCGCGCGATTGTTGCGATGTGTTTGCCGCCACGCGGTAGGAGATGGAACCGTTGAGGTTCCCCGTGTTGCCGGCGGTGACGGTGATCCAGGTTTGGGAAGGCACGGCGGTCCAGGCGCAGCCGGCGGTGACGGCGATCGTTCCCGTGGCGCCCGCGGCGGGGACGTCGGCTTCACGGGGATTCAGCGCGATGGTGCAGGGCGCGGCCTGCGTCACCGTAAACCGCGCGCTGCCCACCACGATCGCACCCGTCCGGACGCCCGGCGTCCTGTTTGTGTCCACCCGGTAGCCGATGGTTCCGTTGCCGGTTCCGGTGGTTCCAAACGAGATCGTCAGCCAGTCCGGAGCGGTGGATACCGCGGTGCGCGCGCAGTTGGACGCGGAAGCGACAACCTGAAAGGTGCCGATTGTGTCAGGCGAGGCGGGCGCCGCGAGCGATGACGGATTCAGGGAAAACGTGCATTGCGCCGCCAGAGGAAGTGCAGTGGCAAAAATGAGGGCAAGTTTCATGATTTCGGTTCGGTGAGTTCCAACGTCTGGCCGGGTTTCGGGTTGGCGATGCGCTGCACGGCGCCGGAGGGCCAGCGCACCTCCACGGCCTTCACCGTCCCGCCCGCGCCAAGGCCGAATAGCAGCGGCAGTTCACTTTGCGAACAATAGGACGAACCCGAATGCACGGTGCGCCATTGTTGGCCGGCGGCCGTTTCCACACGAACCTGGGCTCCGATGGCGCTGCGGTTGGAGCGCGTGCCGGTGAGCCTGACACGGATCCAGGCGTTGCGATTGCCTCCGTCATTACGAAGCAGCACGGCCGGGCCATCGTTGTTGGTGATCAGTAAGTCAAGGTCGCCGTCGCGGTCATAATCGGCGTAGGCCGCGCCGCGGGCCACCATTGGCTTCATGAAGTCCGGGCCCGCGGCGCTGCTCGCCTCCTCGAACCTGCCTTTGCCCTTGTTGCGGAACAACAGCGGCGGCTGGCGGAACTTCACCTTCGGCTGCACACGTTCGATCTCGGGGTCCAGGTGTCCGTTGGCGCAGAAGATGTCCAGCAGCCCGTCGTTATCGAAGTCAAAAAAGAACGTCGCGAAGGTAAGGCTGAGCAGCGAGGCGCGGCCGATGGCGGACCGCGGCGCCTCATCCACGAACAGCCCGTTACCTTCATTGCGGTAGAGCCCCAGCATCTGGTTGGAGAAATTGCCCACCAGCAGGTGGGCGCGCCCGGAACCGTCGTAGTCCGCCGCATCCACGCCCATCGCGCCGCGGGCCACGCCGTCTTCCCCAAACGCCACACCAGCGGTCAGGCCGTTCTCTGAAAACGTGCCGTTGCGGTTGTTGCGATAAAGCTTGTTGGGCTGGGTGTCGTTGGCGACGAAGATATCGGGCCACGTGTCGTTGTCGTAATCGAACACGGCGATGCCGAGCGACTTACTGCGCGCATCGGCCACGCCCGCCCTGGCGCCCGCATCCTCAAACCTGCCGTTGCCGAGATTGCGATAGAGCTTCGGCGCCACGCCTTTATAGGATTCAGGAGTGCAATAGGACTTAACAGAGCCGTCGAGCGAACACCACAGATCTTCTTTCGCCGACCACTTCACGTAGTTTGCGACAAACAGATCGGCGCGGCCGTCCTTGTCGTAATCAAGCCACGCGGCCGAGGTGCCGAAGTTGGCGTTGCGGATTCCCGCGCCGGCCGTCACGTCGCGGAACTTGCCCGCGCCTTCGTTGTGGAACAGGCGGTCGCCTTCGAGCGCGGTGATGTAGACATCCTCCCGGCCGTCGTTGTCGTAATCGGCCGCAGCCACACCCATCCCGTACATCTGCGCATCCAGTCCGGAACCGGCGGTGATGTCGGTGAAAGCGCCGTTCCGATTGTTGCGATAGAGCTTGTGCGGGCCCTTGGAGTTGATCAACAGGATATCGGGCCATCCGTCGCCATCGGCATCGAAGAACGCGCAGCCGGAGCCGAGCGTCTCCGGCAGCAGTTTCTTGCCGCTCCTCCCATTGTTATGGACAAAGCGGATGCCCGCCGATTGCGTTGCGGCGGTGAACTTCACCGGTTGCGGCGGCGCGGCGGCAGTGAGAAAGAAGGCGGTAAGGAGGAGTTTCATATCCGTGGCCTCTCCACCGGCAGCGGAATACTTTCGTGGTCGTGGATCATCTGGCGTTCGTTGTTATCCTCCGGACTCAGACGGCGCTGTCTGGCCGTGATGGTCTGCGAGGCTTCATCGGCCTTAAAACGGCGGAACAGCTTCGCCTCCCGTTCGGCCTTTTCCGTGTCGCCCGCGCCGCGATAGGCCAGCATCAGCGTGTAATGGGCCTGCAGATCTTCGGGGTCCACTCGCAGCACCCGTTCCAGCACGGCAACCGCGTCCTTATACTGGCGTTTCAGAAACAGGATGCGCCCCAGTTGATTGAGCACCACGCGGTCTTCCGGATACTGCGATTCGGTCAGGCGGAGGCTGGCGATCGCGCCGTCGTAGTCGCCGTCCGCCTTTTGCACCATCGCTTTGAAGAAGTAGCCGCGGGCGAGTTTCGGGGCCAGGGCCAACGCCTTTTCCACATATGGCCTGGCGGCATCGGTTTCGCCTTCCTGCACCAGCGCGCGGGCGGCGTTGAGCGGCCCGTCGGCGTATCCGGGATTGGCCTCCATCACTTTGTGGAAGGCATATCCGGCGCCCTTCAGATCCCCCTGCAGTAACATGCCGATGCCCCAGTCATTCCAGCGTTCGTAGGTATCGGCGGAGGTCACCTGCTTCCATTCAGTCGGTTCACCCGGGGCGGCCAGGTTCAGTTGCGCCTCCGCACGGGCCAGCGTGACGATGGGCACATCGGGTACGCGATCCTTCACGCTGCCGGAGACATTGGCCGGAATATTCTTCGCATCGAAAGAATACTCGCGGCTGTCGTGATTGGCATCCACCGCGCCCGAAACGGGCTTGCCTGCATAGGCGTACTGCGTGTAGTAGTGGGAGAACTTCCGGTAATTCAGCTTGGCCGAAAGTGTGATGGGACCCTTGGCGCCGGGTGGGATGCGGACACGGAAGTGAGCCGTGTCGGCCGCGCCCGGCGGGATGAGCCGCACATACAGCACGCTGCGCGTCTGCCAGGCGTTGCGCTTGTTGATCGGATTTCCTTCGCCGTCCAACTGGTAGGAACGGTAAAAGTGCGCGCCTTTTTCCACCGGGCCGTCCGCCCGCCCGCTCCAGAAGACGTGACGGCCGGTGGCGTCCCTGCCTTCCAGTTCCAGCCAGACATCGAAGGCGTCCACGGTGCCGGCGGGGAAGAAGTGGCCGATCTTTCGCGTGCGCACCACCACGTCCACGCGCACCGTGGAGCCGGGTTGGAACTTCGTGCCGGCTTTGTCCAGCGGGGCGGCCACGCGGCCCACCTCGCGCAGAAATACCTGCCCCGTGGCTTCGGCTTCCTCGCCGACGGCGAACGTGGAGGTCGCGGTCTGATACTGCTCACCCGCGCGGCGCACCATCCGTGTCTCGTTGGGTGAGTCCTCCACGGGGCTGGCGGCGAAAATGTCGGCGGTGATGAAGCCGGATTCCAGGAATTTCTTCGTCAGCTCAAGCTGCTCGCGATCGTTGTTGGCCGCGGGTACGGCGGTGTTGGCGGCCAGAAACCTGTGGTTATGGACCTGGCCGTCGATCTTGCCCGGGTCGTTGGATGCGATCAGCGGCATATGGCATGTGTTGCAGGTGGCGGTGTCCTTGGGATAGTAAAAAGACCGCGCGCCACGCCCGGACACGCCGGACGCCTGCCAGTTGTCATAGTCGTTAAACCCGCGCAGCCACCGGTAGTTGTTCACCGGACTGTCCAAATGGACCTTGTGGCAGGACGAACAGAATTCGGCGGGCTGCTGGCGGTGGAACGGCTTGAGGAATGTGCGGCGGTGTGGTTCGGGATTGAGATAGGTGAGGAACCGGTCAAAGGCCTGGATATACCGGTTCCGGCTGGCGGCGATCTTGTGCAGCCAGTTGTAATCCAGGGTGAAGCCGGAGTTGCCCATGGTGTCGTGGACGCGGGAAATGGCATGGCAGGAAAGGCAGCCGAGCCCGGCCTGCGCCTCGGGCGTGTCGATCTGATCCTTGATGGGCTTCTCCCAGCGGCCGTTGAAGAAGACGGCATGATCGTGACAGGCGGCGCACCACCGGCTGGGTTTCGTTGAGCCCTGCACCTCCTGCATGTGTTCAATGGACTTGCGGTAGAACTGGTTGTTGAAGCTGGAAAAGTGGTGGACGGAGGACTTCCACTGTTCGTAGACGTCCTTGTGGCAGACGCCGCATTGTTCGGAATCGAGGAAGTATTCCGAGGGAATGAGACCGACGTTGGTGCGGGAACTGGCCGGCCAGAAGGGGCTCCGGGGGCCTTCGCCTTCCTCTTCCATGGACATCGGCGTAAGGACGGGGTTGGTGATGCGGTGGGCCTGGTTGGGGAAAGCGCGTTCGTAGAAACGGGTGGCGGCCGGGAGCATTGCCAGCATCGCCAGCGACGCGAAGATGACTTTGTGCTTCCACCACAGGCTGAGCAGAATGGCGCCGGCGGCGGCGATGGCGACGTGGGCGTAAAGCCAGGCCTGCTGGTCCCGCGTGTTGCCCTTTACGATGAGGTAAACGGCTGGGATGGCCGCGAGGAGAGAGACGATGGCGCCGGTCCTGGCAAGCGCCGATGGCTCGCGCAGAAGGCGTAATAGAAGCAGAAAGAAGCCGGCGCCCAGGACCAGGTGCAGCAGCACATTGGCCATATAGAAGATACTGGGCGAGGCGAATGCACCGATGTAAGCCGCGTTCACCAGCAACGCGGCGACCAGGACGACAACGTAGCGAGGCCCCATTTTTCTGACCTGTTCCATCATCGCTCAACTCCCTCCCCGTATCTCTCGTTCCAGAGCCTTCTCCAGGGCCTGCGTAGAGAAGCCAAACGGCCCGGGCGCGCTCTTGAATACCACGGTCCCCCTCCGGTTGATCAGATAGATGCGGTCCGGCCAGCCGGTATAGGCGCGCTCAGTTGTGTTTTCGATGCCGTCGAGAAGCGCGGGGATGCGGATGCCGAGTTTGCGAACGCAGGCCGCCGCCGTGGACTCCCTTTCCTGGTCCGACTGCGGAGACGCAAACAGGACTCCATCTTTGACGTTCGAAGGCAGTTGCCAAAGGTCGGTGGGATGCGCTTCCTGTATGTACACCACATAGAAGATGACTTGATCCTGGTAGGACGCATACAACCGGTTAAGCTCGGGAACCTCCCGGCGAAACGGCGGTCAAGTGTAGCTGCCGAAAATGAGGACAACCGGCCGCTCAGCCCATTGCCGGGAAAGCGTGACCGGCTGCGTTCCGTGCAGGGCGGGCAGTGTAAAGTCAGGCGCGGCATCGCCTACTGCCAGCCGCCCCTGGCGGGCCGACATCCACAGGGGCCGGAATGGCAGGATGGCCATGACCGGGCGGGGCACATAGGACATGATCGCGCCGAAGCGCTCCGGAGGCTGGCGCATGGCCACGTAGAGCCCCGCGGTCGCCGTGATGTAGAGAGCGGACAATCCGCCGAGTGCGTATCCCAGTAGTTTCATGCCCATGGTGAACCTCGGCTAGGGAGGATACCAACGGGCGCGGGGCCGGGCAATAGTTGGTTTCTACTAGCGGGAACACGTGGATTGTCGCATCTCACGACACCTCCGCCATCCACTTCCATCATGGGCCCACCCCGCAAACCGTCTTCGCCGGATAGTTTTCAGAGGATGTCCTGGGAGAAGATTGCAATTGCCCAGGAAACGTCACAAACCAGATGGCGTAGGGCTATCCGCGGACGCCCTCATGGCTTTTCGTCCTGCTGCGTCTTCCCTTCGACGAGCTCCTTCAGGCGGCCGGCAATCTGATCGCGGATTTTCCGGAAAACGGCCAATCGTGCCTGCTCATCTCCGGTGGCCTTAGCAGGATCGTCGAAGCTCCAGTGGATGCGCCGGCCATTTCCCGGAAACACCGGGCAGCTTTCCTTCGCGTTGTCGCATACGGTGATGACGTAGTCGAAACCGGTTTCGAGAAACTCATCCACCGGCTTGGAGCGGTGACTGGAAATATCGATGCCCAGATCGCGCATGGCGGCGATCGCCTCAGGCCGGACAGAGCCCGGACGGGTGCCGGCGCTGAAGACTTCAAAACGATCGCCTGCCAGTGACCGCAGCAACCCTTCGGCCATCTGGCTGCGGGCCGAATTGCCGGTGCATAGGATCAGAACACGCTGTCTGCTCACTTTCAGCCTCCGGTCAGCTTCGCTTGATCTGGGTCGAATAAAACCCGGTGAATTTCTCGCGGATGCTGTCCCGCACCTTGCGGAAGACGGCCATTTTCTCTTCGTCCGAACCGGTGGCCTTGGCCGGATCGGGGAAGCCGATGTGAACGCGTTTGCCGACCTTGCCTCTGAAATTGGGGCAGTTCCTGTCGGCGTCGTCGCAAACGGTGACCACGAGGTCGAACGGCTGGCCGAGGAACTGGCTGACGTGCTTCGGCTTGTTCCCCGCAATGTCGATCCCGATTTCCTTCATAGCCTTTACCGCGAAGGGATTGACGCGCGGGGCCGGGTTGGTTCCGGCAGAGTATACATCCAGGGCCGGGTCGAGTGAACGCAGAAAGCCTTCAGTCATCTGACTGCGAGCCGAGTTTCCCGTACACAGCACCAGAATTCTCTTCCGCACGCGAGTATTTCCCTGGGCGCCGGCGTTGAGCGCAAGGGCTGCAAGGAACAATTTTCTGCGGCCGATCAGCATTTTGTCGAAGCCTCCTCGATTCATTTGCACAGTTTGATGATGGTTTCGGGCTTAACCGCCTTGTTGCGGGTGCAGCACTCGGAATAGAGAAAAGTGAGAAGCGCCTGGAGCGTGCCGGTATTGGCCCGGTAGCGAAGAAAGGTGCTCTGGCGCTCCACGGTGATCAGGTCTTCGTTCTTGAGCTTGTCGAGATGATGAGACAGCGTAGACGGCGGAATGCCGAGTTCGGACTGAATCTCGCTGACGATCAACCCTTCCGGGTGTGCGGCGAGCAAAAGGCGCACGATGCGCAACCGGGCTTCGGTTCCGATGGCGGCGAACATGTCGGCATAGCGTGCGGAATCGGAATCCACCATTGTTCTATAATACCGGAAATAAGGGATCAGGAAAGTGAGTGTGCACCCGTGAAGCGGATGAGCATTTTTGAACGGTACCTCAGCCTCTGGGTAGGGCTGTGCATGTTGGCCGGACTCTTCCTTGGCAAGGCGGTTCCAGAGTTGATCGGCGGCCTGCGGGGGATGGAGTTCGGCGAGGGCAGCCAGATCAACGGTCCGATCGCCATTCTCATCTGGCTGATGATTGTGCCAATGATGATGAAGGTGGATTTTGGCGCGATCCGTCGGGTGGGGCAGAAGCCGCGCGGCCTGCTGATTACCCTGTTTGTGAACTGGCTGGTGAAGCCCTTCTCGATGGCTTTTGTGGCGTGGGTCTTCTTCCGGCATGTCTTCGGCGCCTTGCTGACCGCTGACGAGGCCTCACAGTACATCGCCGGGTGCATCATCCTCGCCGCGGCGCCCTGCACGGCGATGGTGTTTGTGTGGAGTTACCTTACCGGCGGCGATCCCGCCTATACCCTGGTTCAGGTGTCGGTGAACGATCTGATCATGCTGGTGCTGTTTGCGCCACTGGTTCGTTTCCTGGTGAGTGGCGCCTCTTCGCTTGAGGTGCCGTTCCATGTGCTTCTGTACTCGGTGATCACTTTTATCGTGGTGCCGTTGGCGGCGGGAGTGGCCTTGCGAAGCTGGTTCATTGCCAAGCGGGGCAGGGCCTGGTTTGAGAACGAACTGCTGCCGCGGTTCGCGCCAGTGAGCATGGTGGCGCTGCTGTCGACGCTGGTTCTGATTTTCGGATTCCAGGCGGACAATATTACGGGCAAGTTCACGCATGTCCTGTTGATCGCCGTGCCCATCCTGATTCAGGTCTACTTCAACTCGTCGCTGACATACGGCCTGATGCGGCTGTTCCAGGTGGAGTATCAAGTGGCGGCCCCCGGCGCACTGATTGGGGCGAGCAACTTTTTCGAACTGGCGGTAGCCACGGCAATCGCGCTGTTCGGGCCGGAGTCCGGCGCGGCGCTGGCCACGGTGGTGGGCGTGCTGATTGAGGTGCCTGTGATGTTGTCGGTCTGTGCGGTCTGCAATCGGACGCGCCACTGGTTTCCAGCTTAGAGGGCCTTCTTCCGGCGCAGATCCTGCACAGCTTCCGAAAACCCCTCAATGCGGTTGGCGGCCAGCACAATCTCCCCAGCCTCGGCCCCGATGCGCACCCCGACACGCTTGAGCGGCGGGCTGGAGTGACGAATCTCGTTGTTGCGGATCTGCACCTGGCCGGTCTCGCCCTGGATGTCGATGCCGACCCCGAACTCCCTGGTCAATTCGACGATGCGATTGTTTTCCACGCGGTTGCGGTGCGCGTTGTAGGCCAAGCCGCGTTCCTTGCGGAACAGGATGCCAACCTCGCCGCTCGATCGCACGTCGTTATCGCGGATGATGTTGTCCGTGTCGCGGTGGCCGATCGAGATTCCGAAGCGGCGGTTGTCGAGGATTGTGTTCTTCTCGGCCAGCCCATACTTCACGCCCCAGCAGAAGAACAACCCCTGATCGTTGCGCTCCAGTTTGTTGGAGCGGATGAGCGGGCGTTGCGAACCTGAGCCCGGGTGCAGACCGAGCCCGGTGTTGTCATGGCTGTGGCAATTCTCCACCGTCACGTCATGACAAATCTGCCAGCTTATGCCGTCGCCGCGGTAGTTACGCGCCGTCACTCCGGCGATGTGGATCTGGCGGCAGTCCTGCAGGAAGAGGCAGCCGGCGTAGTTGCCGTCCAACTCCTCGTTGTTGGCCTTGTTGCCGTCGAAAGCCAGATTCTCAATGCGGATGTTCCGAATATTCTCGCCGCTGAAAAGGGGGAAGAGCGTGGAAGCGGTGGGCTTGCCGGGCAGCCACGTGTTCTCACGCAGCGCGCGGTCCAGCTTGAAGCGGTTGCCGTTGCGCGCCACCAGGGTCCGCTTGATCACCACGTTGCCGTTGCCGCTGGGGTTTTTCGCCCGCAGGCAGATGCCATCGCCAACCTGAAATCCGCGGGGATCGGCAAGGGTAATCTCCTGGTCGTACCAATCGGAATCGGCCGCCAGCACGGACTTGACTGACGGCTCCTTGAGGATCACGGTTTCGAGGCCGCTACCCAGAATCCGCACATTGCTCTGCAGATACACGGCGTTGCGAAAACGGTAAGTGCCCGGCAGAATGCGGACGGTGCCGCCGCCCCAGCGCGCAATGGAATCGACGGCGGCCTGGATCACCCTTTCATTGACGCCCGCCAGATCGGCATCCTTCGGCCCGACGGTGATGGTGAGGCGCTCTTTCCATTGAGGCTCCACCGGGTCGCCGGAGGTTGCGCGGGGGTTGGTGACGGGCGGGCGGCCGTCTTCGGCCATCGCCGCCAGGGGCATTGCGAACAGAGATCGCCTTGTCATTGAAAACTCTCCTTTGCCGCAATAGATATGATAGTGCGCGGTGAATCTCATGTTCCGGTCCATTCTGGTTCTGCTTGCGGCTGCCACGGCCTGGGGGCAGCCTGATTTTCGCGACGCCTATTCCTTCGAACCGGGCGGAACGCCGGAGGAGCGCCTGTGGCAGGTGCTGGTAGTGATGGGTCTCGGCGACAAGGATGCCGCGGTGTGGGATGGCGAGGTCTCGGTTTTGAACGGCGACATTCATGCGGTGGAGGGCTATCGCATGGAGCCGCCGGACCGGGTGCTGGCCAAAGGCGGCTGGCGAATGAGCACGCGCGCTGAGCGCATCGTCTTTGCCACGCAGCCGAACGCGGTGGGCCGCATCGTCAAACCGATGCTGCTTCCCAAGGGCATCCTGATGCGCGGCGCGGGTGAGGCCGCTGCGGTGACGCTGCGTACGGCGCAGGGGGAGTGTGTGTTTGCGCCGTTTCAGATCGCGATCGGGGAAGCGCGGGCGTGTCCCGGCGGGCGAATGGAGGTGCGGCGTATTCCGGCGGCCAGCGATCTGTCGGGGACAGAACTGCGGCAGCACGATTTTCCCTCGGTGGCGGCGACCGGCGCGGGCGGCCTGGCGGCGGCGTGGATGAGCTATCACGACCGCAGGGAAGAATTGAATCTGCGGCTGTATGGGGAAGGGAGATGGTCGCGATTGATTCCCGTGCCGAGAGCGGAGGCCGACCTGTGGCGGCCGCTGGCCACCGCGGACGCCAAGGGCCGGCCGTGGATTGTGTGGTCGCAGCAGGTGAAGGGAAACTGGGACATCTACGCGATGCCGTGGGAAAACAACACCTGGGGGCGGATGGAGCGGCTGTCCCAGGATCCGCTGCCCGATATTGAGCCCCATCTGACGCGCGGCGCCGGCGGCACGGTGTACGTCGTATGGCAGGCGCTCGAAGGTTCGGTATCTCAGATCCGAATGCGTTACCTGCGCGGCGAAGAATGGTCGCCGGTGGTGAGGGTCACCGAATCCGCATCGAATAATTGGGAGCCTGCGGTGGCGGCCGGTCCGGACGGCAAGGTGTGGATCGCCTGGGACCGTTATGATTCCAGTTACGACATCTACTGCCGCAGTTACTCGCCTTCGGCCGGCCTGGGACCGGAGATGGCCGTGGCTGCCACGCCGCACAAGGAAGCCTACGCCAGCATCTCCGTCGACAGGCAGGGAAGGCCGTGGGTGGCGTGGGAAACCGGCGGAGTCAATTGGGGCAAGGATCTGGGGGCGGCGCTGAAGAATTCGCCCGGATCCCCGCTCGGCGACCGGCGCCGCGTGGAGGTGGCGGTGTGGGACGGCGGCGTCTGGAAACGGCCGGCGGCGCTTGCCGAAAGCGATCCACTGGCGTTGGGGGCGTCCAGTTACGGGCGGCCGGTGTTGTTTCACGATCCGAACGGGAATTTGTGGATGGCGTTTCACCGGCGCTACTCACGGCTGGCGCGCAGTCCCAGCACGATGTGGGAGATGTTTCTCACGCGGTTGGACGCGGGTGGATGGACGGCGCCCATGCTGCTGCCGCAAAGCGGCGCCAGGCAGAGCACACGTATCGGATTCGCCGCGGCGGAAGGGCGGTTGTGGGTGTTCTGGGGGTCGGAATCGCGGCGGTGGGATTTCGCCAGCAGGCCGCGGCTGCATCGGGTGTTGATGGGTTCCCTGCCCTTGCCACAGGCGGCCGGCGCTGCCACGCTCGCGGTTGAGGCGCCTCAAGAGACGGTGGCGCCCGAAGGGCATTCCGATGAGGCGGGCGATGTGCGGGCCATTCGCGCGTACCGGGTGAGCGCCGGCGGCAAAGCGCTGCGCATCGTGCGCGGGGATCTGCACCGGCACACCGAATTTTCGCCCGACCAGGGCGGCTTCGACGACGGTTCGCTGCCGGAATTCTACCGCTACATGATCGACGCCGCCAACATGGATTTCGGCGCCTCCACGGACCATCAGGCGGGCGGAATCGACTATTGGAACTTCATCACCCAGAAGATGGCGGACATGTTTCACTTTCCCGCCAGGTTCGTTCCGCTTTTTTCCTATGAGCGAAATGTGAGCTTTCCGCACGGACACCGCAACATCATCCACACCACCCGGGATTATCCCATCGTGCCGTTCTTTCAGGGAACGAATGCGCGTTTCCTGCTGCCCGACGCGCCAGACGGAGAGATACTGACGTTCAACAGCAACTCATACGGCGGCGTGGTGGCGAACGATACCAAGCTGCTTTATGAGGAGTTGCGAAAGTCGGGCGGCCTTTCGATCCCACATACTTCGGGATCGCCGGGCATGGGTACGGACTGGCGCGACAACGACAAGGATCTGGAACCGGTGGTGGAGATCTATCAGGGCGACCGGATCAACTACGAATCGCCCGACGCGCCGCGTGGGCCCGCCGGATGGAATCGCAACGCGCCGGGCGGGTTCCAGGAAGCCGGGACGGTGTGGAATGCCTGGAAGAAGGGATACAAGCTGGGGGTGATTTCCTCCAGTGACCATCTTTCCACGCACATCTCTTATGCGATGGTGTACACGCCCGGACAGGATCGGAAATCGATCTTTGAGGCGATCCGCGAGCGGCATACCTACGGCGCGACGGATAACATTGTGCTGGAGTTCCGGGCGGGGGACCGGTTCATGGGGGACGCGTTTGACACGCGGCGGCCGGTGGCGCTGAGGATCAAAGTGCGGGGGACGGCGCCGGTGGCAAAGGTGCGCCTGATCCGCGACGCCGCTTACGTGCATACGTTTGAACCGGGCAAGCGGGAAGCTTCGCTTGAGTATCTGGACCGGGAGAAGCTTACCGGGGAGCACTGGTATTACGTGCGCGTGGAACAGGCCGATGGCGAGATTGCATGGTCCAGCCCGATCTGGATCACCTACCGCTGAAGGGGTAACGCGGATCCGCCGCCAGGTGATATAGTGCGGGGAAATGCTCAAGATCAGCAACTATTCGTTGAACTATTCGCGGCAGATCGCGCAAGGGAAGATGACGATCTTCGACTTCCTCGCGCTATGCCGCCGTCTCGGCATCGAAGGCGCCAGCATCCACCTCAACAACCTGGCTGACTACAGCACCCGGTACCTCAAGCAGATCCGCAGGACATACCTGGACAACAACCTGTCAATGTCGATGTTCACCGTGAGCACGGATTTTGGCAAACCTGCGGAGGCGCATCGCGCCGAGTTCGACAAGGCGCAGCAGGCAATTCACGCCGCCATGTTCCTGGGCGCGCCCATCCTGCGGGTGTTTGCCGGATCGCCGCCGAATGAGGCCGGGCGCGCCGAAGCGTTTCAGCGTTCGGTGGAGGGCATACGCAAGGTGGTGGAGGAAGCGGCGGAAGCCGGACTGCCGGTGGGACTGCAGAATCACAACCACGGCGCGCTTTGCCGGACCGGGGAAGAGTGCATCCGGTTCATGAAACTGGTGAATCATCCGAATCTTACGTTCCTGCTGGATACCGGGCAGTTCGCAGGATCGAAGGGCGCCAGCTACGAAGCTTCCGGCGAAATGAAGAACGCCAACTACATTGACAGCATCCGCCTCACCGCGCCGCTGGCCCGGCACGTGCGGGTGAAGTTCTACAATCCGCGGCCCGACGGCAGCGAGCCCTATATTGACTACGATGAGGTGTTCAACATATTCCGCGGCGTGCATTATGAAGGATGGCTGGACATCGTCTACGAGCCGGGCAAGGGCAAAGGCGATCCCGGGGAGGATATTTCCACCGCAATGCCGCGCATCGTATCGTTCCTCAGGGGGAAAGCCCAGTGCAGAGTTTAGAGATACCATGGGCGTAGGACCATGAAGCGTGTTCTTTTCTCGATGCTGGCCGGCGCCGCGCTGCTGAGCGCCGGTGACAACCTGATCGACGATTTCATCTTCGGGAAGATGAAGCGGGACGGCGTGACGGCAGCCCCGACGGCCTCCGATTCCGAATTTCTGCGGCGTGTGCATCTGGATGTCACGGGACGGCTGCCGGAACCCGAGGCGGCGCGCGTCTTTCTGGCGGACACGTCGCCGGATAAGAGGCAGAAGCTGATCGATTCGCTCTTCCCGCCGCTGCCGGTGACCGGCATGAGGTCAATCAGCCAGGCGCCGTTTCTCGACCGCTGGACCTACTTCTTCTGCGATCTGTTCCGGAACGGCCAGCTTCTGGAAGAGGGCATCAACACTTTCTACGACTACATTTACAAGACGCTGACGCTGAATATCCCCTACGACGAGTTCGTCCGCGAGATGATCACGGCCCGCACCGTCTCGACATGGACCGATGGATCGGCCAACTTCCTCGCCCGCAGCCACGTGTTTGAAGGCGACGGCTACATGATCAATCACGAGGACACGGCCGATGAAATCGCCATCAATACGACGAAGCTTTTTCTGGGCGTGAACCTGGAGTGCATCTCCTGCCATGACGGCTCGGCGCACCTGGAAAAGGTGAATCTGTGGCTGTCACAACGCAAGCGCGTGGAAGTGTGGCGCCAGGCGAACTTTTTCGGCAAGACCTACATCGCCCCGGTTTTCGGGCGTTTCCCGCAATTTCTGGTAAAGGACACGGCCAAAGGTTATCACCTGACAACGATGAGCGCTGTGCGGCCGAGGCGGGATCCGAAAGCCGATATCACGCCGACGTTCCTGCTGGATGGCGCGAGGCTGGCGCCCGGCGAACACCCGCGCGAGGCCTATGCCCGTTTGCTGACCGCTCACCCGCAGTTCGCGCGCGCGGCGGTGAATCTGATCTGGGCCGAGCTGATGGGGACAGGAATCGTCGATCCGCCCTTCGACTTCGATCTGGCGCGCCAGGATCCGAAGAATCCGCCGCCGCCACCGTGGACCGTGCAACCATCACATCCGGAGCTGCTTGAGGCGCTGGCGGAGGACTTCCGCAAGAACAACCACGACCTGCGGCGTCTGATCCGGATGATCGTTTCCTCGCGCGCCTATCAGCTTTCCACCCAAACGCCCGCGGGCTGGAAAGACAGCCACGATACTTACTTCGCCCGGAGAAAAGTGCGGCGGCTGTCGGCCGAGCAGGTATGGGACTCCATCTCCCAGGTGTCCGGCGTTTTTCCGACCTTCCAGGTGACTTTCTCTCCAAAGAAGGTCAGCTACCTCATGCAGACGCGATCCCCACAGGATCTGGACAAGACAAACCGCAAGTTCTATAAGGTGGTGCAGCAGTTCGGCCAGTGTGACCGTTACACGGCTGAAGCCGATCGCCGCGGCAGCATGGTTCAGACAGCCATGCTACTAAACCATGATCTGCTGCGGGAACGCGTGAAAGTGCAGAAGGACGGCCGGCTGGAGACGCTGCTGAAGGGCCCGGACAAACAACTGGTGGAGGAATTGTTCCTTGCCGGGCTTTCGCGGCTGCCTACCGCCGGGGAGGAGAGGATCGCTCTGCAGGCGCTTGCATCCGGACGCGAGCAGGGCGCCGAAGACCTGTTGTGGGCGATGTTGAACCGCCTTGATTTCCTGTTCTACTGAAGGACGCCATGGATACGACGCCAATCCCGACACTTACCCGGCGCGGCCTGTTCCGCCTGGGCGGACTCACCGTGAGCGGCTACGGACTGCTGCCGTGCGTTGCGCCGTTGAACGTGCGCGCGGCTTCGCGAGTGGAGCCGCGGGCTTCCGCCAGCGCCGTGATCTTCATCAACCTTCTGGGCGGCCCTTCGCAAATGGATACCTTCGACGTGAAGGAAGGCTCATGGGGGCCCGGGAATCGCGACATCCGGACGACAAAGTACGGCTATCAGTTCCCCTACGGCCTGATGCCCAAACTGACGGGGCACCTGGACGAGCTGGCGATCGTGCGGTCAATGGAAGCCTGGGAGACGGTGCATAGCCGCGGGCAGTTCTATCTGCAGACCGGACATGCCCACAGTCCGGCGCGCGTGAAGGAAATGCCTTCCATGGGCGCGATCATCGCGCATGAGCTACTTAGTAAGCGTCGAGAGACGGATTACCTGCCACCATTCATCTCAATGAATTACGAGGCCACCACCATGTACGGGCCGCTGCAGCGGGAAGGCTGCCTGGCCAGCGATTCGGCGCCGCTCACACTGGACCTGAAGGGCGGCTCGCTGCCATTCATCGCGGAGGATGCGGAGAAGGAGCGTTTCCGCCGGCGATGGGAACTGCTGCGAAAGTTTGACACCAGCCGCGCCGATGCCGGCATTCAGAAGCCGATGCGCGAGTTTGACTCCTTCAGCCTGGCGGTCCATCGCATGATGGAAAATCCGAATATCAGCAAGGTGATGCGGATCGGCGCGGAGGAACGGAAGGCCTATGGCGCCACACCCTTCGGCGACGCCTGCCTGCTGGCGCGCAACATGGTTGCGGCAGACGCGGGCGCCCGGTATCTGATGCTGACCCATGCCGATTGGGACCACCACAGCTTCATCTACGGCCGCGACGGCAAGAGCGGGGTCTACAAGCTTTGCGCGGAGCTTGATACCGCACTCTCAGCGCTGCTGGCAGACTTGAAACAAAGCAAACTGCTGGAGCGGACGCTGATTGTCTGCATGGGCGAGTTCGGCCGCACTCCGGGCGATTTGACGGTCAACAAAGGCCGCGAACATTACGCCAAGGCGATGGTGGCCGCCTTTGCCGGCGCGGGCGTGAAGGGCGGCAGGGCGATTGGCGCCACCGATCCGCTGGCATCGAAGGTGGTGGATTCCGGCTGGCAGCGCAAGCGGCCGATTTACATGGAAGACGTTGGCGCCACTATCTACTCGGTACTGGGTATCGACTGGACCAAACGGATCAGGAACACGCCTTCGGGCCGGGAGTTTGTCTATATCGATCCGGCGGGCCCGCTGGGCGTGACGAATTTCCAGCCCGTCGATGCGCTGTTCGGCTGAAACCTGTTTGACGGAAACGATGACTGGCCTCGACTTCGCACTGCTGGCGGTCTACCTGCTCGCTACGCTCGGGATCGGGGGCCTCTTTTACAGGCGGCATTCCACCAGCGCGGAGTTCCTCTTCGGCGGCCATTCGGTATCGTGGATCCCGGTGGCGGTTTCCATTCTGGCCACTGACTTCAGCGCCATCACCTTCCTCGGCATGCCGGCATTCATCTATCAGCGTGACATGCAGTCCGCCCCGATTGTCTATATGTTGCCGCTGGTAGTGATTCCGCTGGTGAGACGCTACATCGCTCCCTTCTACCACAAGCTGGACATCTCCACTTCCTATGAGTTTCTGGAACGCCGGTTCGATTTGCGCGTACGCGCGGCGGCCAGTTTCATCTTCCTGATGATGCGCGGCATGTACATGGGTATCGTGATTTATGCGCCCTCGCTGGTGATTTCGGTTGTTACCGGTTTGCCGCTTTTGGAAAGCATTCTGGTGATGGGCGTGATGACCACGATTTACACGGCGCTGGGTGGAATGAAAGCGGTAATCTGGACGGACTTCCTGCAGTTTATCGTGATCGCACTGGGACTGGGGGCGATTCTCGCCGTCGGCTCCGGCGGCGTGGAAGGCGGCTGGGCGGGCGTTTGGAGCACGGCTTCAGCGCTGGGCAAGACCAAGATGTTCGATTATGCCTTTGACCTGCGGAAGGAATTCACGATCTGGGCGGTGATGATCGGTGCGACGTTCATGTTTCTGAACACTTACGGAACCGACCAGGTGATCCTGCAGCGCTACCTGAGCACGCGATCGCTGGAGGAGTGCCGCCGGGCACTGAAACTGGAGGCTTTCCTCTTTGTTCCGGTCATGCTAAGCCTGCAGGCGACGGGCCTGGTGCTGGCCGCCTATTACCACCAGCATCCCGCCGAGGCGGCCGGCATCCCTATGCGCGACGCCGTGCTGCCCTATTTCACCGTGCACCATCTGCCTACGGGCTTGCGCGGACTGGTGATCGCTTCGATCTTCGCCGCGGCAATGTCGACAGTAAGCGGGGGCATCAACTCACTTACCACTGCGACGCTAGTCGATTTCTACAAACGGCACTTTCGCAAGGAGGAGACCGACACTCACTATCTTAAGTTCAGCCGCATGGTAACCGTGTTCTGGGGCCTGACGGCCACCGTGCTGGCGCTGTTCGCCAACCGGCTGGGAGAACTGGCGAACGCCTATAACAAGGTGAACAGCCTGATTGGCGGCGTAATGCTGGGCATCTTCCTTTCCGGGATGCTGTCCAGACGCGCGACTCCGGCATCGGTGCTGGCGGGCGCGGTGGCCGGATTCTGCGCTGTATTCAGCGCTTCCACTTACATGGGGGTGGCCTGGCTATGGCAGGCGCCGATCGGATGCATCACGACATTTCTGGTGGCGCATGGGACCGGCTCAGGGCGCCAAGCGCTTCCTACCAGGCATCGCGGTTAGTGATGGTGACACGGAAGAGCGGCTTGTTTCGTTCCGCTTCTTCCATCTCGTAAATCTGGGCGGTTTTCGCGGGATCATAGTCCCGCCAGAGCCACGCCAGGGATTCGGGCAAGTCCATGGCTCCCTGGGCGATGGCGTGCAAGCTGGTACCAAAGCGGAAATGGAAATCGTAGCCGCGGAGCTTGAGCATGTTCGCCAACTGGATGTTGTTCAGCGGCCAGCTTCCGGCGCGGCTCTCACCATCATCCGCTCCGTCGGAAAGCCAGACGCGCAGATTCCTTTTCGGCTCGCGGCCAACCTTGTAGGAGACGATGTAGCCGCCGTCGAGATGCTCTTCCGGCCGCCACTGCAAGGCCGTGTAGCTGCCGATGTGCGAAAGCACGCGGCTGAACTGCTCCGGATAATACCAGGCTACGTTAAACGCGCAGATTGCCCCGGAAGAGGCGCCGGCAATGGCGCGCGAATAGGCATCCTTGCGAAGCTTGTAGGACTTCCCGACTTCGGGCAGGATCTCATCGAGCAGATACCTGCCGTAAGTGCCCGAGACCGTATCATATTGGATGCTGCGCATGCGGGGCAGGCCTTGTCCCGGCTGGATGAGGACGTGCACCATCGGTGGAATCACTTTCCGGGCAACCAGATTGTCGGATACGATTTGCAGCCGCAGCCTCAGCAGGTCCAGATTGCCCGCGATGGTCTCACCGTCCTGCCACACCATCAGCGGAGCGCCGCCGGTCATGTCCGCTCCGGGATTGGTGTACACCCAGTAGTTGGCCGTCATGCCGGGGTAGATTTTCGAAGTCAGCGTCTTCTTCTCCGACAGGGTTCCGCGCGGCACGCTGGGCAGCGGATAAGAATCCGGGTTGTAGCCGGCGACCTCGTAACTGCCGGTCGCATTGCCGGCCGCGTCAGCATAGAGATACTGGTGAGTCACTCCCAGGCGCAGAGTCTTCACCAGGTAGTAATAGTTTGTCCCGACAGCGCGTTTCATTGGCACGGGAGGCTGTTTGTCGATGGAGACGGTGGCGGGCGTTGGACTTTCCACGGCGAAGAGAAAATCCTGACCCCACACGGCGGCCCCGTCCCGCCCGCGCATTGCCGGCAGTCCCTGGCTGAGCAGGGTTGCAAGGGCGGGCGAATCCGCACGCGCTGCCTCAATGAGTTCCTGCAGCGGGTGCTTCTGAGCGTGGACCGCCGGCCATGCCAGCAGGAACAGCAGAGTCAATTTCGACACGAATCCTCCCCCCCCGATACCGGGTTCTCAGTTGAGCCCGAAGACGTAGACGATGCTGCCGTTGATGATCGACACATACTGCCGGTTGTCGAACATGTAAGTCATCGGCGAGGTGTGCAGAGACTCGGCAAAGGGGAAACTCCACAGCAGCTTGCCGGTCGCGGCGTCAGCGGCGGCCAGCGAGTTCCCATCGTCGCCGAAAATCACCAGACCGCCGCCGGTGGACAACGTCCCGGTCCATGCCGTTCCAGGACCAGCCTGCGGGATCTCCCATTTCACCTTGCCTGTTTCAATGTCGAAGGCGCGCAGGATTTTCTGCGGCTTGTCGTTGGGATCGCGCCTGCCGCCGCCGCCCTGATATCCGCGGCCCGCCTGCCACGGCGGCGTGGTCCGCCTGGTGTACACGGCGCAGCGCTCCAGCGTGTTGACGTAGAAGAGCCGCGTGGCCGGATTGTAGGAGGTGGAGAAGAAGTTCGCCGCGCCTTCCACGGCCGGGCAGATGAGCGCGCCCTCTTGCGTGGGAACCTGGTTGGGATTCATCACGGGCCGCCCGTTTGGCGCGATCTCTCTGGCCCATGTGAGCTTTTTCACCAGCGGCGTGGCCATCAGCAGCTTCCCATCCACGCGGTCCAACACATAGAGAAAGCCGTTTCGATTCGCCTGTAACAGCAACTTCCTTGGCGTGCCCCGCCAGTTGGTATCCACCAGCACCAGCGGCTGGACGGCATCCCAATCCCATTCGTCGTGCGGAGTGGGTTGGAAATGCCACTTCAGTTTTCCCGTAGTAACATCCAGCGCCAGGATGGAGCATGTATATAGGTTGTCGCCCTTGCGGTTGTCTCCGTTGAAGTCCGGACCGGCGTTGCCGGTGGGCCAGTAAACCGTCCTGGTATCGGGATCATAGCTTCCGGTGAGCCACGTGGGGCCTCCGCCGTGATCAATATCCGGGCCATCCCAGGTTTCAGAACCCTTTTCGCCGCGTGCGGGAATGGTCCAGAATCGCCACACTTCCTTGCCGGTCTGTTGGTCGTAGGCTGCAAGGAAACCCCGCACACCCTCTTCGCCGCCCGCCGTACCGGCCACCACCAGGTTCTCCACAGCCAGCAGCGATCCGGTGGTGTTGTAGTTCTGGCGGAAATCGGCCATCTCCGTATCCCACAGCATCTGGCCGGTGTGCCGGTTCAGCGCCACAAGGTGCGCGTGATCGGTCTGCATGAAGACCTTATCGCCGGCGACCGAGACGCTGCGATTGTTCCCCGGAGACCGCGCGTTGCCGGTGAGCCCTTGTGTGGCAGGGCGCGAGTATTCCCACAGACGGGCGCCGGAGCCGGCGTCGAGCGCGATCACAGTGTTCGTATTGGTCACATACATCACGCCGTCGTGAACCTGCGGCGTGCCCTGCAGCCTTCCTGCGTTGGGTACGGCGAAGACCCACTTCACCGCCATCCTGGCCACGTTTTCCTGATTGATTTCGGTGAGCGGGGAGTGCCGGTTCCCGCTGAGCTGTCCGTGCATGCTGGGCCAATCGGCCTGGCTGGTAACCCGGCGGTAGGACTCACCCGCGCTCCGCAGTAAGTGTATTTTCTGGTCATCGGTGCGGAGTTGTAACTCGCGGGAAGTGCGGCCGGCGACGAAGCCTTCCAGCGCCGTGCCATCGGCGAGTTGGACTTTCTGGCGGACGGGAGGGGCTCCGCGTCGGCCCCGGCGCGGCGCCTGCAGCGTGCGCATGTAGGCGACCAGCGCTCGGACCTCCGCTTCCGGAAGTTGTTGAAAACCCGGCATGCCCTTGCGCGGAACGCCGTCGCGAATGATGGAGGCGAGTTCCACGTCGTTCTTTGAGGCCACACTGGCCAGGACGGAGGGCGCGTGCTCTCCGCCATTGCCGTCTGCGCCGTGGCAGCCGGAGCAGCGGCTTTGAAAGGCGGCGCGGCCTTCGGGGGATTGCGCCAGGGCGGCGGTGGCGCAGAACGCCGCAAAGAACAGGGTCCTCATGCTGTCGGTTGTCTCCTGAAGGATGTCCTCGTCGAGGATACCAAATGAGGTGGTGCCAGGGGCACGAGTCGAACGTGCTTGTCCAGCTTTTCAGACTGGCGCCTTGACCGCAACGGCCTCCCTGGCTTGAAAATGGCTCCGGGTCAAGGACTCGAACCTCGATCTCCTGCTTCAGAGACAGGAATCCTGCCATTAGACGAACCCAGATCGTAAGGTCTGGACACACCGGAAGAGTATGCGCCAGAAATGGAAAGAGGGCGGCCATTTTTGGTGGCCGCCCTCTCTTGAAACCCGTGCGTGATTCCAGAAACGGTCAGGTCACCATGGACGCCTGCGCGCCATTGCCCTGTACGCCGAATTGGAATGCTTGTCTCACGCTCTTACAGGTTACCGCGGATTGAGGCAGTTTTCAAGCGTTTTCTTGAGATGGTCCGACTGAACCAGGAACAGGCGCGGAACCCACGCGCATTCCTGCATTCCCGCATTCCTGCCTTCCCGCCCTACGCCGTCCGCGTCATCTCCGACTTATCCCCGGCAATCGCCGCCTGCGCCGCCGCCAACCGCGCGATCGGCACCCG
>JANRLE010000366.1:0-35489 GCA_033762895.1 Bryobacteraceae bacterium | reverse complement strand
AGGCTTCGCCGGCATCGACGGCCCGGCGCACTTCGCTCAACTCGACCTGATCGCCGGAATGCTGCAGGATCTGCTGTCGGCCAACTGAACCGAAACCAAACCGTCACGGTTCTGCAATACTGAAGGGATGGGATCGTTTGTCGCCACGGTCGTCGCCGTTTACGTTCTCCCCGTGGCTCTCCTGTTTTTCGGCTTCGTCCCGTTTGAGTGGCGTTTCCGGATTCTCATCGGCATGGCGATCGCCACCGGTCTGATTTCGCTTTTCCACGGCCACAACCGCAACGAACTCGGCTTCCCGCTCAGAGCCAGCCGCCTGATGCGCCTCGCGCTGGCGGCGTTGTTGCTGGTGTTGGCGGCCATGCCCGCCCTGCCGGCACAGAGCGCGGCATTTTTCGGATTTTATGTATTGATCTCAGCCCCGGTGCAGGAGTTCCTTTATCGCAGTTTCCTGTTCGCGCGGATGAAGGCCTCAAGCGTGAGGCCTGGATTCCAGGTGCTATGCTCGGCGTCGCTGTTTTCTTTCATGCATGTCATCTATAGGGACGCCGCGCTGATGGGACTGGCCTTTGCGGCCGGCATCCTGTGGGCCTGGCTATACCAGCAGACCCGCAGCTTCTTCCTGGTGGCTGCTTCGCATTCCATCCTGGGCGCAACGGCCATCTGGTACGGCGTCATTTAGCAGGCTGAGGAATCCGGCGGGATCTTCCCAGTGCGGGGAATGGCCCACGCCGCGCATTACCTTCAACACCGCTCCGGGAATGCGGCGCAGCAACTCCTCCTGCTCCTGGCGGCTGAAGATGGCATCCTGTTCCCCCCACACCACCAGCGCCGGACATTGGATGGCGCCGCATTCAGGAGCGCGCAGGAACCCTTGCATCACCTGCTTCCACACACGCGCCGGCAGCTTGGCGCTCTCGGTCATGACACGGCGCAGGAATTCCTCCGGCGGAAAACGATGAAGGGTGCTCATTTGAAACTCGCGGATGAAGCACGGGTCCACGGGATCGGAGAGCGCATCGACTGCCGCGCTCAATTCGACAACTACATCGTTGGCGAGGCTGGGGCCGGAGCCTACCAGCACAATCGAGGCGACCCGCCGGGGCGCCAGCGCCGCCATCCGCTGGGCCACGAAACTGCCCATCGAATGCCCCACCAGGGTTGCGCGGCTGATCGATAGCCCCTCCATCAGATCGAGCGCATCGCGCGCCATGTCGTCGATGTCGTAGCCTTCGGCCGGCCGGTCTGAATCGCCGTGTCCGCGCTGGTCGGGGACAATCACATGCCAGGACGGCGGCAAGGCCGGCAGCAGGCGGCTGAAGGAAAACCAGGAATCCGAGTAGCCGTGCAGCATCAGCACCGCCGGCCCTTCCGCTGCGCCCGCCTCCGCGTAGCGCAAGCAAACTCCACTTGGAAGCTGGATGTCCGAAAAACGGATCGTCGCTGTATCCATGCCCGTCGCAGTATCCATGACAAGATACGCGGAATTTCGCGGGCAAAACGGCTCACAGGGCCGGAATTCCTCTGGAGCAATCTGGAGCATGCGCTTACAATGTGAAGCATGGCCGTCCACCGGTACATGCTTCACAACGGGGAGATCCTCGACACTTCCGCCCGGACGTTGAGTCCCGGACAGACCGGCGTGCTCAACGGCTGGGGAGTTTTCAGCACACTGCGGATCAGGCAGGGGGTGCTGTTTGCCTGGGAGCGGCATTACGCGCGTATGCGTCACGACGCCGCGCTGATGCGCGTCCCGTTTCCGGAGAACGCCGCCGCCATGCGCATCGAACTTCTGCGATTGGTAGAAGCCAACGCGGCCTGGGAAGGGACGCTGCGCGTCGCCGTTTTGCGCAATCGCGGCGGACAGTTCGAAGGCGCGGGGATTGACCGCGACTATGACACCATCGCTTTCACCAAAGATCCCACCCGGTGGGGAGCCGGGTGCCGCCTCAATGTCACCGCCGAGGCCCGCCATTCGGGAGGGCCCTTCGCCAGCGCGAAGATCCTCTCCTGGTCCATGAACCTCACTATGCTCGAAGAGGCTGTCCGCCAGGGCTACGATGAAACGATCCTGCTCGACAGCCGCGGCTTTGTTTCCGAGTGCACCTCGGCGAACATCTTCGCGGTCATTGGCGGCGAAGTGATCACACCGCCGCGGATCTCGGGCTGCCTGCCCGGCGTGACTCGCGCCATCCTGCTGGAGGAAATATCGATACCCGGCATCCGCGTTTTCGAAAGGGATTTGACCGTCGAAGATTTGAAATCGGCGGATGAGGTTTTCCTCACTTCGAGCACCCGCGATCTGCTGCCGGTGCTGGAAATTGCCGGTCAGCCGATCGAACAGAAGAAGACCGTGATGCCGGCACTACAGGCGGCGCTTGGGCGGTTCATCGAGCGGTACGTGGAGGAAGCCAAACTCGCACTGGCCGGGTACTAGGAACAGGCTGGGCATAGTTCCATGCGACGGGCACTTTTCCTGCATGAAACTTTGAATTTCCAGGGTCCAAAGCGGCGTTTTTTGTATTAGACTGGAGAAGAATCAATAGATCAAGTTGGAAGGCATCCCTTGCTCGGCCGGGGGAGATGTCAAGTTTATCGCCATGGAACTAGTTACTTGTCCCGAGTGCGGATCCAAGCATGTAAGGCATGCCAAACTACTTGGCTTCGGAGAGCGCATTGCGGCGCTTTTCGGACAACAGATCCTTCGCTGTAAGGACTGTCAGCACCGATTCACCGCCAAGGTGTGGAAGTTCGGCGATCTCCGCTACTCGCGGTGCCCGCGCTGCTACCGGATGGACCTGTCTTCCTGGAGTGAGGAGTATTACAGTGCACGCGGGTGGGTAGCGTTCAAGTTGTATTTTGGCGCAAGGCGGCTGCGATGCGACTATTGCCGGGTTAACTTCGCCGGCTACCGGCCAGCGAAGATGCGTTCCCGCCGCAGCGTGAGGAATGCCACGCCCCAGCCTTCGGCCTGTCAGACGGCCGCGGAATAGCCCCACTTGCCGAGTTTGGCCAGCAGGAGCCTGGAGTCGATTGGCTTGGCAAGAAAATCGTCCATCCCCGCCTGAACACATTGGCTGCGGTGAGCGCTGAGAACGCAGGCCGTGAGTGCGATTACCGGAGTACGCCGCCCGTCGGGTTCAGCCGCCCGCAGACGCCTGGTGGCTTCAATCCCTCCCATTCGCGGCATGTCCAGATCCATGAGGATCGCATCGTAGGATACGTTTAGCGCCTTCTCGAGCGCCTGCTCACCGTTCTCGGCGAAATCCACCTGATGTCCAGCCTTGCTTAGGATACCGGCGGCCACCTGACGATTCACCTTGTTGTCTTCGACTAGCAGGACTTTCATCGGTGGACCGGCCCCGCCGTCGCAGATCGCCGCCGAGCGCAGGACGCCTACCGCAAAGCGCACCGTTGCGCCGATCTGCGAGACGCGCGCGCCCACCAGATAGCCGCCCATGTCTTCGACCGCATAAACCGCGTGGCGCAACCCATCGAGGGGATCGGCCTCGCCGGCGCTGCTGTCGGCCACCGAAAAACGCAGCAAGAAATGTGACGGCGATCCATCGCCAGGCTCGCCGTCCAGTTCCACATGTACGCCACCGCGCGGAGTGTTTTGCAGCGCCTTTTCCACGATATCGATCAAAACGCGTTCCAGGTCCTCATAACGGCCAAGAACGCTCCCCGGCACCTCCGGCGAGCAGTGCGAGGTCACCGCAAAGCCGGCGCGTGCCCGCGCCGAATGCACCACATCCCGCAGCAGGGCACGCGGCTCAAACACCTGCAGTTGGCCACGCCCGGGCGGCAGGGCCTGTACCTCCAGGATCGCGGCAATGGACCGGGCCGAATCCCGTACCGCCTCCAGCCGGCTGCGCTGGGCAACGGTCAACGGAGCATCGAGCGCAAGTTCGGTCATGCCAAGGATGCTGTTCATGGGCGTGCGAAAGGCGTGTGTCATGCGCGCCATCTGGCCGTCGGCAGCCGCGCCGGCGGCGCTGCGCGCGCGTCTCAGTTCCCGGTTCCTTTCCTGCAGTTGCCGGCGGAGTCTGAACGCCCAGAACAGCAGAAGACCGGAGGTGAATACCAGCAACAGCAGCGCGCTTTTCACGTTGATGGACTCCCCACGCTCCTATTGAAGCCCGAACCGGTGATTCTTGATACCCACGTTGATGCGGGGATAGCCTAACGGAAAAAGTGGTACGGGGGTAGTCCGGCGGGGGACTTTGGCTTCAGCCCCAGCCTTTGGCGCTAAGCGTAACTGGTGATGCCCGCCCTGTTTTTCTCGCCCCGGTCCCGCTCAATTCGCGCCTGATAGCCACTTTCGCGATAGGCCTCAAGTGGCCGCGCGGGCAGCCCGCGGGACTTGCGCCATTCAACCAAAAGCGGGCGGACGTCGGTTTGAAAGGCGGATTTCAAACACTCCTCTGCGTCGATCAGGTCGGCCCGGCTCCGGCAGGCCGCGAGTTTTTCGTGATCCACCAGCGCGGACTTTGCAAAAAGTTCCTGGGCGGTCACCACGGTTTGAATCATCTCCTCGATCTTTGGCTTGAGATTGTGGCTCTGATCCACCATGTAGGCGACATCGGCCCTTGTCCCGGTTTCCCACTCATAAGTCTGAATCTCGAGAAAGATCCGGAATACCTGGTAAGGGTCGATGGAACCGAGCGTCAGATCGTCGTCGGCGTATCGGCGGTCGTTAAAGTGAAAGCCGCCCAGCATCCCTTCGGCCAGCAGCCATGCCACGATCTGTTCGATATTCTGCGCCTGATAGTGATGGCCCGTATCGACAAGGACCTTGGCCCTCGGCCCGGCGCCTCGTGCAAGCAGCAGCGCCATCCCCCAATCGGCGATGTCGGTGTGGTAGAAGGCCGGTTCGAACGGTTTATATTCCACCAGCAGCCGCTGCTGGGGCCCCAGCCTGAAATGGCAGGCCTGGAGGTTTTCAAGGAACCACTGGCGGCGGTGGCGGAAGTTCGCCGTCCCGGGATAACTCGATCCATCCCCGAACCACAGCGAGATGTCGCGGCTCGCCAGCCGCCGCGCCGCTTCGATGCTATCGAGAATGTGACCAAGCGCCGAATGCCGCACCACAGGATCCGGGTTACCGAGTGAGCCATGTTTGTAGATCTGGTCCTGGAACACGTTCGGATTGATGGATCCGGCGCGAACGCCATAGCCGGCCGCCGTTTCTGCGATCGAAACCGCGCTTTCGACGCCTTCAGGCAGATCCCACAACACGTGCAGCGCCACCGTGGGCGCGCATCCGGTAAAAAGATGGACCTGTCCGGCATCGGCCAGCTTTTCTCCGGTCGTGGTGGCGGCCCCGGGCTGAAGAAATTTTCCGAATCGCGTGCCTGTGTTGGCGTAACCCCAGGACGGCGTTTCGATCTCGAAGCTGTCCAGCGCCCGTTTGATGGTTTCCTGTTGGCGGCTAGTCATTCCTGGAATGAATAGTTTACGACAGACCGGCAAGATCGGTGTGACGTTTTTTCTCCCCGTGCGTCCTTTATTGTTGTTGACAGGAAAGGGTCAGGTCACGGCACTGGTGCAGCCTCCGGTTGCGACTCTGGATGAAGCCGCCATCATTCGTGCGGCCCAGCGCGGCGATCAGGAGGCGTTTGAGTCCCTGGTGCGTTCCTACGATCAGGGGGTGCTGCGGTTGGCGTCGAATCTGCTCCGCAGTGAACAGGACGCCCGCGACGTCTACCAGGAGGCTTTCCTGCGCGTGTACCGCAATCTGCATACGTTCCGGCACGACTGCAACTTCCGCACCTGGATCTACCGGATTGTCACCAACATCTGCCTGGATCACCTGCGGCGGCGCAAGGTGCGGAAAGAGGAACAGGCGTCGGTGGAGACGCCCGGCGGAGAACTGGACAGGATGTCGGCGGTGGCCGCCGAGAGCCCGCACGGCGACCCCCAACGTGAATTGTTCAGCCGCCAGTTGCGCGGCCGGATTGAACAGGCGCTGGGAGAACTGACGCCCCGCGAACGCATGGTATTTGAAATGCGCCATTATCAGGGTATGCGGCTGAGAGCAATCGGGGAAGCATTGGATACGACCGAGGAGGCGGCAAAGAACTGCCTGTTTCGCGCCACGCAGAAGATGCGGCTGGCGCTGGGGGATTTCCTATGACGTGCGAGACAGCGCGGGAGAATCTGGCGCTCTATCTCTACCAGGAGCTTTCGCAGGCCGATGAAGAGGCGCTGGAGACGCACCTGGATGGGTGTGAGGCGTGCCGGTTGGAGTTGAGCCGCGAGCGCGCTTTGAACCAGGCGATGGACGAAGCGCGGCCCGAACCGCCACCGGCGGCGCTGCTGGCTGCCTGCCGTGAGGATTTGAGGCGGGAGATCGCCCGCCAGCCGGCGCCTTCCTGGTGGGAACGAACCCGGCGCGAACTGGCTGTCTACGCCACTGGCCTGCGGCTGAACCCGGCGGCGGCGCTGGCGCTGGTGGCCGTTGGATTTACATGCGCCCGGCTGTGGGACGCCGCCACGGTGAGTGCACCGCAATTGCATGTGCGCGCGGTCAGCCCGGCTGGGGATGGCGGTGTGAGCCTGGTGGTGGAAGAGGTCCGCAGAAAAACGCTGCATGGACGGCTGGACGACGAATTTGTCCGTGGCCTGGTGCTTTCGGCGGTGCGGGACGCCTCCGATCCGGAATTGCGGGTGCGGACGTTGGACCTGCTGAAAGACAGTACGGATTCGGCCGATGTGCGGCGGGCGATGCTGGCGGCGCTTTCCCGGGATCCGGTTGCCGAGGTGCGAATGAAGGCGATTGAGGGGCTTCGGCCGTTCGCGCATCAGCCCGAGGCAAAGCGGGTGTTGTCCCGGGTTCTGCTGGATGACGAAAATCCCGGCGTGCGAACCGGGGCAATCGATGCCCTGCTCGATCACTTCGAGAATGGATCGATTGGCACGCTGCAGGAAGTCGTCATGCGCGAGCAGAATCCCTATATCCGCCAGCGCAGCGTGCAGGCGCTTCGCCGCATGAGAGCCTCGGTCGAGCCGTTCTAGCGCCGTGACAATCGCCGGCCTGCCACGTCTGAATCCTTGAGAGGAACGGAAGATGAGACAGATCACCATTGGGAGTTTTCTGGTAGTGGCGGTTGCTGGTATGGCGGGCTCGCAGGCTGGCTTTGCGCAGAGGCTACAGCGGGACCTGGTGGCGCTGGCCGCCAGCAGCAGCTTTCTTGGCGTGGGGGTAGCCGAAATTACCCCGGAGCGGGCCAGGGAACTGAAGCTCAAAGAGGAACGCGGCGTTGAGGTGACGCGCGTGAGCGACCAGAGTCCGGCCGAAAAGGCGGGGCTTCGCGTTCAGGACGTCGTTCTCGAATACAACGGCCAACGCGTAGAGGGCATCGAGCAATTCTCCCGGCTGGTAAGGGAGACGCCCGCAGGCCGGGAAGCGGCGATTATAGTGAGCCGGGACGGGCAAACCCAGACGTTGAAGGCGACCATCGCCTCGAGAGCGTCGCGGCTGGGCGAATTGGGACCGATTCGCGTCCCTGACACTCCACGGGCACTCCTCAGTTGGCGCAGTCCGATGATGGGTATCGAAGCCGAATCTCTGACGCCGCAACTTGCCGGATTCTTCGGCGTCAAGGAAGGCGTGCTGGTCCGCTCGGTGAACTCGGCTTCCCCGGCCGAAAAGGCGGGCATGCGTGCTGGCGATGTGATCATTAAGGTGGACGGTAAAGGCGTAGCCTCCCCCTCCGATGTCACGCGCGGCCTACGTGCGGCAGGCGAGAATAAGACGGTGCCGCTGACCATTGTTCGTGAGAAGCGGGAGATGGAAATCAATCTGGTTGTCGATTCGCCCTGGCGGCCCAGAGGCGAATTTGTCACCTTTCACGAGCCCGGACTCTGAAATCCGGTTTCGACCGGATCGGACTCCGGCTCTCTGGGCTTAGGCTCAAGCGTAAGCAGACGCTGCACCTTCGAAAGCAGGTCAATCTCACCCTTCGGTACACCAAGAACAGCGGCGATCTTTTCCGGCGTGTCGCCCTTTCGCATCAGCCGCAAGGCTTGGGTGCGGTGACTGAGGTTCAGACCCGAAAGGGGGTGGCGCGGGGTTGCACCCGCCGCCGCACGCCGTTCGGACTCTTCGGCACGGGCGCGGATGGCCTCAATTTCCCCGCGCAGCCGGCCCAGTTCCGAGTGCAGGCTCTGCTGCCTTTTGTTGGTGCGGGCCTGGAATTCGGCCTGATCGGCGCGCAGGCGGCGGAATAGGAAAACCGAGAGCGCCGCCGCGCTACCCGCCCCAGCCAGGGCAATGCCGGTTAGAATGTGATGTTCCACACGCGCCTCCTAGTAAAGTGTGCGCAGCCGTTCCTCGCGGCTGACGATATGCTTGATGCGTACCCCGTAGTTGCCTTCCACCACGACAACCTCGCCACGCGCGATGACACAGTTGTTGACAATTAACTCCACCGGTTCGCTGACAGCGCGGTTCAGTTCGACAATCGATCCCGAGTTCAGTTTCAGCACGTCCTTGAGCGGAAGTTGCGCCCGGCCGAATGAGACGCTGACCGGAAGTTCCACCTCCAGCAACAGGTCGAGAGTGCGTGAGTTGCCCTGGCTCGCTGCCGACCGGGCGCCGCCGGCCTGTGACGCGGCTTTCGCAGCGCCCGAGGCCCCGCGCTCTGCCGGCTGCTCTGGCTCAGATGGCTGCAACATGGCGTGCAACGCTTCGCTCCAGGCAAAACCGAGTTGGAAGGCCGGATCCTCGCCGAACTGTACCTGGAACAACGCCCTCCAGGGAACCGTCGGCGCCGCTGGTGTTTCGCGGCCGCTGTCGCAGGTGACCTCGCGCCGCAGCCGCCTGCCCAAGGACTGCGCCAGTCCCGATAGCGTCTGGCCAAGAATCTCCTTCCAGGTGCTCTGGCAATCCTCCGCTGTGGCGTCGTCGATGCCGGCGGCGAGTAACGCCCGTTTGCCGATTTCATCGGATGCCGCCCCGGGCGCGGCGACCCAGGCGATGGCGCCCGGACCCGCCGTCAGCGGCTGCTCCCACCAGACCCAGTCGCCAGCCCCCTCGGGCGCAGCTCCGGAGGCTATGGGCTGCCATGCGATGGAGGGGCTCTCGCTGGTCATCGCCTCGAGCGACATCCTCAGCGCTTCGGCCAAGGAATTGGCGAGCCACTGGTCACCTTCCGGCAGTTGATTGGGCGGCAAATCAGCCATGTTCCCCTCTTGCCCGGACTACAAACCGCGCGATGTCGGCCATCGTTTCTCGACAAACGCCCTGAGCCGTAGAATAGCCTGCGATTTTAGCTGCGACACGCGGGACTCGTGCAACTCGACGATCTTGGCGATCTCGCGCAAGGTCATCTCTTCCTGGTAATACAGACTTAGTACGGTGCGCTCAATGGCGGGCATCCGCGCAATCGCCTCGCTCAGCAGTTTCTCCAACTCGGCGCGCTCGTACAGCCGCGACGGCCAATGCTCCTCGTCATCGGATATGTAGCGGAGCAGGTTCTGTCCTTCTTCGTCGGGCGAGTTCGACTCGAGACTCCCGAGATTGACTCCCCGAACATCAACCAGCCATTCGTGATACTCCTCGATGGTGATCTCGAGCACCTGCGCGATCTGCTCCTCGCTGGGCGGTCCCTTCAGCCGCTGTTCGAGTACGGCAATGGCGGCCTCAATGCGCTTGGCGCGGCGGCGCTGCTGGCGCGGCGCCCAGTCCAGTCCCCGCAAGCTGTCGAGGATGGCCCCCCTGATCTTATATTCGGCGTACGTCTTCAGCTTGACATTGTGGCTGGGATCGAAGTGATCGATGGCCGAGATCAATCCGACAATTCCCGTCGAAATCAGATCTTCCAGATTGACGCTCTCAGGCAGCCGTTCGCGAATTCGCCTGGCGATAAGCCTTACCTGAGGCAGATGTTCCAGAATGAGCCGCTCGCGCTCCTCGCTTTGCAGTTCAACGCTGGCACGGTATGAGTGCATGGGAATCGTTCCACTTTCTATTTCGTTCGATGTCATTGGCCAGCCACCGCACCGCCAGCCGCCGCGCGGCCCGCCGCCCTTCCCGCGGGAGTCGGCAGCCATTCCGGCCGCGGCTGCTGGCTCCAGATTCGTTGCATCACCAGCGAGAGCACGCCCTCCACCGTGGCCGCTTCGAGGTCCTCGGGAATTCTTTGCCCGGAGGAGAGAAACGAGAGAGGTTTCTGAAGATGGAGCGGGATCGTGAACAACGCGCCGTGACTTTCCGTTTCGTCCAGGTGCGTCAACAGCAGCTTGTCCGGGCGGAAAGCGGCATAGCGTTCAGCCGCATGGATGAGATCGGCAGTTCGCATTGCCGCCGATAGGACCAGGTGCACGTCAATCTCCGGATGAGCCGCCAGAAAGGCGGCCAGTTCTCTGCCCGCCTCCGCGTCCCTCGGCGACAGACCGGGCGTGTCAATCCAGATCCAGTCCTTGTGGCGGTGCTCGGCCATGCTTTGGTCGAGCGCCTGAAGCGAGTCGCAGCTTTGGAAGCCCACTCCCAGAATCAGCGCGTAGGTCCGCAGTTGTTCGCTGGCGCCGACGCGGAATACGTCATGTGAGAGGAATTGCATCGGCCGGCGGCTGGCGAGACCCATCGACACGGCCAGCTTGACGAGGGCCGTCGTCTTTCCCGCCCCCGGCGGTCCGATCAGGGCGATCACCTTCGTCTGGCCGCGGCGGCTACCCGCCGGCAGAGCGGGTGCCACGCGGATGCGTTTTTGGATCTCCTCGCGCAGCGCCGATTGCAGCCGCGCTACAGCCAAACGGCCGCTTGTGTCTCTCACCTGCTGACGCGCGGCCGCCGAAACCAGTTCCTGCGCATCCTCGGCCGTGAAGTCGGCCTCAATCAGGGCCCAGTACAGTCCGGCGAGTTCGGGCTCTCTGAGAAGGCTCGCCGCGGCGATGGAAAACGCTCCGGACCGCGCAATCGCCGCCTTGACCCGCTCCACCTCCTCCGACAGCCGCCCGAGATCGTGGATAACGCCCTTCAGGCGGGCGCCGGCCAGTTCCGCTTCGCCGCCGGTGGCGGAGGCGGGCGGCCCGGCGGGCTCATCATCAGTGACTCCGAAGGTCACCTCATATGCGCCGAGATGGCGGGATTCAGACCCAGCCGGCCGCGAGTTTAGCAACAGAGCGTTTTCGCCAAGATCGCGCCTGGCCCTCTGCATCGCCACGTCCACCGTGGATGTGTAGTATGTCTTGACCCGCATGTTCTTCTCCCTCATCCGCCTACCGTGCCGAGCGAAACCACTTTCACTCCGGGCGGCACTTCGTTGTGCGCCAGGGCCACCAGGTTGGCATAGGACGACTCGGCGATCTGCCGCACGAAGTACCGGCACCCGGAGCCGCATAAGACAACCACCGGCGTGTCGGGGCTTTGCAGGATGCGTCCCAGCCGGTCGAGAATTTCACGGACCTTTGGCGGTGCAAGGCTGATGTGGCTCGCGTTTTCTCCATGCTCCACGGCCGCCTCGATCATCCGCTCCAGGCCGGCATCAAGGAAGTAGGCGTGTAGCTCGGCGGCCCCGCTAAGATAGGGCTTCGCCACCGTGCGCCGCAGCGACTGCCTCACATATTCGGTCAGTACAACCGGATTCCGCGTCAGGTTGGCCGCCTCGCCGAGCGCCTCCAGAATGGAAGCTCCGTCGCGGATCGAGACGCGTTCGCGCAACAGGTTTTGCACGACCTTCTGGACCGCGGCAAGCGGCAGCAGTTTCGGCACAAGATCCTCCACCAGCTTGGGATTTTCCTCCACCACCCGGTCAATGAACTTCTTGGCGTCCTGGCGCGAGAACAACTCATAGGCGTGGCGGCGCACCAGTTCACCGAGATGCGTCCCCAGAATACTGACGGCGTCCACCACCGTATAGCCGGCGCTTCGGGCCGCCTCGGCGCGCGAGGACGCAATCCACACGGCGGCCATTCCAAAGGCCGGTTCGCGCGTTGCGGCCCCGTCGATCTTGCCGTTCACTCTGGGCCCGGGCACCGCCATTTCGTGGCCCGGCGGAATCTCAAACCGCGACAGTTCGATGCCCTTGAGCGAAATGACATACTCGGAGGCTCGAAGCGACAGGTTGTCGGTGACGCGAATCGGCGGAAGGATGAATCCGAGTTCGGCGGCCATCTGCCGCCGGATCGCCGAAATCCGCCGCAGCAGGGGTGAGTTCGGGCCGCCCTCGGCCAGCCGGACCAGACCAAGTCCGACCTCAACGGAAAGCGTGTCCACCTTGAGCAGCGACTCCAGGTTTTCCTTGGGCTGCGGCGCAGCGGCCGGCTCGGCGTCTCCGGCGCTGCTTTCCGCCTCGCGCCTCTGAATTCTCCAGGCCGCCACTCCCACTCCCGCGCCGAGCACCAGAAACGGGATTTTCGGCAGTCCGGGAAATGCGGCCATTGCCAGTAGCACGGCCGCAGCGAGCAGCAGCGGCTGTCCCTGGCGGAACAACTGCTGCTGGAAGTCGGCCGCCAGACCACCGTCGGAGCTGGCGCGCGTGACGATGAGGGCGCCCGATATGGAAATCATCAGCGCCGGAATCACCGTCACCAGGCCGTCTCCGATCGTCAGCACCGTGTAGGTCTCCAGCGCCCGGCGGACATCCATGCCATGCTGCACGATTCCAATCAGGATGCCGGCCAGAATGTTAATGGCCGTAATCAGGATGCTGGCCACCGCGTCGCGCTGAGTGAAGCGCGAGGCCCCGTCCATTGCCCCGTAGAATTCCGCTTCGGCGGCCAGCATCTTGCGCCTCGTCCGGGCTTCGGTTTCGTCGATCAGACCCGCGTTGAGGTCTGAGTCGATCGACATTTGCTTGCCGGGAAGAGCATCCAAAGTGAAGCGCGCCGTGACCTCGGAAATACGCACCGCGCCGTGATTGATCACGACATATTGGATGGCGATCAGAACGAGAAAAATCACCACTCCGACGATGTAGTTGCCGCCCACCACGAACTGTCCGAACGCCTCGATCACTTCTCCTGCGGCCACGGTTCCCGCGTTTCCGTTCAAGAGGATGAGCCGCGAGCTGGAGACGTTCAAAGCGAGCCGGAACAGGGTCATCAATAACAGCGTGGTGGGAAAGATGGAAAACTCCACCGGTTTGAGGATGTGCATCGAAACCAGCAGCACCACCACCGAGAGCGTAATGTTGGCGCTGATCAGCAGGTCCAGGGCGAAGGCCGGCAGCGGTGTAATCATCGCCAGCAGGATTCCGAGCACCGCCAGGGGCACGCCCAGTTCGCCGAACGTCATCCCCGCAAACCGGACCCCGAACAGCAGCAGTCCACCGGAACCGGAAGCCGCGCCGAGGCCGCCCAACGCAGGCCCGGCCCCCGAACCTCGCGCGAGCGGTTGTGGTGAAGCCGGCGGCGCCGGCAGGCCCGCCGTCATCTACTTTTCCTCCCGCATCATGCGCCCGGCAGCCGGCCGCGCATCAGCCGGTAAATGTAGGCCAGCACCTCGGCCACAGCCTGGTAGAGATGGGAGGGAATCTCGCTCCCAACATCGGCCGCGCCATAGAGCGCACGCGCCAGTGGAGCGTTTTCGATGACCGGAACCTGATTGCGCACGGCGACCTCGCGGATTCGCAGCGCCAGCCAGTTTTTGCCCTTTGCCACCACGCGTGGCGCCGCCATGCCGGGCTGATAGCGAATCGCCACGGCGTAGTGCGTCGGATTGACAATCACGGCAGTAGCCTTGGGCACCTGCTGCATCATCTTGCGCCGCAGCAGATCCTTCTGGATGCGCCTGATCCGTGACTTGATCAGCGGATTGCCGTCGCTCTCTTTGTGCTCGTCGCGGATCTCCTGCCGGCTCATCTTGAGCCGGCTCATCCAACGCTGCTGCTGGCGGAACAGATCGAACAGACCAAGAACCACAAAAACCGCAGCCGCCTTCCAAAGCAGGTCCTTCAGCATGCCGGCAGCCACGAGCGCCCCCGTGGCGGCCGGCATGCGGGCAATGTGGGGCAGCGCCGCCAGGTGCCCGCTGCTGAAAGCTGCCAGCATCCAGCCGAAGACCACCAGCACGACCACTGACTGCGCAAGCGAGGTCAGGTTTTGCGAAGGCAACTCCCGCAGCCGCGCCGCCGGGTTCAGGCGCGAAAAGTCGGGCCGCAGCTTTCCCCACGCCACACCCAGACGGGTGACTGCCAGATGCAGACCCAAAGCAAGCGCCGAGAATCCGCCTCCAATCAGTAACGGACTCACCAGCGTGCCTGAGACGATCCAGAGCACAGCGCGGTGCAGTTCCCCTACCGTCAGAGCGGTTTGAAACGACCGCGTGATCGAGCGCCGCAGCAACTCGGCCGATGCCTCGACCACCTGCCCTGCGTAGCCCGCCGCCGTCCAGACGAAACCGAGAAACACAAAGGCGGCGATGAACTCCCGGCTTGCCGGAAAGTTGCCTTCCTTGCGCGCCTTTTCGAGCCTGCGCGGCGTTGGCTGCTCGGTGCGCTGATCCTGGCCAGCCACTCATTCCTCCTTCCCAGTCTCCTTGGAGCGTTCTCTCTAACATCGCGGCGATTCTCCTTATCGGGCCAGCAAGGCGGCGAAGCGTTCGGCCTGCCAGCGGAACAACGACGGATAGGCGGGCGCGGCGGCGGCCATCACGGCCAGCGCCGCCAGCATCTTGGCCGGAAACGCGACAGACAACAACTGCAGATGGGCGTTCACACGGCCTACCAGCGCCAGTGCGACATCGAGCAGGACAAGAAACGCCACCACCGGAAGGGCGAGCCGGAAGGCCACCTGCCACATGTCGGCGCCCGCCCCAATCAGACTCTCCGGCCGCAGTGTGAGTTGTTCGAAATCCTGCCTGTAGCTGCGGGCCAGGGCGCCGATGAGATAGCGGTCCAGACCCAGGGACAAAAACAGAAGGCTGGCCATTAGCTGCGAAAGGACCTGCAGTATGCCGGAATCCGCCTGGCTGGTGGGATCGACCGTCGAGGCGTAGGAATACCCTGCCTGCGCTCCGATCAATTGCGCCCCGAGCGCGAAGCTCTCCAGGACAAAAGCAGTCGCCAAACCGATCCCCAGGCCGATCGTGGCCTCGCGCGCCACCCAGCCGGCGAGTTGTCCAAGGCCGGAAACGGGACCGGCAAGCACAGGCGACACCGGCCATAAACAGACCGTGAGTCCCACCACCAGCACAATCCTTGCCGGCTCGGCCGCCGCCTTCCAGCCCGCAAACGGCACAAATGCGAAGACAGCGGCCACCCGCGCACCGACCAGCAGAAAACTCAGCAGCGATCCGGCAAGCGAATTAGCGTGCATAAGCAGTAAAGTCCCCGAGAATGCCGACGGTATAGGCGAGCAGCCTGGAGAGCATCCAGGGAAGCAGGAAGACCATGCCCGCCAGGAAGGCCGCCAGCCGTGGGACGGCGCCGAAGCTGGCATCCTGCATCGATGTGACAATCTGGATCAGGCTGATCACGATGCCGGCGGCAAAACCGACCGCAAGCAAGGGAAAGCTGAGCCAGAAACTGGTCCAAAGTGTCTGCCGGACGATCTCCACTACCTGTTGATTGTTCATCTTCATCCACTTCCTCTTCGTTCGCCTGCTCAGACCGGCCCTCCGGTCTGGAAGCTGCGAAACAGCGAGCCCACGACCAGATTCCATCCATCGGCAAGGACAAATAGAAAAATCTTGAACGGCGCCGAGAGCATCACCGGCGGAAGTTGCACCATGCCAATCGACAGGGTGATGCTGGCCACGACAATGTCCACCACAAGAAACGGCAGAAACAGCATGGCCCCGATCTGGAAACTGGTGCGTAACTCGCTCAGCACATAAGCCGGGACGACCACCGATAAGTCCAGATCCTCGGGGCGGGCTGGAGCTTTGCCTCCGGATATCTCAATCAGCAGGCGCAGGTCTTTGTCGCGGCAGTACTTCATCAGAAACGTCCGCAACGGCTTTGCTCCCTCCTCCCATGCCTGGGCCATCCCCAGTTCGCCTCTCTCAAACGGCTGCCAACCATTGGCATACACATCAAGGGCAACCGGTTTCATGATCAAAACCGTCAGAAACAGGGCTAGCGAAGCCAGCACCTGATTGGAGGGAGCGGTCTGTGTGCCCAGCGCCTGCCGCAGGAAATGGAGCACCACCGTGATGCGCAACAGCGGCGTGGCGGAAACGAGCAAGCCGGGCAGCACGGTGAGCAGCGTCAGGATAAGGACGACCTGCATGGGAATCCCGTAGCTGCCGATCTGGCCCTCCAGCACCCTGGCGAGTTGCCCGGCCTCGCGCGGCGCGCCAAGCCCGGTTCCGGCGGCCCAGCCCATCACCCACAACAGCTTCGTCATCGCCCCTCCCCTGCCTGCATGGACTTCCCACCACCGGCCGGCCAGGGAAAACTCTCGAGCAGAACACAGGCCGTTGAGGAGACGGCGAGTAGCATGGCCCGGTCGCCGACACGAACCAGGTGAATCGACTGGTGCGGCGTGAGACCGAGCCTGGCGATCGATTCAATCGGGCCGTGTGTCCGTCCAAGCCGCGCGCCGTTCTTCCATGCCAGGTTGAGGCCCCAACGCCGCAGCCCGCCCAGACTCAGGGCGGCCATGGCGGCGAAAGCCAGCGCCAGGGCAAGTGAGTAGTCCATCGCCATCCTATTCCTCCACATTGAAGTCGGTAATCCGGACACCCATCGTGTCCTCGATCACGACCATTTCACCGAAGGCGACCAGCGCTCCTCCAACCAGAACATCAATGTTCTCGCCCGCCGAGCGCGTTAACTTCAGTACGCTGCCGGTTTCGAGATCGAGCACCTGGCGCAGCGACACGACTTTGCGGTCGAGCTCAACGGTCACATCGAAGGTGATGTCGGCCAGGTGCGCCAGCCGATCCTGCGCATCGGCGGCCATCGGTATTGCGAATCCTCCCGGGCGTATCATCGTTATTCCTCAAAGTTTTTCCTCAAGAGAGTTCTCCTCAGAAGGCTCTCCAGAAAAGCTCTCCGCGCAACAAGACAGCACTGAATCAGCGCTTCAGGTTGATGGTTTCCTGACTCAACTCGTCCACCGTGGTGACGATCCGCGTATTGGCCTGGTAGCCTCGCTGGAGCACAATCAGGTTGGTGAATTCGCGGGCGATGTCCACGGTTGAGAATTCGATCGCGCCTCCCAGAATGGACCCGCGGCCACCGGTGCCCGGCTCGCCGATGGCGGGCAGCGCGCTCCTGGCGCTGAGTTGAAAGTTGTTGTTGCCAACGGCGACCATCGACTCCGGGTTTCGAACCGAGGCCATCGCGAGTTGTCCCACCATGATCTGTTGGCCGTCGGAATACTGGGCCAGAATCTTGCCGCCATCGTCCAGGCCGACACGGATCAACTGCGCGGCCGGGGACCCGTCCTGCGCGTTTGCCGACACGGCCGAGGGCTGGGAATACTGCGACAGGCGCGGCGTCTGGCCGTTGTACAGTTGCCAGGTCAGGTTCAAATCGGCGGCGCCGTTGTTCAGCCCCGACACGGCAAGGGCCGGAAAGGGTCCTGCCGCGGCCGGGTCCGTCAGCCGGCCCTGGGAGTCAAAGGTAAGCGTACCGGTTACCGGCGTTACCGGGCTTGACACATCCGAACTGGGAAAGTCGATGCTGTAGTCCCACTGGTTTGGTGTCGCATTCCGGGTGAAGTTGACTGTAACAACGTGAGAACCGCCGAGCGAGTCAAATACTTCGATGGAGGTCGAGAACTGCGTGGCGGGCGGTCCGGCGGTCCCTGCCGCTGTAAGATTGAGATCGAAGGAGAATGCCGTGGTCGGAGAAGGCGATTTTAGCGAACCCACCGGCACCACGATGTTGTCCACCGGCCGGTTGGTATCCACCGTGCCGGCCGCGCTCGTCCACCCTTGCACGCGCTCTCCGGTTGCGGTCAGCAGCAGGCCATTCTTGTCCACCTGCAGATTTCCGCCACGTGTGTAAAGCATTGCGCCGGCGCGATCGCGCACCACGAGAAATCCGTCCCCCTGAATGGCGGCATCCAGTTGGCCGGGGCTGGTCTGGATCGCGCCCTGGGAGAATTGCCGTATCGTGGTCGGACGGCCCACTCCGAATCCGACTTGGGTTTCACCGAGTCCGGCGCCGAGGGATTGCGTCACCAGGTCATGAAAAGAGACGGCACTCGACTTAAAGCCAGGCGTGTTCAGATTCGCAAGATTGTTTCCGACAACGTCGACTGCCGTCGAGAGAGCGCCAAGGGCGGAAAGCGCGGTTGAAAAAGATGTAAACATCAGCCAGAGTTCCTTTCGAAATTCGATCCTTCGCAAAATGTGCCCGGACGAGGTCCGGTTTTAGGTGGAGGTGGCGCCGCCGGCAGCGGGCGCGGGCGCGGCGGCTCCGGCCAGAAGGTCGCGAATCGACGTCAACTGTTGCCGCATTTCCACCATTTGCTCGACACCGCTGATCTGGCTCAGTTGCATCAGAAAGTCCACGCCGTCCACCGGACTGAGCGGGTTCTGGTGCTTGAGTTGGGCAACCATCAACTTCAGGAACAGGTCTTTGGAGACCTCCTGATTGCCCGCCGACGGACTCGCCGCCGATGAAGAGCCGCCGGTAGCCGGCAGCACGCCGGCAGCCGGGGCGTTGGCCGTTATTGTATTCGCCATTGTGTTTCCTCCAGAATCTGCTTCCAGCCCTCGGGCCTGGGGTGTTGACGCCGCCTATGCCGGGGCTGTTCGTCTTGCGCATCGCGTCTCCGTGAGTCCGCAAACGCGTCGAGGCCGCCACCGGTCTCTGTGGGCTGGCGTTGCGGGGCGCGTTCATCCGGCGGCGGGGCGATTGCGCTTAAATCCACCTCGTAGCCGGCCCGCTCGAGCTGGCCGACGAGGTCGGATACCTCGGATTGAAGGGTTTGCCTTATTCCCCGGTCAGGCGAATGGACCGCAATCTCCACCTGTCCGCCGCGCTCGCGAAACGTCAGACTGAGATCCTGCGATTGAGTGCCCAAATCCAGACGAACCTGCTTCACCTGCCCGGACGCCCTGCGCGCCTGCTCCACTTTCGCGACCGGGGATGAGTCGATCGGCTCAGGAATCGGAGGGCCGGACTCTTTCGCGATCGCCTCGCTACGGGGGAAGTTGCCTGCAGCCCGGGCTTCGAGGGCGGATTCGGCCACCAGGAATGAGCGGACAGGTGGCTCAGCGGCTTCCGGCCGCGGGTCAGGCTGGTCATGGCGAGCGTCGGGTTCGGGGCCGGCCTCCCCCCCGCCGGCCTCCGGGGACTGGCTGTCCAGGCTCGATCTGACGCCGGTGAAGTCACCGTCCGTCCGCAGGGCCGGCGGCTCGGGGCCGGGCGCGGCGGGTTCCCGGCGGGAAGAGAGTTCGAGAGGCCCCGGGCGCGCCGCTTCGTTGGTGAAGTGGCTGACCTCGCTGTCCGCCCGCGCTTCGGCGGAAGCGGACGGTGTTGGCGGTTGCGTGGGCTTCAAGCGAAAGGTCAGCACAGGCGTGTTCTGAACCTGCGGGACTTCATTCTGCCTTACCGGTAGATCCAACCGTGCCGGAAACGGACCCGAGGATTGTCCTGGGACCGGATCTTGCGGTTGGGGTGTGGCGAGGAGAAGACTGGGGGCGGCGGCGGCCGTGACGATGGCGACTGCCGGCTCCGGAACGCCCTCTGACCGCAACACTGGCGGCCTGGGCTCGTCCCAAAGATCGATCTCATCGGGTGGAAGCGGCTGCCAGCGCGGAACCTCCCCGCGGCCCGCGCCGAGAGTGTGGTTGCTCCCCCGGCCGGCATCATCGACGAGTTCCTGAATGCCGCCGGCGGCACCATCGGCAGTAGGATTGGCCTGCTTCATCGTCATTACGGCATCTGTCCCGAGAGAGGAACCGGGGCGGGAAAGGGAACCAGGAAAGGTAGCAGGCAGGGAAGGCAACGCGGCTGCTTCCTCCACCCCCCACCCGGACCTGGCCTTGGCAACAGGTGCCTCGCGGGGAGTTGGGTCTTCCGGCACAGCCGGCGCGGAAACAGCGGTGAGGGTGATCTGCAGACTCATCGGCGGATGGGAGGGGGTGGAGGCAGCGACGGGGACTGGAGCCCAAGGCAGCCAGCAGTTCGGGTCAAAAGGGTGTGGAGCTTCGGGAGATTCCGAATCAGGATCCCCTCCCGGCCCGGCGCCACGGGCCGCGTTCCTTGCAGCCGGAACCAGCTCCCGTCCGGCAGAGCGCGACCCGGCTTCAGCGAGGGTCTCCGGTGTATCGGGTCGTGTGCCGGCCATCGGCAACGGGAAAGCGAGGTTGCCTGCGGCGTCGAGTTGCGTCAGTAAGTTCTCAAAACCCGCCTCCTCAGACATAGACGCGGCGGACATTCCGCTGCCAACCGTCCTCTCCATGATCAGGAACGGCGAGGATTCCGTCGGGCCGTTCAGCGGGAGGGAGAAGAGCGTGGTCACGCCAATCTCCATGCAGTTCAATGACCAAGGCCAATCATCGCGCCAATCCACCTTTTCCAGGTCCGCGGTGTCAGGATTGTGCCGCTTCGTGCTCCGAAACGGCGGAAAATTGCCGGAATGGCACACGGTGTTTCCATTGACGGAATCGCAGGGTCCTGCGTTGACGGCCTTTTGAAGGATGGCAATCAAGCTGCAAGGAAGTTCGCCGATGGACGCACTTACTATGGCCGCAGCCAGCGGCCTGCGGGCTCGAATCGAATCGCTCGATCTTCTGGCCAACAATCTTGCGAACGCCACCACGGCCGGTTTCAAAGCGGACCGTGAATCCTACAGCACTTACTTCTCACAAGACGCGCTCGAGGGGCCGGCCGGATCGCTGCCGGTTGCCGCACCAGTAGTTGAGAATAACTGGACCGATCATGGCCAGGGAGTGTTGACAGCGACCGGAAATCCGCTGGACTTCGCGCTGGCCGGACCGGGTTTCTTTGTCGTCGAGGGTCCGGGAGGCGGCCCCTTGTACACCCGCAACGGCAACTTCCTGATTTCGCGCGAAGGGTACCTTGTCAATCAGGAGGGGCAGAGGGTACGCAACGGTGAAGGCAAGCCGATTCAACTCGACCCGTATTTGCCCGTCGAAAGCGATTCCCAGGGCACGCTCAGACAGGCGGGCCGGGTGGCGGGAAAACTGGCGGTGGTGGACATCAAGAACCGCCAGGAGTTGAAAAAAGCCGGATCCACCTACTTCAGCTACGAGACCCCCGCCGGGGGTCTGCCAGCGGCTGCAGCGAAAGTGGAACAGGGCCGGCTGGAGGCGGCAAATTTTCATCCGGCCGAGGCCGCCGTCCGTCTGGTAGGCGTGATGAGGCAATTCGAGATGCTCAATCGCGCGCTATCGCTGGGCGGCGAAATGAACCGCAAGACGATCGACGAAGTGGCGCGGGTACGCGAGTAAGGCATAAGGGAATTCGGAGAAACGGCATGATCAGAGCACTCTACAGCGCCGGCAGCGGAATGGTGGCGCAGCAGTTGAATGTCGACAATATCGCCCACAACCTGGCAAACGCCAACACCGTGGGATTCAAGATGAGGAGGACACAGTTTCACGACCTGCTCTATCAGAACCTGGTGCAGCCGGGCGCCGCCTCGGGAGCGCAAACCGTCTTCCCCAGCGGCTTGCAGATCGGCCTCGGAGCGCGGCCAGCGGCCAATGAAATCTCCTTCTCCCAAGGAACGTTTCTCACCACCGACAATCCGCTCGATGTCGTTATCCAGGGCAAGGGATTCTTCCAGATCCGGCGGCCCACGGGCGAGTTGGCTTACTCGCGGAGCGGAGCCTTCCACCTGGACCGCGACGGAAACATCGTGACCAGCGACGGCGACCCTCTGGAGCCGCAGATCGCCGTGCCGGCCGAGGCGCAGTCGATCACCATCGGCGCCGACGGCACAGTGAGCTACTCGTTGCCGGGGCAGACGGCGGTGCAACAGGCCGGCCAGATCCAACTGGCCAACTTTGCCAATCCGGCCGGACTGAACAGCCTGGGAAGAAGTCTTTTCACGCCCACCGATGCTTCGGGCGAGCCAACGCTGGGGATACCGGGCGGCCAGGAGGGATTGGGAACCCTGCAGCAGGGCTTTCTCGAGCAGTCCAACGTCAGTGTTGTCGAGGAGTTCATCAACCTGATCGTAAGCCAGAGGGCCTATGAAGCCAACTCAAAAATCGTTCGCGCGTCGGACGAGATGTACCAGCAAGTGAACAACGTAACACGATGATCCTGCTTTCACTGCTTGTGGCCGGCCTGCCGTTCGCTTCCGGCGCCTGTGTCCAGGTGCGCGGCGATCGCATTCTGGCGCGCGAGATTGCATTGCTCGCGCCCGCTTTCGGGGCAAAACCGGAGGCCGACCTCGGCCCGGCGCCGCTGCCAGGAATCCGCCGCCATCTTTCACCTGCTGAGTTGACGCGGATGGCCGCGCGTGCCGGTGTCGAGGCTGGTGCCGAGGCAGGCCCGGAAGCCGGAATCTGCCTGGAACGTGAGTCGTGGCGCCTGAGCGCGGAAGTTCTTTTGCCCGTCCTGCAAATGAGTCTTGCCAATGCCAGTGAGGCCGAAACCGACGTGGAGATCATCGATTTCAGCCGCTATCAGCTCCCCCACGGTGAACTCGCCTTCAGGCCGGAATGGCTCCTTACCAGGGCCGGCCAAGTCCCGGACCGGCCCGTGCTCTGGCGGGGAGTGGTCCGCACCGGGGGTGGACGCAGCACGCCTGTGTGGGCCAAGGTGCGGGTCACCGCCGCGCAGAAGCTGGTGAGGGCGGCGCGTACGGTACCAGCCGGCAAGCCGGAGGTTGCGGCAGGTCAGAAGACCGAGATCGAGGTCAGAAGCGGAGCGGTGCGGCTGAAACTGAGCGGCGTCGCCGAGCGCCAGGCCGGAATGGGCGAAGCGGTCGCGGTGCGCACTGCCATTGGGAAAAAGCGTTTCCGCGGAATTGTAATTGGGAAAGGACTTGTGCAAGTCGATGCAGATCACGAGAACCCGGATGTCGATCCGGCACTGGAGTCTGGCGGCGCTGCTGCTGGTTCCGCTGCTGGTGGAAGCGCGGTCGCGCAAGGGCGTTAATGGCGAGGGCCTGCCGCCGCTGGACCGTTATGTGATGGACGCTGAGTCGCGGGCCGGCCAAGGCGGGCTTGCCGCATCCCCGGGTTCACTCTACGGGGGAGGCCGGATGGCGGACCTGGTGCGAGACCAGCGGGCCTACCAGTTGGACGACATTGTCACGATCCTGGTCAGCGACCGTGCCTCGGCGATCGCCAGAGGCGTCACCAGCACCTCGCGAAAATCCAACGCCGGCGGCGGCATCACGGCCCTGGCCGGTCCGCTGAAGGCAACCGGAGCGCTGGCCAATCTGGCCGGACTCGGCGGCGAGGAAAAGCTGGACGGACAGGGTCAAACCAGCCGTGAGACACAGTTGAGCACTACGCTTGCGGCGCGTGTCGTTCATGTGCTGCCCAATGGCTACCTGGTGCTGGAGGGAACCAAGGACATCGCCGTCAACGCGGAGCGGCAGAAGGTGATCGTACGCGGGGTCTGCCGGCCGCAGGATCTGGGTTCCTCCAACATCATCCGCTCGGACCGGCTGGCGCAACTCGAGGTCCGGGTGGACGGCAAAGGAGTGGTCGGCGACGCCGTACGGCGCCCGTTCATCCTCTTCCGCATTCTCAACGGCCTGCTGCCGTTCTAACCGGGAGCACGACAAACATGAAGTCGCGCCTGATTGCCCTTGCCGCCGTTCTGGCAATGTTTCACGCGTCCGCCGTCGGGGCCGCCAGAATCAAGGACCTCGGCTCCTGGGAAGGGGTGCGGGATAATCAACTGGTCGGCTTCGGCCTGGTTGTCGGCCTGGCCGGAACCGGCGACAAGCGACAGACCGTCTTCTCGGCGCAATCCCTCACCAACATGCTCGAAAAGATGGGCGTCACAGTAAACCCGGCCGCCATCCAGGTGCGCAACACGGCCGCCGTGATGGTGACGGCCACGCTGCCGCCCTATGGCCAGCCCGGCGTGAGAATCGACGTCCACGCCGCGGCGATCGGAGACGCCACTAACCTGCAGGGAGGCCTGCTGGTGATGACCCCGCTGAAGGCAGGTGACGGGCAGGTGTTCGCCGTCGCCCAGGGCCCGGTGGTGACCGGGGGATTCGTCGCCGGACGGGGGGGCAACTCGCAATCGCTGAATCATCCGACGGCGGGCCGGATTCCCAATGGCGCAATCATCGAAAAGCCGGCCCCCTCGCCGCAGCCGGCCAGCCGTTTCCGGCTGCAATTGCGCCACGCCGACTACACCACGGCGGCGCGAATCGTGGAAGCGCTCAACCGGAAATTCGGCTCCGGTGGGCCGGCAGTGGCGCGGGCCGAAAACTCAGCACTGGTCTCGGTCAACCTTCCGGCCCGCTATTCCACCCGGCCCGTGGAGTTTGTCTCAGAGATCGAGAACATGGAAATCGACGCCGGACGATCGGCGCGCATCGTGATCAACGAACGGACCGGCACGATCGTGCTGGGCAAGGACGTCCGGATCGCCCCCGTAGCGATTCTGCACGGCGCGCTGAGTGTCGAGATCCAAACCAGCTACGCCGTGTCCCAGCCCGCACCGCTGTCGGGTGGAACCACTACCGTCACGCCCGAAACCAATGTAGCGGCGCGGGAGGAGAAGGCCAGGAACGTGCTTCTCAAACAGGGCGCGACCGTCGAAGACCTGGTGAAGGCTCTGACGGCGATCGGCTCAACGCCGCGTGACATCATCGCCATTGTGCAGAATCTAAAAGCGGCGGGGGCGGTTGAGGCGGATATCGAGGTGATTTGATGGAGGTGAGCGGATGAAAGTCGAACCCATTAGCGGGCCGCTGCCTGCGCCCACCAGCGATAAACCGGCGAACTTGCGCGAGGCGGCCGAATCGTTCGAAGCGCTCTTCATCGGGCAGATGCTGAAGATCGCGCGAGAGTCGGGAGAAGGCGGCGGACTGGGCGAATCAGACCAGGCCGGAGCAACGATGATGGAAGTGGCCGAAGAACACTTTGCGCGCGAGATGACAAAGAACGGCGGCATCGGCTTTGCGCGCCTGATCATGACGCAACTGGGGCCCGCCGCTCAGGCGGTCAACGATAGCGAGCGAGACAACCGCTCAGGTTCTTCGACCGGGGCGGAGTTGTAGGGGTCCACGGGCTGTTCGATCGACTGCCAGGCATCGAGCAGGGTAGTGAGCAGCCGCGAGGCTTCCTCAAAAGGCGCGTCCTGCTGCTGGTAGTTGCCTTCGTGAATCCGGCGCAGGATGTAGCTGTACAGATCGCGCAACTGGGAGGCAAGATCGCCGCCGCGATCGGGATCCAGAGCCTGCGTCAGTTCCCCGACCAGATTCATCGCCCGCGTAACGGCGCCGGCCCGGGCCGGGATGTCGCCGGCAGCCAGGTGCAAACGAGCGGCCGCCAGGGCGTCAATGGCGCCGCGATACAGAAGCTGCACTAATTCCACCGGGCTCGCCGACAGGACCTGAGTCTCAAGATGGCTGTCGTAGGGATTCACAGACATGTTTGGTTTCCGGCCTTACCGCTTCCCAACGCTCCGCGCCAGCCGCAGCACGTGCTCGGCCGGAATCTGATTCACCACCTCGCCGGTCGTCCGGTTGACGATCTTCAGAACCGTCCGCCTGCTGTCCCGGTCAAAGGTAAAGGTTAATTCCTGGTCCTGGCCGAACGCCTCCGCCTTGTTCAACGCTTGCACCGCCTGAACGATCTCGCGTTTTTCAGCCAACTGCTCCGCGCGCGGCTGTGAACTCAAAGCGGCGATCGACAAGCCAGTAAGATTGATGGCTCCCGTGTCCATACGCCGTCCTCCGCTTCCGGCCCGCGCGCGCACTCCGCCTGCTGGCAGGAGAATCCGCCATCGGACCTAATCTTAAGAGAGGGTGTCCTACCCTCCCCTACCCCCCATATCGGCGAAAGCGGATTGTCATGAGAAGAAAAATGCGATCAGGCCAGATTCAGCACTCGCAGAGACGCCCCTTTTTCCGCTTCCACCTTCTTCTGCAGCAGCATCAGGGCATAAATCAGTTGCTCGGGCCGCGGAGGACAGCCCGGCACATACACATCCACCGGAATCACCTGATTCACCGGCACCAGCGCGTAGTTGCTGAAAACCCCCATCGAGGTGGCGCAAGCCCCCATCGAAATCACCCATTTGGGCTCCGGCATTTGCTGATAGAGCTGCCGGATGACCGGCGCCATCTTGTTCGACACACGGCCGGCGATGATCATCAGATCACTCTGCCGCGGCGAGCCGCGAAACACCTCGGCGCCGAAACGGGAAATATCGAACCGCGGAGCCACGATCGCCATCATTTCGATCGCGCAGCAGGCCAACCCGAACGCCATCGGCCAGATGGAGTTCTTCCTCCCCCAGTTGATCACCATATCCACGGTGGTGGTGATCACGGTCTGGGACAGTTGCTGGTAGTCCTCATTGTCCAGCCGGCCGTAAAGATCATCGGGCCCCGTCAGATTCAGTTTCGTCTCGCCAATGGTGCTCTGCATTCACGCTCCCTAAACCACTGATTATCCCACGAAACGGGTAGAATCAAGGTTTGACTCCCTCCAACCGCAATGATCATGCCCACGACGTGCTTGAGCAGGCTGCCGCTCTTTGTCATATCGAACCCGAGTATTGGGATACCTGGGGCCAGCGCCATACGCCGTCCGATGAGACCATACAGGCAATCGTCGGTTCGCTGAGCGGCGGGCGGGGCGTTGCCGAGTTTCTGGCGCTACGCGAGCGCGAGCACTGGGAACGGATGATCCCATTCACGCTGGTGGCCGATGAGAGCAGTCAACCGGTGAGGCTGCGTGTACGGCTTCCCGCCAACCTGGCCGGCGAGACGGCAACCTTTCAACTTTCCGGAGAATCCGCCGACCGGGCGACCTTTCATTGGCGGATGCCGGGCGACGCCGTCATCCACGACATCCAGGGCCACCGCATCGCGGAGGCTGATTACGAACTGCCGGCAACTCTTGCCCTGGGTTATCACGACCTCACGCTCACTATTGCCGGCCGCGAAAACCGGCTGCGGCTCATCATCGCGCCCGCCCGCGCCCACCTGCCCGCTTTCCTTGAACAAGGAGGAAAAACCGCCGGCGTCGCCGTCAGCCTCTACGGTGTCCGTTCGGCGCGCAACTGGGGCTGCGGCGATTTCACGGACCTGCACGCGCTTCTGGCGTGGCTGGCCGAAGACCTGAAAGCCAGTTTCCTGGCGCTCAATCCGCTGCATGCCATTGACAATCGCCAGCCCTATAACATCAGCCCCTATCTGCCCAACTCGGTCTTCTTCCGCAATCCGATCTATCTGGATGTGGAAGCGGTCAGCGAAGTGCACGCATCACCGGCCGCAAATCGCCTGCTGCGCTCAGCAGGCGTGCGGGAGGAAATTGAGGCATGCAGGCAGGCGGAGTTCGTCGAATACGAACGTGTCTGGCGGCTCAAACGTTTCTTTCTCACGCTCGCCTTCCGCCAGTTTCTGAAAACCGACTACCGTCACAACACCAGACGGGCGCAGGCGTTCCGGCGTTTTATTCAGCAGTCCAACCAGCGGTTGAGGGAATTCGCCACCTACTGCGCGCTTTGGGACTGGATGCACCGCCGTAACCCGGACGCCTGGATCTGGCAGCACTGGCCGGAAGCCTACCAGGATCCGGAAAGCCCCGAAGTCGCGGATTTCCGCATCAAACACGATCGCCACATTTTGTTTCACGCCTACCTGCAGTGGCTGGTGGATGAACAACTGGCCTCCGCCCAGGCAAAGGCCACCGAACTCGGCATGCCGATCGGTCTCTATCACGACATGGCGCTCGCCACCGACCGCTGCGGCGCCGATCTGTGGGCGAACCGGAAGTACTTTGTCCCGGGCTGCCGCGTCGGCTCACCTCCCGATGGCTTCGCTCCCGAGGGCCAGGACTGGGCATTCCCGCCGCCGGACACGCTGCGCAATCGCGACGACGGCTACCGCCTGTTCATCGACTCCATCCGCGCCAGCAGCCGCCACGGCGGCGCGCTGCGCATCGACCACGTCATGCGCCTGTTCCGCCTTTACTGGATACCGGAAGGCGTGGCGGCGAAAAACGGCGCCTACGTACGGGACTTTCACGAAGATCTGCTGCGCATTCTCGCGCTTGAAAGCGTGCGCGGAAAGTTCCTGGTGGTGGGCGAGGACCTGGGCACCGTGGGCGGCGACATGCGCGAGCTTCTTTACCGCGCGGGCATTCTCAGCTACAAGGTTCTCTACTTCGAAAAGGACCACACCGGCGAGTTCCTGCGCCCGCAGCAGTATGCGCGCCAGGCGCTGGTGGCCTCCACCACGCACGACCTTCCCACACTGGCCGGCTACTGGATCAACCGCGACATCGAAGCCCGCCGCGCGGCCGGCCTGCTGCCCGACGAAACAAGCTACTTCCGCCAGTTGCACGAACGCGCCATCGACAAGCAGCGGCTGCTCAACCTGCTGCACGAAATGAAGCTGCTGCCGGAATGGTTTCCGCGCGATCAGCAGTTGGTTCCGGATCTATCGGGCGAACTTCACAACGCCATCATCGGCTTCCTGGCCAGCACGCCGTCCATGCTGATGGTCCTCAACCAGGAGGATCTCACCAAGGAAACCGAGCAGCAGAATCTGCCGGCCAGCACGCATCAGTATCCCAACTGGAAGCGCAAGATGATGTATTCCACCGAAGAGTTGCGCAGCCTGAAGATCACCCGCGACTTCGCGCTGATGCTGCGCCAGTGGCTGCAGGCAAGCGGCCGTTAGAAACCCACGTACTGCACTTCCTCTTCCAGCATCAGACCGAAGCGTTCGCTCACGCGGCGCTTCAGTTCGCTGATCAGGCCGCGCAGTTCGGCGGCTGTTCCCTGCCCGGTGTTGTAGATCAGGTTCGCGTGGTAAGGCGCCACTTCGATGCCGCCCCGCCGCATGCCTTTGGCCCCCACCTCTTCCAGAAACCAGGCCGAGGGAACCTTGCCTTCCCGCACCACGCTGGCGGGAACCTGCTTTCTCACGTTTTCCTCCAGCCCGGCGAGAATCAGGTTCTTGAAAATGCTGCCCGCGCATTTCATTTCCGGCGGATACTTGGCGTTGCGGATGGCGAGGATGCGGGCCGCATTCTCCCGCAGCAGATCGCGGTCGCCGCGCGGCAGCGAAAGCCGGGCGGAGAGAATGATCCATTCCTTATGTTTTTTGAAGATGCTCTCGCGATAGGCGAAGCAGCATCCGGCGTTATCAAAATCACGGACCTCCCGCCCATCGTGATAGCGCACGCTCGTTGCGAATTCCGAGATGGAATGGCCATAGGCGCCGGCGTTGCCGTAAACAGCCGCGCCCACCCATCCGGGAATTCCGGTCATCGTGTGCAGGCCCTCCAGCCCCATTTCGATCGACGCGTTCACCAGGTCCTGCAGTACGGCGCCCGCCTCCACTTCGATGTCATCACCCACCCGCCGGATACGGGAACCGGTGTAGCGCAGCACCAGGCCCGAAAAGCCCGCATCAGACACGATCAGGTTCGTTCCACCACCGATCACCATCAGCGGAACGCCGCATTCCCGGGCCACAGCCAGAGCCTGTAAGAAGGTAGCCTCATCGGCCGCATCGGCCAGAATTTTCGCCGGACCGCCGATGCCAAACCTCGTATACTGGCTCAATGGCGCCTCGCGCGTGAGCTTCAACTGGGCCACCGATAACAGCGAGTCCGCCACATCCTGCGTTGGAATCATCTGTTCCGATTATAGGGGAGGGTAGCGAATGGCCACCGGTTTCAGCGGCTTTCCGAAACAGGGTTTTGCATTCCTGAAGGAACTGGCAAAGAACAACAACCGCGATTGGTTTCAGCCGCGCAAGGACACGTTCGAAGACACGGTGAAAGCGCCGATGGAAGCGCTGGTGGAGGCGATGAACGCGCAACTGGTGAAGTTCGCGCCGTCCTACGTCACCGATCCGAACAAGGCCATCTACCGCATCTACCGCGACACGCGATTCAGCAAGGATAAGACACCGTACAAGACGCACATCGCGGCGTCGTTCTTCCGGTCGGCCGCGGAAAAACACACCCATCCGGGCTACTACTTCAGCGTCTCACCGGAGCGGATTGAGGTGGCGGGCGGCCTTTATCTGCCTGGGCCCGATCAGCTTCGCGCCGTCCGCGAGCACCTGCTGGAGCACCACACGGAATTGCGCAAGCTTCTGGCCAACCCGACGCTGAAGAAGCTGATGGGCGGCCTTTCCGGCGATCCGCTGACCCGCCCGCCGAAGGGTTTTCCGGCCGCACACCCGGCGCTCGATCTGATCCGCTACAAGGGCTGGATTCTCTACGACACGCGCATGGATCCGCAAATGGCGGCAACCGGCAGGCTGCTGCCGGAACTGGTAAAACGATTCCAGGCAATGGCGCCGCTGATCGATTTCCTGAACCGGCCGCTGAACGTCAAAAAGCAGCGCGACCCACTGACGGTGGGCCTGTAGTTTTTCAAAAGGACGCCTCCCCGCGACGGTTGGTGTTGGGGAAAGGGTTATCACGGGGAGGCGTTTCTCTCGTTTGTTACTCTGACGTACGAGAACGTGTTTGGTTTTGTTCCCTGATTGCGAGAGTTTACAATTGACCTTGCGGGAGGATTCGACATGCCGCGAAAAATGACGATTCACCTCACCTGTGGCTCCATCGGCGTCAAGGCCGATCAACTGGAGGCGATCGGGTTCGCGCATCATCACGGCTACGAAGCCGTGGAGCCACAGCCCGACTACCTTGCCACGCTGTCCGATTCGGAGAGTATGAAGCTGAACGATCAGCTTCGCGCCAAGCGCCTGGTGTGGGGCAGCGCCGGCCTGCGCGTGGATTTTCGCGGCGCCGCGGAGACGTTCGAAGAAGGGATGAAGCTGCTGCCGGCGCATGCCAAGGCGCTCCAGCGTTCCGGGGTTACGCGCGTAGGCACATGGCTGCGGCCCACGCACGAGCGGCTCACCTACCGCGCCAACTTCGATCAGCACGTCCGGCGGCTTTCGGCGATCGCGGCCATACTGGGCGACCACGGCATGCGCTTCGGACTGGAATACGTCGGTCCGAAAACATCGTGGAGCGCGCAGCGATTCCCGTTTGTCCACACCATGGCCGAAACCAAGGAGTTGATCGCCGCCACCGGCAGGAAGAACATCGGCTTCGTTCTCGATAGCTGGCACTGGTACACCGCGCAGGAATCAAAGGCCGACATTCTCACGTTGAAGAACGATGACGTGGTCTCGGTGGATCTGAACGACGCGCCGAAGGATACGCCCGTGGACAGGCAGATGGACCTGGCCCGCGAGTTGCCCTGCGCCACCGGAGTCATCGACGTGGCGGCGTTCCTGAACGCGCTCCAGGAAATCGGATATGACGGTCCGGTGCGGCCTGAGCCGTTCAACGCCGAACTGAGGAAACTGCCGCGCGACCAGGCGCTGGCGGTCACGGCCGAGGCCATGCGGAAGGCGTTCGCCCTCATCCTGGCCTGATCCGCTCAAGCTACACTCTTAGACTGAATGAAGCGTCTATTGCTGCCATTGGCCTGGGCGATGCTGTGCCCGGCCCAGGATTCTCCGCGCATCCATTCTCCGCGCATCCGGGCTCATGTCAGGTTTCTTTCGAGCGACCTGCTGGAAGGCCGTGGTGTCGGCGTGCGCGGCGGCGCGCTGACCGAGGAATACCTCGCCGCACAGTTGGAGTTGATTGGCGCGAAACCGGCGGGAGAAAACGGCACATACTTTCAACCCGTGCCGCTGGTGGGAGTGAACCCGCTTCCCGGCGCGCGCCTCAGCGCCGAGGGAAATGGCAAGAAGTTCGACTTCAAATGGCTTGATGAATTCGTCGGCTACACGCAGCGGCAGATTGAGAACGCCTCCATCGACGCCGAAGCGGTCTTTGTGGGTCACGGCATCACGGCGCCCGAGTTCGGGTGGGAAGACTACCGCGACGTGGATGTCCGCGGTAAGGTGGTGGTGCTGTTCACCGGCGAGCCGCCCTCCCGCGATGCCGCCTTTTTCGGCGGCGAGGCTCTGACCTACTACGGCCGCTGGACCTACAAGTACGAAGAAGCGGCCCGGCGCGGCGCGGCAGCCTGCATCATTGTTCACACCACAGCCACGGCCAGCTATGGCTACGAAGTGGTGAAGAGTTCCTGGGGGCGCGAGGACATGCAGGTGAAGGTGGAAGCCGGGCAGCACGCGCTGGCTTTCGCCGGCTGGGTGTCGCAACCGATTGGCGATCGCCTGTTCGCAACCGCCGGAAAAAGCGCGGAAGAGATGCTGGCGCTGGCCGACACTCACGGCTTCCGTCCCATGGCCCTGCCGCTGCGTTTCCGCGGAACTTTCCCGGCTAAGGTCCGCCATCTGACCTCGCGCAACGTGGCGGGCATCATCGGCGGCAGCGACTCGCGAAAATCGGATGAAGCGGTGGTTTTCTCCGCCCATTGGGACCACCTTGGGGTGGGCGGCGCGGTGAACGGGGACGGCATCTACAACGGCGCCGTGGACAACGCCACCGGATGCGGGATGGTGCTGGAGATCGCACGCGCGTGGCAGGCGCTGCCACACAAGCCCCGCCGGTCCGCCATCTTTCTATTCGTTACAGCGGAGGAAAACGGGCTGCGCGGTTCGGAATACTACGGGCGCCATCCGTTCATCCCCTCCGCCAGGACGGCGCTCAATCTGAATTTCGATGCGTTCTATCCGTTTGGACGCACGTCGGATGTGGTGGTCTCCGGCGCCGAGCGCACTACCGCATGGCCCACCGTGCGCGCCATCGCCCAGCGCTTCGGCCTCGCTATCAAACCGGATCCCCGGCCTGAACAGGGCAGCTATTACCGGTCCGATCATTTCTCCATGGCGCGCGCCGGCATTCCCGCATTCTCCATCCACATGGGAAATCAGTTTTCCGGCAAACCGGCCGGCTACGGCGATCAGGTGTTCGCCGAGTACAACGCCAAGCATTATCACCAGCCCTCGGACGAGTACAAGGAATCGTGGGACTTTTCGGGAATCGAGGAACTGGCACGCTTCGGTTTCACATTGGGCATGGAGGTGGCGAATGCGGAGAAGATGCCCACATGGCAGCAGGGCGACGAATTCCTCTCCGCCCGAGAAAAGAGTCTCTCGCAATGAAGAAACCCAGGACATCGGCTGAGCGAAAGGCGCGTCTGCAGCGCATTCTCGCCGCGCTCGACAAACTCTATCCCAACGCCACCTGCGCTCTCAATCACAACAGCGCATGGCAGTTGCTGGTGGCGACCATCCTTTCGGCGCAATGCACCGATGAACGAGTCAACAAAGTGACGCCAGGGCTGTTCGAGAAGTATCCCACCATCCGCGATCTGGCTGCCGCCAATCTGGACGAGTTGGCAAACGACATCCGCTCCACGGGATTCTTCAACAACAAAGCCAAGTCGATCAAGGGCGCGGCGCAGCGCCTGCTGGAGGCTTACAACGGCGAGGTGCCGCGCACGATGGAGGAACTGCTGACGGTTCCGGGGGCGGCCCGAAAAACGGCCAACGTCGTACTGGGGACGGTGTATGGAATCGCCGCGGGCGTGGTGGTGGATACTCACGTTCAACGCATCGCCAACCGTCTGGACCTGACCAGACACGAAGATCCGAAAAAGATCGAACAGGATCTGATGAAGCTGCTGCCGCAGGATCGCTGGATTCTTTTTTCGCACCAACTGATCCACTTCGGACGGAACATTTGCGTGGCGCGCAAGCCGAGATGCGGAGAGTGCCCCATCTCCGATGACTGCTACGCGAAAGACAGGCTGCCGGCCGCGGCCGGCTAGCGCACCAGCGGCACATAAGCCGCCACCCTCGACTTGTACTCCACAAACCGCTGCCCGAACCGCCGCTCCAGCAGTCCATCCTCGGCCCGCACCCGGATCTCAGTCCCCAACAGGTACACCGCCACGGCAACCACCGCCGCCCAGGGCCTGGTCACCAGCAGCACGGTCGCCAGCAATAAACAGAGCAGCGCGGCAAACACCGGGTGGCGCACCACACCGTACGGACCGGTGGTCACCAGGCGGTGATCCTCGGTTACCACGGCCTTCACACGCCACTCCAGGCCCAGATGGCGCAGCGCGAAGAACAGTACGGTGACCGCCATCAGTCCGAAGACCATCGAAGCCACTTTCATCCAATCGGCGGCCGCCGCGCTGGGCTGCGCGAATCCGGCCGCGACGAAAAAGCTGAGCCCCTCCACCACCAGTCCGTACATGGAACGGGGGTCGCGAATGGCGGGCTTTTCCTCGGGAATTCCTTTTGCCTGGCGCAGCCCACGCACGCGCAGATGATTCCAGGCCAGCAGTCCGCTGAATGTGAGCCAATTCCACAACAATACCCACGGCGCGGCGAAGCGAACGAAGTCCATACGATAATTATGACTTCAGCATGGCTCGTACCCGTTTCCTGATCATTGGCGGCGGCCTCGTCGGTTTGGGCGCCGCCTACCGGATGGGCGAAAAGTTTCCGGACGCCGAAATTGTCGTTTGCGAAAAGGAAGACGGCGTCGCCCGTCACCAGAGCGGCAACAACAGCGGAGTGCTCCACTCCGGCCTTTACTACAAGCCCGGCTCGCTCAAGGCGCGCCTGGCCGTCACCGGCATCCGCCAGATGGTGGAGTTCTGCCAGACCCACCACATTGCGCACGAAATCTGCGGCAAGCTGGTTGTCGCCACGAATGAGGAGGAAGTGCCCCGGCTGCGCGATCTGCACGAGCGCGGAACGAAAAACGGACTCGAGGGGCTGAAATGGATGAAGCCGGAAGAGTTCCGTGAAATCGAACCGCATGCGGCCGGCGTCGCCGCGCTGCGCGTACCCCAGGAAGGCATCACGGACTACCCGGCGGTGGCGAGAGCCCTGGCGGCGATCATTGAATCGCGCGGCGGACGGGTGGTGACCGGCGCGCGTGTGAATCGTCTGCGGCGGCTTGCGGACGGATGGGCCGCCGAAACGGCGAAAGGAGAATTCCAGGCGTCGCTGGTTATCAATTGCGCCGGCCTCCATTCCGATCGCGTCACCGAACTCACCGGCAACCGCCGCGAGGTGCGCATTGTGCCCTTCCGCGGCGAATATTTTAAGATCCGCAAGGAGCGGCAGTCCCTGGTGCGGCACCTGATTTATCCTGTTCCGGATCCGAAATTCCCGTTTCTCGGGGTGCACTACACGCGGCTGATTCACGGCGGCGTGGAATGCGGGCCCAACGCCGTGCTGGCATTCGCGCGCGAGGGGTATAAGAAGTCGGACATCTGCGTGGCCGACCTGTGGGATGCGCTCACTTACGCCGGCCTCTGGCGCTTCCTCGGCCGTTATCCGAAGATGTGCTTCGACGAATTGCGGCGGTCATTTTCCAAGCGCCTGTTCTGCGCATCACTGCAGAAACTGGTGCCGGACATCCGCATCGAGGATCTGGAAGAAGGGGGCGCCGGCGTGCGGGCCCAGGCCATGAGCCCGAACGGCGATACGCTGCAGGACTTCCACTTCGTCAGCAGCCCCCGCGCGCTGCACGTGGTTAACGCGCCCAGCCC
>JANRLE010000365.1:0-2224 GCA_033762895.1 Bryobacteraceae bacterium | reverse complement strand
GGCGGAGGTGGTGGCCGTGGCGTGCAAGGTCGCTGCCGAAGTCCCTTCCTGGTTATTGGACCAGATCAGGCCGTCCTCCGAAACCGCCAGCAGTCCCCAGAAGCCCACCGCCACGCAGACCTCGTCGTTGCACGCGACGTCGTTCGGAGTGGCCGTGAGGCCGGAATCGCATCCCTCCGGACCGGCCGCGAAGTAAACCCCATCGGATGAATTCATGGAACTGCCGCAGTCCGTACCAAATCCGCCACCGCCCACGGCGGTGAATCCGTTTGGACCATACGCCACCCCATTCAGCGGAAAATCCGTCGTTTGAATCCACCAGTCCTCGGCATTCTCCGAGGTCAGAATAATCCCCTGACCGAGCATTTCATCCCCGCCGACCACTACGAACTTTCCGTCGCCATAGGCAATGTCTTGCAGATTGGCTGTGGTTCCGGAGTCCTGTTCCTGCCAGGTGATGCCGTTGGTGGAGGTCATGATGACACCGCGGTTACCCACCGCCACAAACTTGTCCTGGGCGAAGATCAGTTCGCTGAACGCCGAGATCACCGCCGGCACCTGGAGTGTCCACCCAGCCAGATCGGGGGACGAGCGGATGTTCCCGAAGGTGTCCAGGCACACCCAGTGACTGGCCCCGTAGGCCATGCCTTGCAGGCCGCTGGGCAGGTTATGCGGCGGCCGGGTCCAGTTCCGGGCGTCGGGTGAGACAACGAGATTGGCCAGAAACGCGGGGCTGCCTTGCGGATTCTGCACAAACCCGTAGGCGGCGAACAACCCGTCGCCGTGACAAACACCCAGAAACCGCCCGGTAGTGCCAGCCGCCTCGATGGTCCAGGTGCGGCCGTTGGTTGAGGTCACAATTTCGCCATAGGCGCCGACCGCCACGAACTGATTCTCCGCATGGATGATCGAATACAAAGTACTCCCCAGCGGCTTGGGATTGCGCCAGGTCCAGCGCGAGAACTCGTCCGCGTGCGAAGAGAAAGTGCTCGCGAATGTCAACAGTCCGACGGCGATGGTTTTTGTGGATTTCATGTGCGGAAGACTGCTCCGCCCGGCTCTGCCGGGCGGAGCATGATGAGGCGTTTCGATTACGGACCGTTCCAGATGGTCGTTCCCTGAACGCTATCGATGATGGCGTAGGAGTAATCACTACCAGGATAGGTTTCGTAAACGTATACGCAAACGTTGGTATAGCCCGGATAGGTGTTCGCCACATCCAAGCCATCATAGTTGGGCGCGGTGTTGTTCCGACTTTGTCCAAACCACCAAAACGTCGTGTATGGACTTGTAGAAACGGTCACCTCAACTTCATAGGAATTGATATACACGAAGCTGGATATCTGAGGATAAGCCGCCTGAGTTTGCAGACTTTGCATCGCTAACAACACCACCCCCGCCACGAGCGGGGCCATGCGTTTGAACAGTTTGTTGAACATAGGCTTTACGTTTGTCTGATGGTTTTCCGATTCGCCCGACCGCACTTCCTTACGTCCTTGGCGAGCTTGGCCTCATGTTTACATCCTGAGCGCCCGAGATTTCCATAGGGGAAACCTGCTTGCAGGTTTCCATGAGGTTTTCCTCGGGGTCGCGGTGCAACTGCCGCGCTGACAACGTCCGGGCTGTCCATGATGTTGCAGCAGTCTAACCGCCGCGTCCGCACTGTAAATGGCAGGTTTCCATGAGAGAGGGAGAAGCAAGGCGTAAGGGGTAAGGCGTAAGGGGTAAGGCGTAAGGGGTAAGGCGTAAGGGCGAAAACCAAACATCGAACATCGAACACCGAACGTTCAACGTTCAAACCCCAGACCCGAAACGCGAAACCGGCAACCCGAAAGCCCCTATTCCTTCTGCGGCTTGATCACCAGGACCGCTTCACTCCGCGATTGCACGCCGAGTTTCTTCAGCACGTGCGAGACGTGCGTCTCCACCGTCGATTTGCTGATGCGCAGGTGATCGGCAATCTGCTTGTTGGAGCAGGCCCTCGCCAGCAACTGGGCCACACGAAGCTCGGTCCGCGTCAACCCGCGCAGCGGTCCATCCTCATGGTGCCGTTCGCGGATCCGCTGGATCAACAGCGCCGCGGTGCGGGGCGCCAGCATCGCTCCGCCTTGTCCCGCAAGTTCCAACGCGTGCCGCACGTCGCGCGGATGGAGGGGCGAGGCCAGCGCGCCGACGGCACCCGCTTCGATCCCCGCCAGCAGCCAGTCGTCACTGGCCGCGTCCG